>DAORUD010000071.1:0-13004 GCA_035433005.1 Arenimonas sp. | reverse complement strand
GCGTGGTGGTCTTGCCCGAGCCGGTGGGGCCGGTGACCAGCAGGATGCCGTGCGGCTGTTCGAGCACCTTCACGAAATCCGCCAGGAACTCGTCGGTGAAGCCCAGCGCCTTGAAGTCCAGCACCACCGATTCGCGGTCCAGCAGGCGCATCACCACCGATTCGCCGTGGGCGGTGGGCACGGTGCTGACGCGCAGGTCGAGCTCCTTGCCCTGCACGCGCACCATGATGCGGCCGTCCTGCGGCAGGCGGCGCTCGGCGATGTTGAGCTTGGCCATGATCTTGATGCGCGAGATCACCGCCGCGGTGAGGTTGGCGGGCGGGGATTCGGATTCCTCCAGCACGCCGTCCACGCGGTAGCGCACCTTCAGGCGGTTTTCGAAGGGTTCGATGTGGATGTCGGACGCGCGCAGTTCCACCGCGCGCTGGATGACCAGGTTCACCAGGCGGATGACCGGCGCTTCGGAGGCCAGGTCGCGCAGCTGCTCCACGTCGGCCTCGTCGCCGCTGGCTTCGTCGCCCAGGTTCTCGACGATGGCGCCCATGGCCGAGCGGCCGCTGCCGTAGTAGCGCTCGATCAGGTCGGCGATCTCGGCGCGCAGGCCCACCTTCACCCGCACATCGCGGCCGGTGGCCAGCGACACCGCCTGCGCGGCGTAGTCGTCCTGCGGGTCGGCCACCAGCAGCTCGACGTGGTCGGCGCCCTCGCCCACCGGGCACACGGCCAGCTGCTTGAGGAAGCGCAGCGACAGCTGCACGCCGGGCGGCGGCGCATCGGGGCAGTCCTTGGCTGACAGCAGCGGCAGGCCCAGCACCTCGGCCGAGGTTTCGGCCATGTCGCGCTCGGACACCATGCCCAGCCGCACCAGCAGGGCGGACAGCGAGCCGCCGGCTTCGGCCTGCAGGCGCTGGGCGCGGGCCAGGTCGGCTTCCTTCAGGCGGCCGCGGGCGGACAGCGCCGCGGCAATGCGGCTGTCGGCGGTTTCCATCGTTTCGTTCATGACCGAGGCCACAGCGGCTCCACGCAGGACTGCCCCGGAATTTAGCAGGTCGGGGCACCCGCGGGCGCTACTGCACTGCGGGCGGGGTCACTGGTCGGCCCTGGCGGCGCTCTTCCCCGGCCCGCAATGGCCGGGGAGGAGCGACGTCCCGCAGACCCTTCGCTCAGCGCCCCGGCACCCGGCAGCACTGCACCCAGGCGCGGGTGGACTGGGCGGTGCCGCCCAGGTTGTAGGTGAAGATCGTGCCGCCCGACGAGTTGATCGCGGAATCGGCCATCACCACGTTCGCCGCCGCTTCGATGCCCAGGCCCGTGGCGGAGTAACCCGTGGGGCACGTGGCCGACACGCCGAAGCCATAGGTGTTGGCCGGGACGCTGACGAAGGTGCCGAACTGCCGGGTGCACTCCAGCGCGGTGGCCGCCGGCGGCGCGTAGTAGCCGACGATATCGGCCACGAAGTCCGACGTGGCGAAGGTGTAGATCGAGAAATCCTTCGCAGCCAGCGGCGTCGGCAGCTTCACCACGATCGAATTGTTGACGATGGCCCCGGCGGTGTAGTTCACGCTCGACGCCAGCGGACGCGACGTGCCCGCCGGATAGGCGGTCGCGAAGCCGGCGCCACCGGGCGTGACCGCCGTCAGGTTCACCACCACCGCCGCCTGCCCGGCCGCCACCATGCCGCAGTCGGTCGCGCTGCCTCCCTGGCTGCTGAAGTTGCCGCCGGAGCCGACCACCGCGTTGAAGTCGCGGCTGAAGGTGCCGGCGATCGCGCCACCGGCCACGCGGGTGTCGAGGATGCGGCAGGGGGTGACGGGCGTGTACACCAGGTCCACCGCCGCCGAGCCCAGCGCATTGGTCACCGACTGCGCCGACAGCGTGCCGGGCGCGATCGACTCGCGGGCCATGGAGTCGATCACCTGGTCATCGGAAAGCCGCGCGCCCGCGCCGCTGAGCACCGCGGAGGCGCCCTCGTAGGTGGTGCGGCGCAGGGCATTGCGCAGGTTGTCGGCGTCGGCATGCGCGAAGGTGGACTCCATGCGCTGCGCCCACACCCGGGCGTCCACGCCGTAGACCTGCTGGACGTAGGGACCCCACTTGCGCACGTAGTCGCGCGCCAGCGCGGCGCGCTGGGAGGTCGTGAGCGACGACGCCGGGGCGGCCTTGGCCGGCGCCTCGACCCGCTTGGCCAGGACCGGCGACGCCGCGACGGCAACCAGGCCCAGCAGCACGGGGGCGACGACAGCGTGGAAATGATTCGTATGGCGACTGATCACGATCCTGCTCCTGTGGTTTGCGTTTGACTCACACCCTCACGAACCACGGTCTCCCTGGCGGCCAACCGCCGCCCCGCGCCTGCGCGGGGGCGTATCTCAATCCACCCAGGCCCGCGCGTTGCGGAACAGGCGCAGCCAGGGCGAGTCCTCGCCCCACTCGCGCGGGTGCCAGCTCATCTGCAGCGTGCGGAACACCCGCTCGGGGTGCGGCATCATCAGCGTGGCGCGGCCGTCGCGGCTGGTCAGGCCGGTGATGCCATCGGGCGAGCCGTTCGGGTTGGCCGGGTAGGCTTCCACCGGGCGGCCCTGCGCGTCCACGAAGCGCAGGGCCACGTGGGCCTGCGCGGCGTGTTCGGGCGCATCGAAGCGGGCGAAGCCTTCGCCGTGCGCCACCACCACCGGCAGGCGCGAACCGGCCATGCCGCGCAGCAGGATGGACGGCGAGTCCTGCACCTGCACCTGGGCCAGGCGCGCTTCGTACTGTTCGCTGCGGTTGCGCAGGAAGCGCGGCCAGTGTTCAGCGCCGGGCACCAGGGCCTTGAGCTGGGCCAGCATCTGGCAGCCGTTGCACACGCCCAGGCTGAAGCTGTCGCCGCGCCCGAAGAAGCGGGCGAACTGTTCGCGCAGGTCCGGGCGCTCCAGGATGGACGTGGCCCAGCCGCGGCCCGCGCCCAGCACGTCGCCGTAGCTGAAGCCGCCGCAGGCGGCCAGGCCCTTGAACGTGTCCAGCGACGTGCGGCCGGCGATGAGGTCGGACATGTGCACGTCCACCGCGGTGAAGCCGGCGCGGTCGAACGCCGCCGCCATTTCCACCTGGCCGTTGACGCCCTGCTCGCGCAGGATCGCCACGCGCGGGCGCACGCCGGTGTGGATCCACGGCGCGGCCACGTCCTGCGCCGGATCGAACGTGAGGTGCGGCACCAGCCCCGGGTCGGCGAAGTCGAGCCTGGCCGCGCGCTCGGCGTCGGCGCCGGCGGGGTCGTCGCGACCGGCCTGGATGGCGTGGGTCACCTGCCACCAGCTTTCGAACAGCTCCTGCCAGCTCCACTCGGCCAGGGTTTCGCGGCCTTCGCTGATGCGCACCACCGGCGCCGTGGTGGGCTTGCCGATGCGCTGCGCGCAGTGGGTGAGGTCGTGGCGGTTCACCAGGTCGGCGAAGGCCGCGCGGTCTTCGGCGGCAATCTGCACCACCGCGCCCAGCTCTTCGTTGAACAGCGTGGTGAACGGGTCGTCGCCCCAGCCGTCGAGGCTGAGCTCGAGGCCGCAGTGGCTGGCGAAGGCCATCTCGCACAGCGCGGCGAACGCGCCGCCGTCGGAGCGGTCGTGGTAGGCCAGCAGCAGGCCGTCGGCGCGCGCGGCCTGCACCAGCGCGAAGAAATCGCGCAGGCGGCCGGGCTCGTCCAGGTCGGGGCTGGCGCCGCCGAAGGCCGAGTGCACTTGCGCCAGGATCGAGCCGCCCATGCGGCGCGCGCCGGCGCCCAGGCCGATCAGCCACAGTTCGGAGTCCACGCCGCGCTCGAGCACGGGCACCAGCGTTTGCCGCGCGTCGGCCACGCGCGCGAACGCGGTGATCACCAGCGACACCGGCGACACCGACTTCTGCGGGCCTTCCGGCGCCTGCCACTGCGCCTGCATGGACAGCGAGTCCTTGCCCACCGGAATCGCGATGTCCAGCTCCGGGCACAGCTCCATGCCCACGGCCTTCACCGCGTCGAACAGCAGCGCGTCTTCGCCCGGGAACGACGCGGCGGCCATCCAGTTGGCCGACAGCTTCACTTCCGACAGCGAGGCCACGCCGGCGGCGGCCAGGTTGGTGATGGCTTCGCCCACGGCCATGCGCGCCGACGCCGCGGCGTCAATCAGCGCCAGCGGCGTGCGCTCGCCCAGGGCCATGGCTTCGCCGGCCACGCCGTTGAAGTCGGTGAGCGTGACCGCCACGTCGGCCAGCGGCAGCTGCCACGGGCCGACCATCTGGTCGCGCGAGCACAGGCCGCCCACGCTGCGGTCGCCAATGGTGACCAGGAAGTTCTTGGCCGCCACGGTGGGGTGCGACAGCACGCGCAGGCCGGCGTCGCGCAGGCCCAGCGCCGCCGTGTCCAGGCGCGGCCAGCGCGGGGCGGGCGTGCGCTGGGTGTCGCGGTGCATCTTGGGCGACTTGCCGAACAGCACGTCCATCGGCAGGTCGATCGGCAGCGAGCCATCGGGCGCCTTCAGCACCAGGCGTTCTTCGGCCGTGGCCACGCCGACGGCGGCGAACACCGCGCGCTCGCGCCGGCAGATGGCTTCGAAATCGGCCAGCCGGTCGGCGGCCACGCCCAGCACGTAGCGCTCCTGCGCCTCGTTCGACCACAGCTGCATCGGCGACAGCGAGGGGTCGTCGCTGGGGATCTTCGCCATCTCGATGACGCCGCCGACGTTGGAGTCGTGCAGCAGCTCGGGGATGGCGTTGGACAGTCCGCCGGCGCCGACGTCGTGCGCGGTGAGGATGGGGTTGCGCTCGCCCTGGGCGAAGCAGCGGTCGATCACTTCCTGGCAGCGGCGCTGCATCTCGGGGTTGTCGCGCTGCACCGAGGCGAAATCGAGGTCTTCCGAACTCTGGCCCGAAGCCACCGACGAAGCGGCGCCGCCGCCCAGGCCGATCAGCATCGCCGGGCCGCCCAGCACCACCACGTGGTCGCCGGGGCGCAGGTCGAGCTTCTTCACCTGGCCGCGGTCAATCGCGCCCAGGCCGCCGGCCAGCATGATGGGCTTGTCGTAGGCGCGGCTCAGGCCGGGCTGGTCGGTGGGCAGTTCGAAGCTGCGGAAGTAGCCGGTAAGCGCCGGGCGGCCGAACTCGTTGTTGAACGCGGCGGCGCCGATCGGGCCGTCGGTCATGATGTCCAGCGCCGTGGCCATGCGCGGGTTGAGCGGACGGTCGGCTTCCCAGTCGCGCGGCAGCGACGGGATGCGCAGGTGCGACACCGAGAAGCCGGTGAGGCCGGCCTTGGGCTTGCCGCCGCGCCCCGTGGCGCCTTCGTCGCGGATTTCGCCGCCCGAACCGGTGGCCGCGCCCGGGAAGGGCGAGATGGCGGTGGGGTGGTTGTGGGTTTCCACCTTGATGCAGAACGCGGAGTCCACCGGCGCGCTGTGGCCGTATTCGCCGCTGCCGGCGTCGGCGCGGAAGCGCGCGCCCGGGTGGCCTTCGACCACCGCCGCGTTGTCCTTGTACGCCGTCAGCGTGAGCTGGGGCGACTGCGCGTGGGTGTTCTTGATCATCTTGAACAGGGACAGCGGCTGCGGCTCCCCGTCGATGGTCCAGTCGGCGTTGAAGATCTTGTGGCGGCAGTGCTCGGAGTTGGCCTGCGCGAACATCATCAGTTCGGCGTCGGACGGGTCGCGGCCCAGTTCGGCGTAGCGCTGCTGCAGGTATTCGATTTCGTCTTCCGACAGGGCCAGGCCCAGGCGCACGTTCGCTTCGGGCAGCGTGGCCAGCGCGATGCGCTCCACCGGGCCCGGGGCCAGCCGCGCGAACAGGCGCGCGGCGTCTTCGCGGGTGTCGAGCAGCGACTGCGTCATCGGGTCGTGCAGGGCGCGCGCCAGGCGCGGCCAGCGCGGGTCGCCGGCGGGCGGCAGGCCGTCCAGGTCCAGGCGCAGGCCGCGTTCGGCGCGCTGCACGGCCAGGCCGGCGCCGCGCAGGATCTCGGTGGCCTTGGTGGCCCAGGGCGACAGCGTGCCCAGGCGCGGCACCACGAAGCGCGAGGCGGCGCCCGCGGCGGGCTCGTCCCGGCCGGTGCAGCCTTCGAGGATCCGGCCCAGCACCGTCAGGTCGGGCGAGGCGCCGGCCTCGGGCTGGACGAAGTAGACATGCCAGGCGCCCGTGACCCGAAGGCCGGGGACGATCAGCTGCAGGCGGTTCTGTAAACGGTCGCGCCGGAAGGGCGACAGGGCCGGCAGGCCCTCAAGGACGATCATGTCCGCACAATTCCGTGGGAAACGTGCGACCCATTGTAGACGAAGGCCGGGCCCAAAGGCCCGGCCTGCGGCCGGACGGGGGGCTCAGCGGGCCGGCTTGGCCGCGATTTCGTCCAGGCGGGCCAGCATGGCGGCCGGTTCCACGTAGCCGCCCAGCTGTTCGCCGTTGGCCGCGTAGATGGCCGGGGTGCCCTCCAGGCCGATGCGGCGGCCCAGGTCGTAGTCCTGGGTGACCGGGTTGGTGCAGTTGCCCGCGGGCAGCGCCTTGCCGGCCTTGGCGGCGGTCATGGCCACCAGGCGGTCGGGGGCGCACCAGACGGCCACGGCCTTGTCGAAGGATTCGCTGCGCAGGCCCGAGCGCGGGTAGAACAGGTACTCGATGGTGATGCCCAGGCGGTTGTAGACCGCGATCTGCTCGTGCAGCTTGCGGCAGTAGCCGCAGTCAATGTCGGTGAACACGGTGACCGTGTGGCGCGGCTCGGCGGCCGGGAAAATGATGCGGCGATCGGGGCCGACCGAGTCCAGCAGGCCCTTGCGCAGCACGGCTTCGCTGACCTGGGTGAGGTTTTCGCGGGTGGGGATGTCGAACAGCGCGCCCTGGATCAGGCGCTTGCCGTCGTTGGACAGGTAGACGATGCGCGCGCCCAGCGCCACTTCCTTGTAACCGGGGATGGGCGAGTCGCTGATGTGGGTGATTTCGGCGTCGGGCGCCACTTCCTTCATGGCGGCGCGCAGCGCGGCGTCGCCCGCGGGCGCGGCGGGGGCAGCGGCCTTCGCGGCGGCGGGCTTGGCCGGCGGCTCGGCGGCGCAGGCGGAAAGGCTGGCCACCAGGGCGAGCACGGTCAGGCAGTGGCGGATCATCGGGGCGTCCTCGGTTCGGGTGCGGTTCCGACCCGGGAGGGGCGCGGAAAGTTCCGGCGATTGTGGCACGGCCGGGCGCGGTCAGGCCCGCGGATGGTGCTGCTGGTGCAGGCGCTTGAGGCCCTCGCGCGCCACCAGCGTGTAGATCTGCGTGGTGGACAGGGAGCTGTGGCCCAGCAGCATCTGCAGCGCCCGCAGGTCGGCGCCGTGGTTGAGCAGGTGGGTGGCGAAGCTGTGCCGCAGGCCGTGCGGACTGACCCGCGCCGGGTCGATGCCGGCCACCACGGCCAGCCGCTTCACCACGTTCCAGAACTGCTGGCGGCTGAGCGGCGCTCCGGCCCGGCCCAGGAACAGCGGCGCTGCGGCGCGGCCGCCCGCCAGCGCCGGCCGGGCCCGGGCCAGGTAGGTTTCGATCCAGTGCTGGGCCTCTTCGCCCAGCGGCACCAGCCGCTCCTTGCTGCCCTTGCCCATCACGCGCACCACGCCCTGGCGAAGGTTCAGCGCCGTGGCGGGCAGGTTCACCAGCTCGCTCACGCGCAGGCCGGTGGCGTACATCAGCTCCACCATCGCGCGGTCGCGCAGGCCGGTGGCGGTGTCCACCGCAGGCGCATTGATCAGCGCCTCCACGTCGCTTTCCGACAGCGCCTTGGGCAGCGAACGGCCCAGCTTCGGCGGGTCGAGCAGGGCCGTGGGGTCGGTTTCGCGCGCGCCCTGGCGCACCTGCTGCGCGAAGTACGCCCGCAGCGCCGACAGCAGCCGCGCATTGCTGCGCGCCGCGTAGCCGGCCGCGGTGCGCTGGGCGAGGTAGTCGTACAGCACCTGCCGGTCCACGCCCGACAGGTCGCGGCCGCGCGTGGCGAGCCAGCGCGACAGCCCCTCCAGGTCGCGGCGATAGCTCTGCAGCGTCAGCGGCGACAGGCCCGATTCGGCCCAGGCCCGGTCCAGGAACGCCGTGATGGAACGAAGGTCCTGCGGCGACGCGGGCGGCAGTGCTTGGGCCGCGGCGCGACGATCGGCGGGAAGCGAGGGAGTCATGCCGTGAAGCTTAGACCAAGGCCCCGCACGCAGCCGCATCCGCGGGCAGCCACCGGCACCGTGCTGGCCGCACACCGCCGCCGCTATCATGCGGGCATGGATGAGACCTCGCCGCTGCCGCTTCCCACCGCCCTGCCCGCCCACCTGGGCTGGCGCCTGCTGGCCCTGGTTTACGACGCCATGCCCAACATCGCTATCTGGTTCGCAGTCAGCGGCGTGGCGCTGGCGGTGGTGCCGGGGCATGCGCCGTTCGCGCCCTGGAGCCTCGGGCAGATGGCGCTGTGGGGTCTGTGCTGGGGCACCAGCGGCCTGTACGCCGTGATGTCGTGGAAGGGCATCGGCCAGACCCTGGGCATGCGCCCGTGGCGGCTGAAGGTGCTGGGCACCGACGGCCGCGTCGCCGGCGCGCGCGCGCTGTGGGTGCGCTATGCGGTGGCGACCCTGTCGCTGGCCTTGGCCGGCCTGGGCTTCGCGTGGTCGCTGGTGGACCGCGAACGCCGCACCTGGCACGACCTGGCCAGCGGCACCGTGCTGGTGCGCCTGCCGCCGCGCTGAGCGCTAGTCGCGCCGCGCCAGCACGCCCCAGCTCAGGCCCAGCAGCATCATGGGCGGCAGCAGGTAGGCCACGCGCGCGTCGAACCGGTACACGTCCGACAGGCTCACCACCAGGCGCTGGGCCAGCAGGTAGGCCACGCCGATGACGATGGCGACGAACAGCCGCTTGCCGAACCCGCCCGAGCGCAGCGACCCGAACGCGAACGGCAGCCCGGCCAGGCACAGCACCAGCACGTTCACCGGGTAGAACCAGCGCGCCCAGTAGGCGTTCTCGAATGCCTTGGCGTCCAGGCCGTTGCGCTGCATGTAGGCGATGTTGCGGCCCAGCTCCTGCGCGCTGAGGTAGCGCGGGCGCGACGCCGCGGCCGCCAGGGCGCGGTCGTCCAGGTCGCTCTTCCAGGCTTCCTCGGCCAGCACCTGGGTGGTGACCGAGCGTTCGCCGAAGGTGGAGCGCTTCACGTCTCGCAGCAGCCACTGGTCGCCGCGGTGTTCGGCGGTCTTGGCTTCGGCCATGGACAGCAGCTTGCCCTGGCCGTCGAACTCGAACAGCCGCACGCCGCGCAGTTCGGTCCACTCCACGCCGTCGGTGCGGCGGTTGGCGCCGTCGCGGGCGTTGAGGAACACGTCGCCCTCGCGCACCCACAGGCCCGACACGCGCGCCACCACCACGTCGCCGGTCTTGGCCTGGGTGACCACCGACTGCGCGCTCTGTTCGCCGAACGGCGCCACGGTTTCGGCGTTCAGCACCATCAGCACCGTCAGCGTCATCACCGACAGCAGGGCGCCCAGGCCGATGCGCAGCCGTGACATGCCCACCGCGCGCATGGCCGTCAGCTCCGAGCGCGCCGCCAGCCCGCCCAGGCCCAGCACGCTGCCGATCAGGGCCACGGTGGGGAACACTTCGTACATGCGCCGCGGCACCGTATAGGCCATGAACAGCACCGCGTGGCTGAGCGTGTAGCCGCCGATGCCGATTTCGTCGAGCTCGTTGACGAAGGCCGACAGCACGTCGAAGCCCACCAGCACCGCCCAGGCGCCCAGCGTGCTGACCAGCACGGTGCGCGCCAGGTACAGGTCGACGATGCGCGGCCGCAGGTTCACGGCAGCACCGGCCGGGGCGCGCGCAGGCGGCCGTCAATGCGGAACAGCCACCAGGCCAGCCCCGCCATCGGCAGCAGCAGCCACCACAGCCCGGCCCAGGCCGGCAGCACCGACGTGGCCAGCCAGCCCTTGCCCAGCACCAGCAGCACCATCGCGTTCACGTAGATGAGCAGGGCCGCCAGGATGCGGCCGTAGCGCGCCTGGCGCGGTTCGCCGCGGCCCAGGGGCAGCGCCAGGAAGCCCAGCGCCAGCGCCAGCAGCGGGGTGGCGATGCGCCAGTGCAGCTCGGCGCGCGCACCGGCGTCGGTGCGGGCCAGCAGCTGCAGGGTGGAGCGGCCCTCGAGTTCGTCGTCGCCGGCGTCGGGCGCGACGTCGGGCACGCGCAGCTCGTTCTCGCCGAAGCGCATCAGCCGGAAGTCCTTCGAATCGAGCGTTCCCTCCACCCGGAAGCCGTCGCGCAGGCGCAGGAAGCGGCCGGTTTCGCCTTCCACCAGCAGTTCGCCCTCGCTGGCCGTGATCACGTCCAGCCGGCCGTCGCGCTCGGACTGCACGAACATCTGCCGGAAGCGCGTGCCGTCGGTGCTCAGCTCGCCCACGTACAGCACGCCGGCGCGGCCCGGCAGTTCGATGAAGCGGCCGGCCTCGAGCCCGGCCACCAGGAAGGAACGCTTGGCGTTCTCCACCATTTCGCTCGCCACCCGCGCGCCGCTGGGCGCCAGCCACAGCGAAGACAGCGCGATCACCGCCGCCACCGGCACCGTCACCAGCGCCAGCGGGCGCCACAGCTGCTGCGGGCCCAGGCCCACCGACGACAGCACCGCCATCTCGCTGTCGCCGTAGAGCTTGCCCACCGCCAGCAGCAGCCCGATGAACAGCGCCAGCGGCAGCAGCAGCGGCAGCACCTGCACCGAGCGCAGGCCCAGCTGGGACAGCAGCAGGCCCGCCGGCACCTTGCCGCGGGCGATCTCCGACATCAGGTCCACCAGCAGCCCGCCCAGCCCCACCAGCAGCAGCACCGCGGCCACGGCGGCCACGCTGAGGGCGAACTGGCGCAGCAGGTGGCGTTCGATCAACAGCATCCGGGACGGGTGGCCTTTGCCGGGGGAGACATCAGGGGCCGGCCTTGCCAGCCCGTGCCTTGGTAGAATCGCAGGGTCGTCACGGAACGTCGCTCCCAATGGGCGCCCGGCTCCCGACTCCCCCAATTGTACGGAATCAAAGACCATGGCCCTCGAATTTCGCCTGAACCCCCTCGCGCCCGCCGTCACGGACACCGATTGCATCGTCGTCGGCGTCTTCGGCGACGGCAGCCTTTCGCCCTCCGGCCAGGCCATCGACCAGGCCAGCGGCGGCAGGCTGGCGGCGCTGGTGGCGCGCGGCGACGTGTCGGGCAAGACCGGCCGCACCAGCCTGCTGCCCGACCTCACGGGCGTGAAGGCGCCGCGCGTGCTCGCCGTGGGCCTGGGCGACGCCGCCAAGTTCGCGGTGCCGCAGTACCTCAAGGCCGTGGCCGACGCCGTGCGCGCACTCAAGGCCGGCCCGTCCGCCAGCGCCCTGCTCACCCTGGTGGAGCTGCCCGTGCCGGGCCGCGACGCCGGCTGGAACCTGCGCCAGGCCGCCATCGCCGCCGACCACGCGGCGTACAGCTACACCGCCACCCGCAGCCGCAAGACCGCCGAAGCCGGCCTCAAGACCCTGCTGCTGCCGTCCGGCGACGGCACGGCCGTGCATTTCGAGCGCGGCGTGGCCATTGCCGCCGGCGTCGAACTGGCGCGCGAACTGGGCAACCTGCCGCCCAACATCTGCAACCCCGCCTACCTGGCCGACACCGCCCGCACCATCGCCGCCGAACACGCCAACGTGAGCGTGGACGTGCTCGAGCGCGCGGACATGGAGAAGCTGGGCATGGGCTCGCTGCTGGCCGTGGCCCGCGGTTCGGCCAACCCGCCCAAGCTCATCGTGCTCAGGTACACCGGCGCGGGCGCGGCCAAGCCGCACGCGCTGGTGGGCAAGGGCATCACCTTCGACACCGGCGGCATCAACCTCAAGGTGCAGGGCGGCATCGAGGAAATGAAGTTCGACATGTGCGGCGCCGCCACCGTCATCGGCACCTTCGCCGCGGTGGCGAAGATGCAGCTGCCCATCAACCTGGTCATGGTGGTGCCGGCGGTGGAGAACATGCCCGACGCCGACGCCTACCGCCCCAGCGACGTGCTCACGGCCATGTCGGGCAAGACCATCGAAGTGGGCAACACCGACGCCGAGGGCCGCCTGATCCTGTGCGACGCGCTGACCTACGTGCAGCGCTTCGAGCCGCAGGCCACCGTGGACGTGGCCACGCTCACCGGCGCCTGCGTGGTGGCCCTGGGCAAGTTCGCCGCGGGCCTGATGAGCAAGCACGACGACCTGGCCTCGGAGCTGCTGGACGCCGGCGAATCGGTGTTCGACCGCGCCTGGCGCCTGCCGCTGTGGGACGAATACCAGACCCAGCTCGAGTCGGCCTTCGCCGACGTGTACAACATCGGCGGCAAGAACGCCGGCGCCATCACCGCCGGCTGCTTCCTGGCGCGCTTCACCGAAGGCCAGCGCTGGGCCCACCTGGACATCGCCGGCGTGGCCAACGGCGACGGCCGCAAGGGCATGGCCTCGGGCCGCCCCGTCGGCCTGCTCACGCAGTGGCTGATCGACCAGGCCGGTTGAGATGGCCCGCGCCGATTTCTACCTGATCGGCAAGCCGCGCTTCCGCGAGCAGCCGCTGCTGCTGGTGTGCGAGCTGGCCCGCAAGGCCAGCGACGCCGGCCTGCCGATGCTGGTGCTTTGCGAGTCCATGGCGCAGGCCGAACAGCTCGACGACCTGCTGTGGTCGTTCGACCCGGACGCCTACGTGGCCCACCAGATCGTCGGCGCCGACGAGGACGAGGAGGAAGTGCCGGTGCTGCTGGCCGCCCCCGAACACGACGCCGGCCTGCGCCCGCTGGTGCTCAACCTGCGCGAGGCGGCGGTGCCCGACGGCTTCGAGCGCGTACTGGAAGTGGTGCCGGCGGACGACTCCGCGCGCGGCCCGCTGCGCGAGCGCTGGAAGCAGTACGTGGCCCGCGGCATCGACGTCAAGAAACACGACATGTAGTTTTTGCCGCGGATTTACGCGGATAAACGCGGATAGAAAATCAAACGCCGTTGTTCCTATCCGCGTTCATCCGTGTAAATCCGTGGCCAAACGATCATTTC
>DAORUD010000070.1:0-13087 GCA_035433005.1 Arenimonas sp. | reverse complement strand
CCTGACGCTCGCCGTTGCGCTGTCGCTGTCGCTGTCGCTGGCCGCCTGCAAGCCGGCCCCTGCCCCGGAGGCCACGGCCGAGTCCGGCACTGCCGCCACGCCGGCCACCGACGCCGCCGTCGCGCGCCCGTCCCGGCAGTACGCCATCGAGGAGTTCATCGAATCCACCGGCGTCAACGGCGCTTCCTTCAGCGCCGACGAGTCGCGCCTGCTGTTCTCGTCCAACAAGTCCGGCATCTGGAACGTCTACTCGATGCCCGTGGCCGGCGGCGACTGGACGTCGGTCACCGCGTCCACCACCGACAACAACTACGCCGTGGCCTATTTCCCCGCCGACGACCGCGTGCTGATCACCCGCGACCAGGGCGGCAACGAACTCAACCACCTGTACGTGGTGCAGGCCGACGGCACCGAAAAAGACCTCACGCCGGGCGAAAACCTCAAGGCCGACTTCCTGGGCTTCACCGCCGACGGCAGCGCCTTCCACGTGATCAGCAACGAGCGCGACCCGAAGTTCTTCGACGTCTACCGCTACGACGCCACCACCTACGAACGCACCCGCGTCTACGAGAACAAGGACGGCCTGGAGCCCAGCGCCGTCTCGCTGGACGGCAAGTGGCTGGCCCTGGGCCAGTCCAACACCACCAACGACAGCGACCTGCACGTGGTGGAACTGGCCACCGGCAAGGCCACCAAGGTGTCGGCGCACGAAGGCCAGGCCCAGTTCAACGCCCAGGACTTCAGCCCCGACGGCCAGTGGCTGTACTACACCGCCAACGACCAGGGCGAGTTCGCGCAGCTGCGCCGCGTGAAGCTGGGCAGCTGGGAACACGAACCGGTGCGCAGCGCCGACTGGGACATCGTGGCCGCCTACTTCTCCAAGGGCGGCAAGTACCTGGCCGTGGCCACCAACGTGGACGGCAGCACCAGCGTGAAGCTGTACGACGCCGCCACCGGCGCCGAGCAGCCGCTGCCCGCGCTGCCGGCCGGCGAGATCCGCGGCCTGCGCATCGCCGATTCGGAACAGCGCCTGGCCTTCTACCTCAACGGCGACCGCCAGCCCAACGACCTGTACGTGCTGGACATCGGCGGCGAACCGAAGCAGCTCACCACCTCGCTCAACCCGGCCATTGATCCGGCCGACCTGGTGGATTCGAGCGTGGTGCGCTTCAAGAGCTTCGACGGCATGGACATCCCCAACATCCTCTGGAAGCCGCACCAGGCCACGGCCGACGCCAGGGCGCCGGCGCTGGTGTGGGTGCACGGCGGCCCGGGCGGCCAGACCACCCGCGCGCACTCGGCCACCATCCAGTACCTGGTGAACCACGGCTACGTGGTGCTGGGCATCAACAACCGCGGCAGCTCGGGCTACGGCAAGACCTTCTTCGCCGCCGACGACGGCAAGCACGGCCGCGAGCCGCTGTGGGACACCATCGAGGCCAAGAAGTACCTGCAGTCGCTGGACTACGTGGACGACGACAGGATCGGCATCATCGGCGGCAGCTACGGCGGCTACATGACGCTGGCTGCGCTGGCGTTCAAGCCGGGTGAGTTCAAGGTGGGCGTGAACATCTTCGGCGTCTCGAACTGGCTGCGCACGCTCGAGTCCATCCCGCCGTACTGGGAAAGCTTCCGCCAGGCGCTGTACCAGGAAATCGGCAACCCGGAAACGCAGCGCGATTTCCTGATCGAAACCTCGCCGCTGTTCCACGCCGACAAGATCAACGTGCCGCTGATGGTGCTGCAGGGCGCCAACGACCCGCGCGTCATCCAGCCCGAATCCGACGAGATCGTGGCGGCGGTGAAGAAGAACGGCGTGCCGGTGGAGTACGTGCTGTTCGCCGACGAAGGCCACGGCTTCAGCAAGAAGAAGAACCAGATCGAAGGCTGGGGCAAGATCCTGGGCTTCCTGGACCAGCATCTGAAGGGTGCCGCGCCCGAGGCGCCCGAGGCGCCGGTCGCTCCGACCGCCCCGGCCGCCCCGCCGCAGTAAATGGCATTCGCACCAGGGCGCAGGCAGACTGCCTGCCTGCGCCTTTGCCTGCGAGCACGCCATGACCTGCCGACCCATCCTGCTGGCCGCACTGCTGCTGGCGTCGCCGCTGGCGGCGGCCGAAGCGCTGTACAAATGCACCGACGCCAAGGGCGCGGTGAGCATCCAGTCCGAGCCCTGCCCCAAGGGCAGCACCCAGGTGTGGAAGCGCGAAGCCACGCCCGACCCGGCGCCGTCGCCGGAGGAACTGGCGGCCCGCGCCGCGCTGGCCGAAGCCGAGGCCGCGCGCGTCGCCGAGGCCGCGCGCCTGGCCCAGGAGCGCCGGATGGCGGCGCAGGCGCGCATCGACGAGGACAAGCGCCTGCGCGAAGCGGTGGCCGAAGCGGTGACGCCGCCGCCGCGCAAGAGCGAATGCACCAAGGCGCACGACTTCAACGACCTGGCCCGGCAGCTGGCGTGGCTGGAGCTGACCCAGCTGCAGCGCGAGCGCCTGCAGCGCTGGGTGATCGAGCAGTGCCGCGACCCGGACCTGCTGGGCGGCGACGGCAGCCAGCCCTAGGCGGCGGCTGACGCCAGCGCGCGTCGAAGGCTTCACCGTCCGCGCGCGTTCCGCCGACGGCCCGCGCGCCGCCGGTATCGTGCAATGAGGGCTCCCACGAGGGCCTGCCATGCACGTGATCATCCTGCTGCTTTCGCTGCTGCCGATGCCGGCGGCGTCCCTGCACAAATGCCTGGGCGCCGACGGCGTGGCCAGCTACCAGTCGCTGCCCTGCGCCCCGGGGCAGCGCACCGCCTGGACCCGCGCGGCGCCGCCGCCAGCCGCTCCCGTGGCGGTGCCCGCCGCACCCCGCGCCGCGCCGCCGCCCGCGCGACCCCAGGGCGCGCCGGTGCGGCGCAGCGTGGCGCGCCAAGCGGCCGACCCGTCGGCGTCGCGCTGCGCTTCGGTGCGCCGGGCCGCCGACCTCACCCGCGACCGGCTCTGGAACCGGCTCAGCTTCCGCCAGCGTTCGGACCTTGACGCCAGGGTCGCCCGGGCCTGCGCGCGCCAATAAGCGCCGCGTGCGTGCGTGCGCCGCAGCCGCGGGCGACAATGTCGGCATGGAACCGAACAACAACCTGCGCGGCATCGTCGCGATGCTGGTGGCCGTGGGCCTGTTCTCGCTGATGGACGGCGGGCTCAAGCACCTGTCCGGCCACTACCCGGCCATGCAGGTGGCGGCCATCCGCGGGCTGTCGTCGCTGCCGCTGGTGCTGCTGTGGGTGGCGGCCAGCGGCACGGTGGGCACGCTGTGGAAGGTGCGCTGGCCGCTGCACCTGCTGCGCGGCGCGCTGTCCATCCTGATGCTGTCGGCGTTCGCCTACGCGCTAAAGCGCATGCCGATGACCGGTGCCTACGCGCTGTTCTTCGTGGCGCCGCTGCTGATCACCGCGCTGTCGGTGCCGCTGCTGGGCGAAAAGGTGGGCCCGCGGCGCTGGACCGCCATCGCGGTGGGCCTGCTGGGCGTGCTGGTGGTGCTGCGGCCCACGGGCGAGGGCATGCTCAGCTGGGCGGGGCTGGCCGTGCTGCTGGCCGCCACCGGCTACGCGCTGTCGGCCATCATGGTGCGCGTGCTGCATCGCACCGACAGCTCGCAAAGCATGGTGTTCTGGATGCTGCTGATGACGGGTGCCGGCGCCGCCGCGCTGGCCTGGCCGTCGTGGGTGCCGCTGCAGGGCGCCGACGGCTGGGTGATCGTGGCCGTGGGCCTGAGCGGCTTCCTGGGCCAGGTGGCCATCACCGAAGCTTTCCGCCACGGCCAGGCGTCGGTGGTGGCGCCGTTCGAATACAGCGCGCTGGCCTGGGCCCTGGGCCTGGACTGGCTGGTGTGGCAGCTGCTGCCCGACGGCATGACCTTCGTGGGCGCCGGCATCATCGTCGCCAGCGGCCTGTACCTGCTGCGCCGCGAGCGCGTGCACGTGGAAGCCGAACATCCCTGACGCCGGCGGCGCGGGCGGCTCCGGTATGCTTCGCCCCGAAGCCCCCCGGAAACCGTCCATGCCCCGCGCGCACCGTCTCTGCCTGCTCCTGTCTTCACTGGCCCTGGCCGCGGGCTGCGGCGGCACCGCTCCGCCCGAGGCGCCCGCCAGCGCGGCGCCTCCGGTGCCGGTGGCGCCGGTGGGCATCGACTGGAGCCGCTGTCAGTTCCCCGGCCTCGCACTGCCGGTGCCCGGCAAGGTGATCGTGGTGGACGGGGGCCAGTCGGTGCCCGACGCCGAGCACGGCCGCGAGTCCATCCGCCGCGTCGAAGTGGTGGTGCCCGGCCAGGTGGCCCTGCTGCTCACCGCGCCCGACGCCACGGTGTGGCTGGTGCGGGCCTCGCCCGAAACCGAACTGGTGGGCGTGTTCGCCAGCGGCGAGGCGCCGCAGCGCATCACCGGGCAGCGGTTGGGCGCGCACCAGCTGGCGCGCGCGCGTGCGACCGGCGATGACTGCGGCCGCTACTGGCTGTCGGCGGACGCCGGCGCCACGCTGGAAGAGGCCAGCCAGAAGGTGTTCGGCCGGCCGCACTCGGCGGTGTACCGCCTGCGCGGCGGCCTGGCCGTGATCGGCACCGCCGACGAGCCGCCGGTCGAGTAGGCCGCGGCGGCTCAGCCCGCCAGCGCGTCCAGCCGGGCGCGCAGTTCGGCCAGTTCACGCTCCAGCGCCTCCACGCGGGCCTCCAGCCCGGCGCTGCGCCCGGCCGCGGGCAGGCTGGCCGAAACGAACTGCCCGGCCGACACCGGGCCGCCCAGCAGGTGCATGTAGCGGTCTTCGCGCTGGCCCGACGCGCGCCCCAGGTTCACGGCCAGGCCGCGCTGCGCCAGGCGCTCCAGCAGCTGGCGCACGTCGTCCTGGTCGCGCAGGGTGGCCAGGCGTTCGCAGCGGGTCAGCAGTTCGGCCACGGTCTGCGGGCCGCGCAGCAGCATCACGCTCAGCACCGCCTGCTGCGGCAGGGTGAGCGAATAGCCGCTGGCGAAGCGGTGTTCGTAGCGCTGGGCGCGGGCGCCGTGCACCGAACGCACCAGGCCGCGGGCCTCCAGTTCGCGCAGCGCATGGCCCACCTCGCCCGGCTCGAGCTCCAGCATCGGGTCGCGGTTGGATTTCTGGTTGCAGGCCAGCACCACCGCGTTGGCCGTGAGCGGGTAGGCCTCGGGCGTGGTGGCTTCCTTTTCCACCAGGCTGCCCAGGATGCGGGCTTCCACCGGAGTGAGCAGGGCGGGGGCGGGCGGGGTGTTCTCTTCGCTGGTCATGGTGGTTTCCGGAAAGCAGGGCGCCATGATGCCGCATCGGGCCCGCCCATCCGCATCCGTGGCGACGCACCCGGCAGGCGCGGTCTTCACGCGGCGGTAGTACCCTTGGGACACCCCCGGCAAGACGCAACGCCCCCATGATCCAGCTCATCGGCTTCGACGGTGACGACACCCTCTGGCACAGCGAGGGTTACTACCAGTCGGCGCACGCGGAATTCGAGGCCATCGTCGGCCGCTACGTGGACCTGGCCGATGCGCGCCTGCACGAGCGCCTGCTCGAGACCGAGCGCGCGAACATCAGGCTGTTCGGCTACGGCGCCAAGGGCATGACGCTGTCCATGATCGAGGCCGCGTTCGCGATCACCCAGGGCCGCATCGGCGCCGACGACCTGCACCGCATCGTTGGCCTGGGCAAGGAAGTGATGGCGCATCCGGTGGAGCTGCTGCCGGGCATCCGCGACGCCGTGGTGGCCATCGCCCACCACTACCCGGTGGTGCTGGTGACCAAGGGCGACCTGTTCCACCAGGAGGCGAAGGTGGCGGCGTCGGGGCTGGCCGACCTGTTCCGCCGCATCGAGATCGTGTCGGAGAAAGACGCGCGTTCGTATACGCGCCTGCTGGCGGAGTTCGGCGTCGAACCCGAAGCGTTCGCGATGGTGGGCAATTCCCTGCGTTCGGACATCGAGCCGGTGGT
Organism: Arenimonas sp.; assembly: GCA_035433005.1. Taxonomy (GTDB): domain Bacteria; phylum Pseudomonadota; class Gammaproteobacteria; order Xanthomonadales; family Xanthomonadaceae; genus Arenimonas. Next base: position 7,130 of record DAORUD010000070.1, on the reverse strand, counting down.
GCGCCTGGGCGGCTGGGGCATCCACGTGCCCTACCACGTCACCTGGGCGCACGAACTCGACAACAGCCTGCAGCCCGAACACGACCGCCACGTGATCCGCGTGGACGCCGCGGCCAGCATCCCCAAGGCGCTGGTGGCGCTGCAGTCGCGCGCGCAGGCGCGCATCACCGGGCGCGACTGAAGCCGCGGCCGCGCGGCCTTGCTACCCTTGGCGCGTCCCTGCCTGCACGCCCCGCCATGACCGACAGCCGCCCCGTGGACCGCCGCAACCTCGACTTCCTGCTGCACGAAGTGCACGACGCCGGCGCGCTGTGCCGCTACCCCCGCTTCGCCGAGCACTCGCGCGAAACCTTCGACGCCGTGCTCGACGCCGCCCAGGACCTGGCCGACGCCACCTTCGCCGGCCACAACCGCGCCAGCGACGAACACGAGCCGCGCTTCGTGGACGGCCGCGTGGAAATCATCCCGCAGGTGAAGCGGGCCCTGGACGCGTTCGCCGACGCCGGCTTCAGCGCCCTGCTGGCCGACGCCGGCGAGGGCGGCATGCAGCTGCCCTACACCGTGGGCCTGGCCTGCGATGCGATGTTCGTGGCCGCCAACGTGTCCACCGCCGGCTACACGATGCTGGCGCGCGGCGTGGCCAACCTGCTGCAGGCGCACGGCACGCCGCAGCAGTGCGCGCGCTACCGCACGCCCATCCTGCAGGGCCGCTTCCTGGGCACGATGTGCCTGAGCGAGCCGCAGGCCGGATCGTCGCTGGGCGACATCCGCACCCGCGCCGAGCCCGCGGCCGACGGCAGCTACCGCCTCAGCGGCGCCAAGATGTGGATCAGCGGCGGCGAACACGACCTGTCCGAAAACATCATCCACCTGGTGCTGGCCCGCCTGCCGGACGCACCGCCGGGCGTGAAGGGCATCAGCCTGTTCATCGTGCCCAAGGTCCGCGTGAACGACGACGGCAGCCTGGGCGAACGCAACGACGTGCAGCTGGCCGGCGTGAACCACAAGCTGGGCCAGCGCGGCATCGTCAACACGTTCCTGAAGTTCGGCGAGCGCGGCGACTGCCGCGCCGAGCTCGTGGGCCAGCCGCACCAGGGCCTGGCGCAGATGTTCCACATGATGAACGAGGCGCGCATCGGCGTGGGCCTGGGCGCGATCATGCTGGGCACGGCCGGTTACCGCTACTCGCTGCAGTACGCAAAGGAAAGAAAGCAGGGCCGCCACCCCGACCAGAAAGACCCGTCGTCACCGCCCGTGGCCCTGATCGAACACGCCGACGTGCGCCGCATGCTGCTGCAGCAGAAGGCCTACACCGAAGGCGCGCTGGGCCTGGCCATGCACGCCGCCACCCTGGTGGACGTGCAGGCCCGGGACCCCGACCCGCAGCGCCGCCGCGAAGCGCACCTGCTGCTGGAACTGCTCACGCCCGTCATCAAGGCCTGGTCGGCCGAGTGGTGCCTGAAGGCCAACGACCTGGCCATCCAGGTGCTGGGCGGCTACGGCTACACCCGCGAATACCCGGTGGAGCAGTACTGGCGCGACAACCGCCTCAACCCCATCCACGAAGGCGCCAACGGCATCCAGGGCCTGGACCTGCTGGGCCGCAAGGCGATGATGGACGGCGGTGCGGCGCTCAAGCTGCTGCTGCGCGACGTGGCCGCCACCGCCCGCGCCGCCGCCGGTGTGCCGGCGCTGGCCGGGTACGCCGCGGCGCTGTCGCAGTGCGCCGCATCCGTGGCCAGCACCACCGGCGTGCTGGGCGCCGCGATGGCGCGCGGCGACGTGCGCCTGGCGCTGTCCAACGCCTCGCGCTACCTGGGTCTGGTCGGGCACCTGGCGGTGGCCTGGTCCTGGCTGGGCCAGGCGCTGGTGGCGGCGCGGGCCACGCCCGCCACGCCCGCCGACGCCGACTTCTACGCCGGCAAGCTGGCCGCCTGCCGCTGGTTCTTCCTGCACGAACTGCCCGCCACCGAACTCGACGCCCGCCTGCTGTCGGCCCTGGACGCCACGGTGTGCGACACCCGCCCCGAAGTGCTCTGAGCCTGCCGTGGAGCGCGCCGCAACTTTGACCGAAGTCTCCACTTTTCCGCCGCCGCAGGGGTAGTCTGGACGTGACGGGGCGCCCATGGCGGCGCCAGGGAGGCGCTGTGCAGCAGACCGAGCCAGGATCGTCCGACCCGCGCGTGACCGCCGGCTTCCGGGCGTTCTCGCGCGGCGCCGGCGCGCTGGCCATCGGCGTGGCGCTGCTGGTGCTGGTCGGCTGGGCCTGGGACATCCCCGACCTCAAGCGCCTTCTCACGCGCGGCGTCGAGATGAAAGTGAACACGGCGCTGGGCATGCTGCTGACCGGCGCGGCGCTGGTGTGCTGCCAGTCGTCACGCCTTTCCATGCAGCGGCTGTCGGGATTGCTGTCGCTGGCCGTGCTGGTGCTGGGCGGCGTGACGCTGGCGCAGTTCCTCAGCAGCTGGGACGCGGGCATTGACACACTGTGGCGTGCCGACCCGGCGGCGTTGCTCCTGGGCCGCCCGCCGGGGCGGATGTCGCAGCTCAGCGCCGTGGCCTTCGTGTTGCTGGGTGGCGCCGGCATCACCAACTGCCGCCTGGGCTGGGTGGTCTGGGCGCAGGTGCTGACCCTGGGCGCGATCGCCATCGCGCTGTACGCGCTGTCGGCCTTCGGCTACCACGGCATGGACGGCGGCGGCAGCTTCATCCACCCGGTGGCGCTGCCTTCGGCGCTGCTGTTCCTGCTGCTGTCGCTGGGCTGGCTGGCCGCGCGGCCCGGCGTGGGCATCATGCGCGTGCTGGCCGCGCGCAGCTTCGGCGGTGCGCTGGCGCGGCGCGCGCTGCTGCCGTCGGTGCTGGTGCCGACGATGCTGAGCTATTTCGCCCAGGCCCTGCAGGAGCGCGGCGTGCTGTCCCCCGACTCCACCATCACGCTGCTGGCGGTGACGTCGGGCGGCCTGGTGGCCTGGATCATCTGGACGGTCAGCGTGCTGCTGGACCGCGTGGAGCGCGAGCAGCGCATCACCAGCCACCTGCGCGAAGACGCCAACACCGATCCGCTGACCCAGCTGGCCAACCGCCGCGCCTTCCAGACCGCCATCCAGGGCCTGCTGCGCCGCCGGCGCGAGGAAGACGCGGTGTTCTCGCTGCTGATGCTCGACCTGGACCGATTCAAGGCCTTCAACGATGCGCACGGTCACGTGGCCGGCGACCAGGCGCTGCGCCTGGTGGGCCACCTGCTCAAATCGGCGCTGCGCCCGGGCGACGTGGCCGCGCGTTACGGCGGCGAAGAGTTTGCGGTGCTGCTGCCGGGCATCGACGGCGTACGCGCGGTGCTGGTGGCCGAACGCATCCGGCGCGATTTCCACGTCGCCGACTGGCCGCACCAGGCGCTGACGGTGAGCATCGGCGTGGCCCAGGGCCACGCCAGCGACGAAGAGGAAGCGCTGGTGGCCCGCGCCGATCGTGCCCTTTACGCCGCCAAGGCCACCGGCCGCGACCGCGTGGTGGCCGACACCGCCCTGCCGCCGCTGGACGAGCCCGAGCCGGTGCAGCCCAGCCTGATCTGACCGCTCCGGATCGGTATCAGTCCAGCGCGTAGCCGATGCCGACGAACAGCCCGGTGCTGCCGCTGCGGTCCACCAGCGGGCTGTCGGTGACTTCCGAAGGCAGCCAGGCGTGGCTGGCGCGCGCGAACAGCTCCCAGCGCGCGCCCAGCGGGCGGGTGGCCAGCAGCGACACCTCGGGCGTGACGGCGCTGTCGGCGGCGTAGGCCGCGCGGGTCGGCGTGGCTTCCGAGGCGCGCACGCCGTAGTAGTAATCCAGCATCTTTTCGTCCTGCCAGCGCAGCGACGCGCCCGGGAAGAGGCTCCAGCCGCCCGCGGCGAAACGGCCCGTCCACGTCGCCGCCAGCTCGTAGCCGCCGCTGCGGTCCAGGGCGTCGGCCGCGGCCGAGAGTTCCAGCGTGCCCCGCCGCTGCGACGTCCAGGTGGATGCCACGCCCAGGTCGAGCGAGGCGCGGCGGTCGGCCATGCCGGCCAGGGTGGGCGAGTCCTCGCTGTCGTAGCCGTCCAGGCGGGCCTGGGCGAACACGGCCAGTTCGTAGCCGGGCGACTCCACCAGGCGCACGCCGCCACGCAGGCCGCGCAGATACGCACGTTCACCCTCGAAGCGCACCAGCGGCACGGCCAGCAGGCCTTCGTCGAGGTCGCGGTAGGGCGCGTCGCGGTCGATCACCAGGGCGCCGAGGGTCCAGCGCGGCGCATCGGGCTGCTGCGCCAGGGCGGGGGCGGTGGCCGCGAGCAGGACGATCAGGGGAATGAACTTGTTCATGGCGACGGCCGGTTCGGGAAGGCGCCCATTGTGGGCGCCCTCCGTCTAACCGGCGTGAGCGCCGCTTCACGGCAGCCGGAAGTCGATCGGCACCAGTGCGTAGGCGCTGATCGCGCGGCCCTGGCGCTGGGCGGGATGGAAGCGCCACTTGGCCAGCACGTGTTCGCGCGCGCTGCGGTCGAGTTCGCGGTGGCCGCTGCTGTGCTCGATCTCCACGGTCTTGGGCCAGCCCTGTTCGTCCACCAGCACGCGCAGGGTCACCGTGCCCTCCAGCCCGGCCCGCACGGCCTGGCGCGGATAGCGCGGCGCCGGGTGCACGTCGTAGGCCAGGGTTTCGACCATCGGCGGTCCGGCGTCGAAGCTTTCCACCGGCGGGCCTTCTTCGGTGGGTTCGGCGAACACCGTGCCTTCGTTCATCACCGGCGCGGTGTCGGTGACGGGAACGGTGGTGGACTGCGGGATGGTGGTGGGCCGCGGTTCGGGGCGCCGCTGCACCGTGGGCAGGGTCGGCGGCGGCGTGGTGGGCAGCACCTCGGGCGGGGGCGGCAGGTACTCCACCAGCACCGTTTCCTTTCGCGGCGCGGGGGTGGGCGGTTCCCACGTGCCGGGCAGCATCAGCAGCGCCAGCGCCACGGCGTGCACCAGCAGGGCCAGGCTGTTGCCGGCGATGCGCTTGGCGTCCATCGCCTGGAAGGCCGAAGGGTGGGTTGTGCGGTCGTTCATGGGGCGTCTCCTCGCGGGTGGCAAGGGTTCCAACGCCTGGCCGGCGGAAACGGGGTTGACGCCTTCGCGTCGGGTGCGCGCAAGGACTGCAGGGCTGATGCCGGCGCCGCAACGGGCTAGGATGGAGGCCCCTGCCGGAGCGCCCCGATGTCACCCACTCGTTGGCTTGTTGCCCTGTGCCTGGCCGCCCTGCTGCCGCTGTCGGGCTGCGGCCGCAGCGATACCGATGCCGACCCGGACGGGTCCGCGCCGCCTGCGCCGGCAACCGCCGAGGCCCCGGACCCGGCACCGGCCGACTCCGCGCTCGACATCACCTGGCAGGGCGTGCTGCCCTGCGCCGACTGCGACGGCATCCAGACCCGCCTGCGCCTGGTTGCCGACGACGAGGGCCGCCGCTACGAGCTGCAGGAAACCTACCTGGCCAGCGACGGCGGCGAAGTGTTCGAAAGCCAGGGCGCGTGGGTCGAGGAAACCGCCGTGCTGGACGGCCAGTCCACCGTGGCCTACCGCCTGGACACCAGCGGCGCCCAGCGCTGGTTCGCGCTGCAGCCCGACGGCGCGCTGGAAATGCTCGATGGCCCCGGGCGCCCGACCGCCGACGGCCTGGCCCATCGCCTGCAGCGCATGTAGTCCACCCCGCCCGCACCGCGCACAGCGCGCGGTTGGCGCGGATTCATCCGATGTGGCCACACTAGGGCCACCGTGTCGCAAGAGAGGCTCCGCCATGAAGCAGTCCTTCCTCCCCCTCGCCCTGGCCGCCGCCCTGGTCTGTTCGGCCGGCGCCCAGGCGCAGACGATTTCGCTCAACTACAGCCCGCGCACCGGCGATGTGTGGATTGACGCCCGCCTGGGCGAGATCAACACCTACGGCCGGGGCGACCCGGACTATTTCTACGACGACATGTACTCCAGCTACGGCGTGCCGCGCGACTACGTGCGCGACCTCTTCGTGAACCAGCGCTGGGCCCCCGGCGACATCTACTACGCCTGCGCGCTGGCGCAGCTGCTCGACCGCCCCTGCCGCGACATCGTCAGCGACTACAACCGCCATCCCGGCCAGGGCTGGGGTGCGCTGGCGCAGCGCATGGGCATCAAGCCCGGTTCGGCGCAGTTCCATGCGCTCAAGGGCCGCGTGGACAAGGGTCACGGGCGCATGAAGGCGCACGGCCATGGCCCCCAGCGCTCCAGCGGCAGCCAGGCTTCGCCGGGCGGCAAGCCGGCGCAGTCCCCCGGCAACCCGGGCAAGGGCCAGCAGGACCGGGGCAACTCGGGCAAGGGCCAGCAGGACAAAGGCAAAGGCAAGGGCAACGGCCGCGGCTGACGAGTACGCCGCACACAGGAGACGCCAGGGATGGATCCCGCCAACAGCGTGTCGGACGCGAGCCTGCTGATGCAGGCGCGTTGGCTGTGCGACGACCCGTACTTCCGCCAGGTGGTGTGGCGGCACGGCGCACACCTGGGCACGGCCGCCGACGCGGCGCGCTTCGACGCCAGCATCCACGCCGGCGACCAGATGCTGCTGCATTCGCTCAGGCACCATCGCGACGCCAACGCGTCCTTCGCCCAGTACTTCAACGTGGCGCTGCAGCAGCACGATGCGGCGCAGCAGGTGCTGCGCGCGCTGTTCCCCGGCCGCAGCGACCAGGTGTCGGTGCTGGATTTCGCGTGTGGCTACGGCCGGCTGCTGCGTTTCCTGTCGCTGGGCCTGCCGCGGGCGAACCTGCACGCCGCCGAAGTGCAGCCCGAGGCGCTGGACTTCGTGTGCGAGCGCTTCGGCGTGAAGGGCCACGCCTCGCCCGGCGCGCCGGAACGGTTCCAACCGGGGCGCACGTTCCAGTTCATCTGGGTGGCGTCGCTATTCTCGCACCTGCCGGCGGCGCTGTTCGACGCGTGGCTGGCGCGGCTGGTGGACGGCCTGGCACCCGATGGCGTGCTGTGCTTCAGCGTGCACGACGCGTGCCTGGTGCCGGAGGGCCACGTGTTTCCCGACAGCGGCTTCCTGTTCTGGCCCCAGAGCGAGAACGACGGCCTGGACACCGCCAGCTACGGCACCACCTACGTCAATGAAGCGC
>DAORUD010000069.1:0-13262 GCA_035433005.1 Arenimonas sp. | reverse complement strand
TGGCAGCCGGCCGACCCGCTGGCGCCCACCACGGTGATGGGGGCGCTGGTCGACGGGACCCAGCTGCGCACCGTGCTGGGCTACATCGAGGCGGGCCGCGAGCAAGGCGCGCGCTGCGTCGTCGGCGGACGCCAGGCGCGCGCCGAGACGGGCGGCTACTACGTCGAGCCCACGGTGTTCGACGGCGTGGATCCGGCCATGAAGATCGCCCAGGAGGAGATCTTCGGCCCGGTGATGAGCGTGATCCGCTTCAAGGACGAGGCGCAGGCCATCGCGATCGCCAACGGCACCCCCTACGGGCTGCAGGCCAGCGTGTGGAGCGACAGCCTGAACCGTGCCCACCGCGTGGCGCGCGCGCTGCGCGCCGGCACGGTGCACGTCAACCAGTACGACGAAGACGACATCACCGTGCCCTTCGGCGGCTACAAGCAGAGCGGCAACGGCCGCGACAAGTCGCTGCACGCCTTCGAGAAGTACACCGAAGTGAAGGCCACCTGGATCAACCTCGAGCCCTGAGGGCGTCCGATCAGGCGCCTGGCGCGGGCTCCGGACCGGCCAGCAGCGCCGCCAGCTGGTCGAAGGTTTCGCCGAAGCCCGTATTCATGTCGGGGATGGATTCGCGGAACACGCGCGCTTCGATTTCGTCCTCGCCCACCGGTCGCACGGTCAGGGTGGCCGTGGTCTGGCCGTCGGTTTCCGCCAGCACCAGCGTGTTGTGCATTTCCAGCGGCCAGTTCGGCTCCCAGGGCGCGCGGCGCCCGCAGCGTTCGGGTGATGGCGATCTGCGCGGCGCTCATGCGTGCACCGCCGGATCGCTGCAGTTGATCATCCAGGGCGTGCCGAAACGGTCCACGCCGCTTCCGAAGCGCAGCGCCCAGAACGTGGGCTGGATCGGCATCGTGATGCGGCTGTCGCCGGCCATCAGCGCGGCGAATACGCGCTCGGCTTCCGCCGGGTCGTCGATGTGCAGAGACACCGAGGTGCCCTGCGGCTTCTCGAAATACTGCGGCGGGCTGTCCGAGGCCATGATCATCTGGTCACCGACCATCAGGGTGGCGTGCATCACCTTGCCGGCGAACCCGTCCGGGAACGCGCAGCCGGGGTCCTGGGTCATCGGGCTGCCCTCGTAGGGCATCAGCGCCACGATCTGGCCACCCAGCACCGCGGCGTAGTGCCGCATGGCCGCTTCGCAGCAGCCGTCGAAGTTGAGGTAGGGCGAGACTTTCATGCGTCGGCTCCTGGGGGTCGTGGCTTGCGGGGGCGCGGCTTGGTGCCGCGGGGCGTCGAGTGTCGCGTATCACCACAGCGCGTCGCGCAGCTTGAACCAGGCCATGGCGGCCACCAGCAGCGGCGTGCGCAGCGCGCGCCCGCCGGGGAAGTTGCGGTGCGGAATCCTGGCGAAGGCGTCCAGGCGCTCGGCCTGGCCGCGGATCGCCTCGGCCACGATGCGGCCCGCCAGCCCGGTGGCGGCCACGCCGTGGCCGCTGAAGCCCTGCGCGAAATAGACGTTGTCGCCCAGCCGGCCCCAGTGCGGCGCACGGTTGAGGCTGATATCAATCAGGCCGCCCCAGACCTGCTCGAACTTCACGTCGCGCAGCTGCGGGAACACGCGGGTCATGCGCGCGCGCATCGTGCCGGGCAGGTTCGGCGGGGGCAGGGTGGAGTAGCTGGCGCGGCCGCCGAACAGCAGCCGGTGGTCGGCGCTGAGCCGGAAGTAGTCCAGCGCCCAGTTGATGTCGGCCACGGCCATGTGGTTGCGGATCAGGCCGCGCGCGCGCTCTTCGCCCAGCGGCACGGTGGCGCCGACGTAGGTGCCCACCGGCATGATCTTGTCGTCCAGCTCGGGCGCGATGCCGTGCACCAGGGCGTTGCCGGCCAGCACGCAGAAATCACCCTGCACCTCGCCGTCCGCCGTGCGCAGCCGCGGCCGGGCGCCGCGCTCCAGCGACAGCACCGGCGAGTGCTCGAAGATGCGGACGCCAGCCGCCACGGCGGCGCGCGCCAGGCCCAGCGTGTAGTTCAGCGGATGCAGGTGGCCTGAGCGCGGGTCGTACAGCGCGCCGAGGTAGCGCGGGCTGTCGAGCTGCGCCCGCAGCTGGTCGCGGTCCCACCACGGCAGGTCGTAGCCGTAGTTCTCGGCCAGGTCGGCCTGCCAGGCCTTGAGTTCGTCAATGTGCCGCGGCTTGATCGCCACGTGGGCGTGGCCGTCGCGCCAGTCGGCGTCGATGCCGTGGGCGGCGATGCGTTCGCGCACCAGGCGCACGCCCTCCACCGACCAGTCGAACAGGCGGCGCGACAGCGCCGGTCCCACCATGGCCGCGATCTTGTTCTGTTCGCAGCCGAAGCCAAAGATCACCTGGCCGCCATTGCGGCCCGAGGCGCCCCAGCCCACGCGGCGGGCCTCGACGACGATGACGCTCCGGCCTGCCTGCGCCAGCTCCAGCGCGGCCGACAGGCCGGTCAGGCCGGCGCCCAGGACGACCACGTCGGCGGTCTCGCGCCCCTGCAGGCGCGGATGTTCCGGCGCCGGCGCGGCGCTTTGCGAATACCACGAGTCCACGTGCGCGGACGGGTTGCGCACGGTCACGTCAGACCGTCCGCAGGTACCAGGCGTATTCGAGCGTGGTCACTTCGCGGTTGAAGCTGCGCAGCTCCTTGAGCTTCTGCTGGCCGAAGATGTGCCGGAACGATTCACCGAAGTGGCTGGCCACGAAGTCGCTGGCCATGAAATCGCTGATGGTGTCGCGCCAGTAAAGCTCGCGGTGCTCGGTCTGTTCGTAGGCGTTGCCCACCACCGGCGCGCCCGGGTCGCCCTTGTCGTCCAGGCCCTGCAGGATGCCGGCCAGCACGGCCGCGGTGACCAGGTAGGGATTGGCGTCGGCGCCGGCGATGCGGTGTTCGATGCGGATGTTGGCCGGGTCGCTGTGCGGGATGCGCATGGCCACCGTGCGGTTGTTGAAGCCCCAGGCATCGTTGAGCGGCACGAAGGCATTGAGCACGAAGCGGCGGTAGCTGTTGGCGTGCGGCGCGAACATCAGCATGCAGTCGCGGCTGGCCTTCTGCAGGCCGGACACGCCGTGGCGCAGCGCATCCGAAGGCGCATCGGGCGTGCAAGCGAAGATGTTCCTGCCGTCCTTGTCCAGCACGCTCACGTGGATGTGGGTGCCGCTGCCGGCCTGGTCCACGAAGGGCTTGGCCATGAAGCTGCCGATCATGCCCTGTTCCTCGGCGGTGGCCTTCACCGCGCGGCGCAGCAGCAGCGCATCGTCGCAGGCGGCCACGGCGTCGGCGCGGTGCTTGAGGTTGATCTCGAACTGGCCCGGTGCGTACTCCGCCACGGCGGTGTCGGCGGGGATGCCCTGGGCCGCGCAGGCGTCGGCCACGGCGTCGGTGAACGACTGGTAGTCGTTCAGGTCCTGCATGTAGTAGACCTGCGTGGTGGTGTTGCGCTCGCCGGTGGCCGGGTTCACCGAGGTCTGCGGCCGGCCGTCATGGCTGAGTTCGGCGTCCAGCAGGTAGAACTCCAGCTCCACCGCCACCACCGGCGTCAGGCCGCGGTCGGTGTAGCGCTGCACCACGCGCTTGAGTACTTCGCGCGGGTTGGCCGCGAACACGCCGCCGCGGCCGTCCTCCATCTCCAGCAGCAGCTGGGCCATCGGGCGGTTCTGCCACGGGATGACGCGCAGGCTGCCCGGCACGGGCCGGCAGATGCGGTCTTCGTCGCCAATGTCGTAGCCCAGGCCGGTTTCCTCCACCGTATTGCCGGTGATGTCGGTGGCGATCAGCGACATCGGCAGGCAGACGCCGTTCTGGTACACCTTTTCCAGCGCGTCGCGGGTGATGCGCTTGCCGCGCAGCAGGCCGTTCATGTCGGGCAGCAGCAGGTCGATCTGTTCGCAGCCGTCGATCTGTTCCAGGGTGGCGGCGTCGGCGGCGGGGAGGTGGCTGGAGGTCATGGAGTCGGGCATCCGCTGGGGTCGCCGGATACTAGCACTGGCTCGAAGAGGCTGTAAAAAATACTCATCATCACGAACACGCGCCCGGGGCGGGCCTGCACCGCGTGCGAGCCGCACAGGCCGCCAATGCGGCCTGTTGCGCTGCAGCAGCGCCGTCGGCCCGTTGCGGTATCGCGCAAACCGCGTTGATAAAATCAAACGGCCGGGGTAAGGTCGGGCATCCCTTCGCGAGGCGCCCATGCGTCGAATCCCGCTGGTAGGACTGCCTTCGGACCGCAAGCAGATCGGGCTGCACCCCTTCCAGGTGGTGGGCGAGAAGTACCTGCGCGCGGTGGTGGACGGTGCGGGCTGCCTGCCGCTGGTGATTCCCTCCCTGTCGCCGCCGCTGGACCTGCGCGAAACCCTGGGCCAGCTCGACGGCCTGCTGCTCACCGGCGCCTACAGCAACATCGAGCCGCACCACTATTCCGACGAGCCCAGCTACCCGGGCAACCAGCACGACCCCGCGCGCGACGCCACCACGCTGGGCATCGTGCCCCTGGCCATCGAGATGCGCGTGCCGGTGCTGGCCATCTGCCGCGGCTTCCAGGAAGTGGTGGTGGCGCTGGGCGGCACGCTGCACCAGAAGGTGCACGACGTGCCCGGCCTGGACGACCATCGCGAGGACACCGACGACCCGCTGGGCGTGCAGTACGCGCCCTCGCACGCGGTGGACCTGGCCGAGGGCGGCCTGCTGGCCGGCATCGCCGGTGCCCGCGAGGCGATGGTGAATTCGCTGCACGGGCAGGGCCTGCGCACGCTGGGCCGCGGCCTGGTGGTGGAGGCCACGGCCCGCGACGGCCTGGTGGAAGCGGTGCGGCTGGACGCGCTTGAGCGCAGCGAGGACCCCGGGCCCTTCCTGCTGGCGGTGCAGTGGCACCCGGAGTGGAGGGTCACCGAAAACCCCTTCTACCTGGGCATCTTCCAAGCCTTCGCGGCGGCCTGCCGCGAACGCGCCAGCCAAAGACCCTGACCCATGTCCAAGAAGAAAGAACCGCGGCAGACCGCCGCCGAGCAGCAGGAAAGCACGCTCAAACGCTGGCTCAAGGATCGGCGCATCACCGAGGTCGAGTGCCTGGTGCCCGACATCACCGGCAATGCCCGCGGCAAGATCATTCCCGCGGCCAAGTTCTCCCACGATTACGGCACGCGCCTGCCCGAGGGCATCTTCGCCACCACCGTCACCGGCGAATACCCCGACAACTACGACGACCTGGTGTCGCCCTCGGATTCGGACATGCTGCTGCGCCCCGATGCCGACACCGTGCGCATGGTGCCCTGGGCCACCGACCCCACCGCCCAGGTGATCCACGACTGCTACACCAAGACCGGCGAGCGCCACGAACTGGCCCCGCGCAACGTGCTGCACCGCGTGCTGAAGCTGTACGCCGACATGGGGCTGCAGCCGATCATCGCCCCGGAGCTGGAGTTCTTCCTGGTCCAGCGCAACACCGACCCGGACTTCCCGCTGCAGCCGCCCGCGGGCCGCAACGGCCGCCCGGAAACCGCGCGCCAGTCCTACTCCATTGACGCGGTGAACGAGTTCGACCCCATCCTGGACCTGATGTACGACTACTGCGAGGCCATGGAGCTGGACGTGGACACGCTGATCCACGAGTCCGGCGCGGCCCAGCTGGAAGTGAACTTCGAGCACGCCGACCCGATGTCGCGCGCCGACCAGGTGTTCCTGTTCAAGCGCACCATGCGCGAGGCGGCGATGCGCCACGGCATCTACGCCACCTTCCTGGCCAAGCCGATGGAGAACGAGCCGGGCAGCTCGATGCACATCCACCAGAGCCTGGTGGACGCCGACACCGGCAAGAACGTCTTCGCCGGGGGCAAGAAGGGCCCGCACAGCGACCTGTTCATGCACTACCTGGCCGGCCTGCAGAAGTACGTGCCGGCGGCGATGGCCATCTTCGGGCCGAACGTGAATTCCTACCGGCGGCTGGCCTTCGGCGAAGTGTCGCCCAAGAACGTGATGTGGGGCTTCGACAACCGCACCTGCGGCCTGCGCGTGCCGATGGACACGCCGGAGAACACCCGCGTGGAAAGCCGCTTCGCCGGCTCGGACGTCAATCCCTACCTGGCCCTGGCGGCCACGCTGGCCTGCGGCTACCTGGGCATCCAGGAGAAGCTCAAGCCCACCGAGCCGATGAGCGGCAGCGCGCACTCCAAGGGCTACGACCTGCCGCGTTCGCTGGAGGAAGCCATCGTGCTGCTGCGCAAGTCCAGGCCGCTGCGGGGCCTGCTGGGCGAGCGCTTCGTCAAGGCCTACACCTCGGTGAAGGAAAAGGAAAACCAGACCTACTTCCGCGTCATCAGCTCGTGGGAACGCGAGTTCCTGCTGCTCAACGTCTAACCACGGAACCGCCATGGAAAACACCCACACCACGCTGCAGCAGCTCGACGCCGCCCACCACCTGCACCCGTTCAACGACAACGCTGCGCTGGCCAGGAAAGGCACCCGCATCCTGACCCGCGGCGAGGGTTGTTACGTCTGGGATTCGGAGGGCAACCAGCTGCTGGACGCCTTCGCCGGCCTGTGGTGCGTGAACATCGGCTACGGCCGCAGGGAGCTGGGCGAAGTGGCGTCGAAGCAGATGACGCAGCTGGCCTACTACAACAGCTTCTTCGGCTGCACCACCGAGCCCACCGTGCGCCTGGCCGCCAAGCTGGCCGAGCTGTGCCCGGGCGACCTCAACCACGCCTTCTTCTCCAACTCCGGCTCCGAGGCCAACGACACCATCCTGCGCATGGTCCGGCACTTCTGGGCCGTGCAGGACCAGCCGCAGAAGAACATCGTCATCGGCCGCCACAACGGCTACCACGGCTCCACCGTGGCCGGCGCCAGCCTGGGCGGCATGAAGGGCATGCACAAGCAGGGCGGCCTGCCCATTCCCGACATCCACCACATCGACCCGCCGTTCTGGTTCGCCGACGGCGGCGACATGGACGAGGAAACCTACGGCCGCCACTGCGCCCAGCGCCTGGAGGACAAGATCCTGGAGCTGGGCGCGAACCGCGTGGCCGCCTTCATCGGCGAGCCGATCATGGGCGCCATCGGCGTGTACATCCCGCCGAAGAACTACTGGAAGGAAATCGAGCGCATCTGCCGCAAGCACGACGTGCTGCTGATCGCCGACGAAGTGATCTGCGGCTTCGGCCGCACCGGCGAGTGGTTCGCGGCCGACTACTTCGGCTTCCAGCCCGACATCATGACCCTGGCCAAGGGCATCACCAGCGGCTACATCCCGCTGGGCGCGGCCATGTTCAACGACCGCGTGGCCAACGTGCTCAACCACAAGGGCGGCGAGCTGGCCCACGGCTACACGTACTCGGGCCACCCGGTGTGCGCGGCGGTGGCGCTGGAGAACCTGCGCATCCTGCAGGAAGAGAAAATCGTGGACACCTGCCGCGACGACACCGGCCCCTACCTGGCGCAGAAGTGGAAGGCGCTGGGCGAACACCCGCTGGTGGGCGAGGCCCGCATCGCCGGCATGGTGGGCGCGCTGGAGCTGGTGCCCGACAAGTCGCGCCGGGAGTTCTTCCCCGACCGCGGCCGGGTGGGGCAGCTGTGCCGCGACATCGCCCTGCGCAACGGCCTGATCCTGCGCGCCACGTATGACTCGATGCTGCTGTCGCCGCCGCTGGTGATCAGCCGCGCCCAGATTGACGAGCTGGCTGAAAAAGCCTGGAAATCGCTCGACCAGACCGCCCGCGAACTGGGCATGGCCACCGGTTGAAGCCTGTCCCGGCGCGGGCTGGCCCGCGGCGGGGCGCTGTGTATGATGGGATTGCGGCGACGGTCCCGCCTGTTAACTCACACTGATAGGGGATAAGTGATGAAGCTCAGAATGACGCTCTTGGCAACCGTGGTCCTGATGGCGGGCTGCAGCGGCGACAAGGCCCCCGACGCCGCGACGGCCGCCCCGGCCCCGGCCGAGCCCACCAAGGTGCTGAACATCTACAACTGGTCGGACTACATCGCCGAGGACACCATCGCCAACTTCGAGAAGGAGACCGGCATCAAGGTCACCTACGACGTGTTCGATTCCAACGAAGTGCTCGAGGCCAAGCTCATGGCCGGCAACACCGGCTACGACATCGTGGTGCCCTCGCTCACCTTCCTCTCGCGCCAGATCCAGGCCGGCGTGTTCCAGCCGCTGGACAAGTCGCGCTTCAAGAACTACGGCAACCTCGACCCGGCCATCATGGCCCTGCTGGCCAACAACGACACCGACAACGCCCACGCCGTGCCCTACCTGTGGGGCACCACCGGCATCGGCTTCAACGTGGCCAAGGTGAAGGAAGCGCTGGGCGACGATTTCCCGCTCGACAGCTGGGCCATGGTGTTCGAACCCGAGAACCTGGCCAAGCTCAAGGGCTGCGGCGTGGCCTTCCTGGACACCCCGTCCGAGATCATCCCGCCGGTGCTGGACTACCTGGGCGAAGAGCCCAACAGCTTCGACGAGGCCGTGATCCAGAAGGGCGTGGACCGCCTGAAGGAACTGCGCCCGTCCATCACCTATTTCCACTCGTCCCAGTACATCAACGACCTGGCCAACGGCGACATCTGCGTGGCCGTGGGCTGGTCGGGCGACATCATCCAGGCCAAGGACCGCGCGGCCGAGGCCGCCAAGGGCGTCGAGGTGGCTTATGTGATTCCCAAGGAAGGCGCGCCGATGTGGTTCGACATGCTGGCCATCCCCAAGGGCGCCGCCAACATGGACAACGCCTACCTGTTCATTGACTACCTGATGCGCCCGGACGTGATGGCCGGCGTGCAGAACTACGTGATGTACGCCAGCGCCAACCAGGCGGCCCTGCCCAGCGTGGACAAGGCCATCCTGGACGACCCGGGCATCTACCCGACCGAAGAGGCCAAGAAGGGGCTGTACACGCTGGCCGTGCTGCCGCCCGAGGTGGACCGCCTGTTCACCCGCCACTGGACCACCCTCAAGACGGGGCAGTGACCGCGATGGCAGCCGTCCCCAACGGCGCGCCGGCAGGCGCGCCCAAGAACGACAAGCTGGGCGCCGACAACTACCTGCGCATCGAATCGGTGCGCAAGGAGTTCGACGGGTTCGTGGCCGTGGACGACGTCAGCATTTCCATCCGCAAGGGCGAGATATTCGCCCTGCTGGGGGCGTCGGGCTGCGGCAAGTCCACGCTGCTGCGCTGCCTGGGCGGCTTCGAGAAGCCCACCAAGGGCAAGGTGGTGCTGGACGGCCAGGACATCACCGAACTGCCGCCCTACGAACGCCCCATCAACATGATGTTCCAGTCCTACGCGCTGTTCCCGCACATGACGGTGGAACAGAACGTGGCCTTCGGGCTCAAGCAGGACGGCATGCCCAAGGCCGACATCGCCCGCCGCGTGTCGGAGATGCTGGCGCTGGTGCAGATGGAGAAGTACGCGCGCCGCCGGCCGCACCAGCTTTCGGGCGGCCAGCAGCAGCGCGTGGCGCTGGCGCGTTCGCTCGCCAAGAGCCCCAAGCTGCTGCTGCTGGACGAACCGATGGGCGCGCTGGACAAGAAGCTGCGCTCGCAGATGCAGCTCGAGCTGGTGAACATCGTCGAGCGCCTGGGCGTCACCTGCGTCATGGTCACCCACGACCAGGAAGAGGCCATGACCATGGCCCACCGCATCGCCATCATGGACGCCGGCTGGATCCGCCAGCTGGGCACGCCCGATGAAATCTACGAGCAGCCCAGCTGCCGCTTCACCGCCGAATTCATCGGCTCGGTGAACCTCATCGAAGGCAAGATCAAGGACGACGAGAAGGACTTCATCACCATCGCCAGCCCCGCGCTGGACTGCCTGGCCTACGTGGGCCACGGCGTCACCGGCTTCGAGGGCCAGGACGTGGCGCTGGCGCTGCGGCCGGAGAAGGTGGCGGTCAGCAAGGAGGAGCCCGCCCAGCCGCACAACAAGGTCAAGGGCGTCATCGAGGACATCGCCTATTTCGGCAGCCACTCGGTGTTCCATGTGCGCCTGGCCAACGGCAGCAAGGTGCTGGCCAACATGATCAACAGCCAGCGCTGGGCCAGCGAGAAATTCACCTGGAACGACGCGGTGTGGCTGAGCTGGGACGACCAGGCCGGCGTGGTGCTGACCTCATGAAGCGGCTCGGCGCCTCGATCCGCAAGCGCCTGCCCGGGCCGCGATGGCTGGTCATCGCCGTGCCCTACCTGTGGATGCTGCTGTTCTTCGCCATCCCGTTCGCCATCGCGCTCAAGATCAGCTTCTCCAGCGCGGCCATCGCCATGCCGCCGTACACGCCGCTGGTGGAGTGGGTGGGGGACAGCGTCAAGCTCAGCCTCAACACCGGCAACTACCTGTACCTGGTGCGCGACAGCCTGTACGTCAACGCCTACCTCAGCTCGCTCAAGATCGCGCTGGTGTCCACCTTCCTGTGCCTGCTGGTGGGCTACCCCATCGCCTACGCCATCGCGCGCATGGAGCCTGCCAACCGCAACATCGCGCTGATGCTGGTCATCCTGCCGTCGTGGACTTCGTTCCTGATCCGCATCTACGCCTGGGTGGGCATCCTCAAGAACAACGGCCTGCTCAACAACTTCCTGATGAACCTCGGGCTGATCGACGAGCCGCTGCAGATACTGCACACGCCGGTGGCGGTGTACATCGGCATCGTCTACGCCTACCTGCCGTTCATGGTGCTGCCGCTGTACGCCAACCTGGTCAAGCACGACCACCGGTTGATCGAAGCCGCCAACGACCTGGGCGCGCGGCCGTGGAAGTCCTTCCTCACCATCACCCTGCCGCTGTCCAAGGCCGGCATCATCGCCGGCGCCATGCTGGTGCTGATCCCGGTGGTGGGTGAGTTCGTGATACCGGAAATGCTGGGCGGCGCCGACACGCTGATGATCGGCCGCGTGCTGTGGCAGGAATTCTTCAACAACCGCGACTGGCCCGTGGCCTCGGCCGTGGCGATCGTGATGCTGGCGCTGCTGATCGTGCCCATCATGGTCTTCCACCGCTACCAGTCCAAGGAAATGGAGTCGAGGTTGTCATGAGCCAGCCTCGCAATTCCAGGTTCACGCTGGCCATGCTGGTGCTGGGCTTCGTGTTCCTCTACGCGCCCATCCTCAGCCTGGTGGTGTATTCGTTCAACGAATCGCGGCTGGTGACGGTGTGGTCGGGCTTCTCGGTGAAGTGGTACGGCGAGCTGTTCCGCGACCAGCAGATGATGGCGGCGGCCTGGGTGAGCGTGCAGGTGGCGTTCTGGACCGCGTGCGCGTCGGTGGTGCTGGGCACCATGGCGGCCATGGTGATGACGCGCTTCCGCGACTTCCGCGGCAAGACCCTGTTCGGCGCGCTCATCACGGCGCCGCTGGTGATGCCCGAGGTGATCACCGGCCTGTCCATCCTGCTGCTGTTCGTTTCCATCGGGCCGATCATCGGCATCGGCGAGCAGCGCGGCATGCTCACCATCTGGATAGCGCACGTCACGTTCTGCATGGCGTTTGTCACGGTGGTCATCTCGTCGCGCCTGGGCGAGCTGGACCGGTCGCTGGAAGAAGCGGCGATGGACCTGGGCGCCAACCGGCTGAAGGTGTTCTTCGTCATCACCCTGCCCATCATCGCCCCGGCGCTGGTGTCGGGCTGGCTGCTGGCGTTCACGCTGTCGCTGGACGACCTGGTGATCGCCAGCTTCGTGTCCGGGCCTTCGTCCACCACGCTGCCCATGAAGGTGTTCTCGTCGGTGCGGCTGGGCCTGAGCCCCAAGATCAATGCGCTGGCTTCCCTGATGATCCTGGCGGTGTCCGTCGCCGCGGTCATCGGCTGGTGGCTGATGACCCGTGACGAGAAGAAGCGCCAGCGCGACATGCAGATGGCGCTGCAGAAAGGCTGAAGCAATGAGCGTCGAGAACCGCGACCCCTGGACCGGCGAAGTGCGCCGGCACCACAACCTCGGCCCGGACGGCATCGAGGCCGCCCTGGCCGCCGCCGACCGCGCCTTCCCGCGCTGGGCGGCCCTGCCGCTGGACGAACGCGGCGCCTGCCTGCGCCGTGCGGCGGCGGTGCTGCGCGACCGGCGCGAGGCCATCGCCACCGTCATGACCGGCGACATGGGCAAGCTGCGCCGCGAGGCGCTTACCGAGATCGAGAAGTGCGCCGGCGCCTGCGAGTACTACGCTGACCACGCCGGGCGCTACCTGGCCGACCAGGCCATCGCCACCGACGCCAGCCGCAGCTACGTCACCTACCAGCCGATCGGCTGCGTGCTGGCGGTGATGCCGTGGAATTTCCCGATGTGGCAGGTGTTCCGCTTCCTGGCGCCGGCGCTGATGGCCGGCAACGTGGCCGTGCTCAAGCACGCCACCAACGTGCCGCGCTGCGCCGACGCGATCGGCGAAGTGCTGGCCGAAGCGGGGCTGCCGCCCGGCGTGTTCGCAGTGCTGCACATTGACAGCGAACAGACCGCCGCCGTCATCGGCGACCCGCGCGTCAAGGCCGTCACGCTCACCGGCAGCGACCGCGCCGGGCGTTCGGTGGCCGCCACCGCCGGCAGGCACCTCAAGAAGTGCGTGCTGGAGCTGGGCGGCAGCGACCCGTTCGTGGTGCTGGAAGACGCCGACCTGGACAAGGCCGTGCCGATGGCCGTGCTGTCGCGCTTTGGCAACGCCGGGCAGACCTGCATCGCGGCCAAGCGCTTCATCGTGGTGGAGGCGATCGCGGACGAGTTCGTGCGCCGGTTCGTCGAAGCCAGCGCGCGCCTGCAGCCCGGCGACCCGCACGCCGAAGGCACCGGCCTGGCGCCGATGGCCCGCGCCGACCTGCGCGACGAACTGCACAAGCAGGTGCTCGCCAGCATCGCCAAGGGCGCCCGGCCGCTGCTGGGCTGCGCGCCGGGGCAGGGCGACACGGTGTACCCGGCGTCCATCCTGGACCACGTGGCGCCCGGTATGCCGGCCTACGACGAAGAGCTGTTCGGCCCGGTGGCCAGCGTCATCCGCGTGCGCGACGAAGCCCAGGCCCTGCGCGTGGCCAACGACACCGCCTTCGGCCTGGGCGCCAGCGTGTGGACCCGCGACGCCGCGCGCGGCGAAGCGGCGGCGCGCGCCATCACCGCCGGCGCCTGCTTCGTCAACGCCGTCGTGCGCAGCGACGTGCGGCTGCCGTTCGGCGGCACCAAGGCCTCGGGCTACGGCCGCGAACTGGCCGAACACGGCATCCACGAGTTCATGAACATCAAGACCGTTTACGTGGGCTGAGCCCGCGCCGGAGCACCGAATGCA
>DAORUD010000068.1:0-13488 GCA_035433005.1 Arenimonas sp. | reverse complement strand
CGACTCAGGAGGATACTGCATGGTCACCTGTTCCACAAGTTATTCCGGAGAGCCATAATATTTGAGGACATAATTGTTGTGCCGTTTTGCGCGATTTGTCCAAGACACCCGAGGAGATCAGAGACATGGACCGAGAGATTCAAGACCTGTTGCAAAAGGTCAAAGAGGCGAACCGCAAGCCCTTCTGGCAAAGCACGCCGCAGGAAGCCCGCAGCGGCCCGATGTTGATGGCACTGCTGTTCGGCGAGCCGCCAGCGGTGGAGCGTGACGAGAGCTTCACCATCCCGTCGTCCCAGGGCTTCGACCTGCCGGTGCGCCTGTACGTGCCCTCCAAAGCGCCCAAGGGCCTGATCGTCTATTTCCATGGCGGCGGCTGGGTCATCGGCACCGTGGCCGGTTACCACCCCTTCACCGCGACCCTGGCCAACCGCACCGGCTGCGCCGTGCTGTCGGTGGACTACCGGCTGGCGCCCGAACACGCCTTCCCGTTGCCGGTGGACGACGCGCTGGCCGCCGTGCGCTGGGCCACTTCCAGCGAAGCCGTCCAAGCCTTGGGCGTGGAGCCCCGCACCGTGATCGCCATGGGCGACAGCGCCGGCGCCAACCTGGCCACCGTCGCCTCCCGCATCCACAACAACGCCAAGCCCGCGCGCCCGGTGGACTTGCAGGTGCTGGCCTACCCGGTGACCGACCACAGTTTCGAGACCGGCAGTTACCACGAGTTTGCCGAAGGCAACCTGCTCACGCGCAACGACATGAAATGGTTCTGGGACCATTACTGCCCGGACGCATCGAAGCGCTCGCACCCCGATGCCTCGCCCCTGCACGCCAAAGACCTCGCGGCCTCGCCGCCGGCGCTGATCGTGACGGCGGGCCGCGACCCGCTGCGCGACGAAGGCGAGGCCTATGGCCAGAAGCTGAAAGACGCAGGCGTGCCCACCGAGGTGGTGCGGGGCGAGGGCCTGGTGCATGGCTTCCTGGCCATGATCCATTACGCGCCCAGCGCGGGCCGCGCCTTCGAGAAGATGGTGGCCGCCATTGAGAAGGCCGCGAAATGAGCGAACTCGCTTCGCTGTTCAATCCAAGCTCGGTGGCGCTGGTGGGCGCCACCGATCGTTCGACCTGGTCGAAGATGGCGTTCGACAACCTGCGCCTGCTCGGCTTCCAGGGCCGGGTGCACCTGGTCAGCCGCAGCGGCGGCCTGGCGCATGGCCAGCAGACCTTCACCTCGGTCACCGAGATCGGTGAACCGGTGGACGTAGCCTTGCTCATGCTGCCCATTGCGGCCATGAACGACGCGCTGCGCGACCTGGGCGCGGCCGGCATTCGGAGCGCCGTGGTGCTGGCCGGCGGCTTCGCCGAGACCGGCGAAGAAGGCCGTGCCTTGCAAGAAGAGCTGGTCGCCACCGCGCGCGAACTCGGTATTCGTTTGCTCGGCCCCAACTGCCTGGGCTTCATCAACTTCACCACCGGCGGCGTCTGCTGGACCGGCTCCATGCGCACGCCGCCGCTCAAGGGCGGCATCAGCATCGTCTCGCAAAGCGGCGCCGTGGCCACGGTGATGAAACACTTCGCGCACCAGCACGGCATTGGGCTGAACGTGGTGGCCGCCACCGGCAACGAAGCCGTGTTGGGCCTGGCCGAAGTCATCGACTACCTGGTGGACGACCCCGCCACGCGCGTGATCACCGTGTTCGCCGAAACCGTGCGCGACACCGGCCTGCTGCGCAGCGCGGCCGAGCGCGCGCTGCGCCAGGGCAAGCCCATCGTGGTGCTCAAGGTGGGCCGCTCCGAGATCACGGTGCAGGCCGCGCAATCGCACACCGGCTCCCTGGTGGGCGACGACGGCGTGTTCGACGGCGTCTGCCGTCAGCTCGGCCTGGTGCGCGTGCGCTCCATCGAAGAGCTGATGTTCACCGCCGCGCTGCTGGAGAAAACCGGCGTGCTGCAAGGCGAGGGCGTGGCCGTGCTGTCGGCCTCGGGCGGCATGGGCGAACTCGCGGCCGACTACGCGCACCTGGAAGGCGTGGGCCTGCCCGCGCTCGCGCCGCAGACCCTGGCCGGCCTGGCCGCCGCGCTGCCGCCCATGGCCACGCCGGCCAACCCGCTGGACCTCACCGGTGCCGTGGTCAACAAACCCGAGCTGTTCCTGGACTGCATGCAGGTGCTGGAGCAGGACCCGGCGGTCTCGGTGCTGGTCTGCGTGTTCGACGTGCCGACCGACCTCAATAACGACTGGGCGCCGTTCGCCGTGGGGTCCTTGCAAGCCATCGGCCGCTTCAAGCCGCAGGGCCGGGTGCGTTTCCTGGCCATCAGCAACACGGTGAAGTACGTCTCCGACCGCAGCCGCGCCGAGATCGAAGCCGCCGGCATGCCCTACCTGGCCTCGGGCCTGGACGTGGGCATGAAGGCCTTGCAGAACGCGCTGCGCTGGTCGGCCTTGCAGCGCGAAGGCGCGATCGAAGCCGCGCCCATCGCCTCGCGCGTGCAGCCGCCTGCCCTGCGGCCCACGTCCGAACGCGAAGCCATGACCTTCCTGGCGAGCGCCGGTGTGGCCGTGGTGCCGCAGGTGCTGGCCGACACCGAGGCCCTGGCGGTGTCCACCGCGCGTGAACTGGGTGGCCCCGTGGTGCTCAAGATCGCCTCGCCCGACATCGCGCACAAGACCGAGGTGGGCGGCGTGCTGCTCAACCTGCAAGGCGACGAAGCGGTGGCCGAAGGCTTTCGCCGCATCATGGCCTCGGCCCGCGTTGCCCTGCCGCAGGCGCGGCTGGACGGCGTGGTGGTCTCGCCCATGCGCAAGGCGGGCGTCGAACTCTTTGTTGGCGTGCGCCGCGACGAGCAGTGGGGCCATGTGATCGCGCTCGGCCTGGGCGGTGTGTGGATCGAGGCGCTCAAGGACGTGAGCCTGCGCGTGCTGCCGGTCTCGCCGCGTGAGGTCAAGCGCATGGTGGGCGAGCTGCGCGGTGTGAGCCTGCTGCAAGGCTTCCGTGGCGCTGCCCCGGTGGACCTCGACGCCCTGGCCGAGTCGGTGGCGCGCATCGGCGATGCGGCGCTGGCGCTGGGCGACACTTTGGACACCTTGGAAGTGAACCCGCTGCGCGCCGATGGGGCGCGCATCGAAGCCTTGGACGCGCTGGCGACGTACCGGCGCGCGTGAACCCGGTGCCGGGCCCGCGGCCGGCACCCATCAGGAGACTGCCATGCCGAATCCGTCCCCGACGGGGCCCGAAGCCGCCGCCGCGCTGTGCGTGCGCGACCTGTTCGACAACCAGGTCGCCACCCGCCCCGAAGCCGTGGCCCTGCAAGCTGGCGCGCAGCGCTGGACCTATGCTGAGATGGACGCGCGCGTCAACCGCGTCTGCGCCTTTCTCATCGCGCAAGGCGTGGTGCGCGGCGACCGCGTGGCCCTGCTGTCGGAGAACCGCCCCGACTACCTGGCGCTGCTGATGGCGGCGGCCAAGCTCGGCGCCATCGTGGCTTGCATGAACTGGCGGCAGACGCCCGAAGAGCTCGCGCATTGCGTGGGCCTGGTCACGCCGCGCCTGGCCTTGGTGTCGCCGCGTTACGAGGCGCTCAAGGGGCTGCTGGAAGGCGGAGGCCAGCGACCGTGTTTCCTGCTCGATGCCGCGTGGGACGCCGGGCTGCAACGCCAACCCAGCCACGCCCCCGCCGATGCGGGTGTGCAGCCCGAAGACGGCCTCTACATCCTCTACACCAGCGGCACCACCGGCAAGCCGAAGGCCGCGCTGGTGAGCCACCGCGCGCTGCTGGCGCGCGCGGCCGTGGGCACCATGGACCGCGCGGTGCGGCGCGGCGCCGACTTCATCGCCTGGCCGCCCATGTTCCACATGGCCTCGGCGGACAGTTCCATGATCACGCTCATCGGCGGCGGCAAGGTGATCGTGGCCGATGGCCTGGAGATGGACGTGTTGTGCGAGGCCGCGCGAGACGAGACCAACATCGGCTGGTTCGTGCTCATGCCGGGCATGATCGAGCGCGTCATTCACGAGCTCAAGTCGCGTGGCATCCAACCGAAGCCGGTGGACACCGTGGGCTGCATGGCCGACCTGGTGCCGCGCCACCAGATCGCCGAACTCACGCAACTCTTCCAGGCGCCGTTCCGCAACACCTTCGGTTCCACCGAGACCGGCCCTGCGCCCGCCAGCGCAGGGCGCATTCCCGTGGGGGACGCGCCTGAAGACCTGGCCAAGACGCCGAGTTCCATGACGCGCATCCGCCTGGTGAATGAAGCGGGTGAAGACGCCCAGGCCGGTGAACCGGGCGAGCTGCTGTTGCGCAGCCCCACCTTGTTCAGCGGCTACTGGGGCATGCCCGAGGCCACGGCGGAAGCCTTCGAAGGGGGCTGGTTCCACACCGGCGACGTGTTCCTGCGTCGGCCCGACGGCCGCTTGCAGTTCGTCGACCGGCGCAAGTACCTCATCAAGTCCGGCGGCGAAAACATCTACCCCGCCGAGATCGAACAATTGCTGCTGGCCTCGCCGCGCATCACCGATGCGGCGGTCGTCAAGCAGCCCGATGAAAAGTGGGGCGAGGTGCCGGTGGTCTTTGTCGCCCGCGCCGACGAAGGCCTGAGCGCCGACGACGTGCTGGCGCTCTGCCGGGGCCGCATCGCCAACTACAAGCTGCCGCGCGCGGTGCGCTTCATCCCGTTCGACGACATGCCGCGCAGCACCACCGGCAAGGTGATGCGGCACGAACTCGAAGCCCTGCTGAAAGAGGAGAACGCCTGATGGACACCAGCACCCACGCCCACCTGCGCAGCCAATACGCCATCGTCGGCGTGGGCGAAACGCCGTATGTGCGCGGCTCGGGCCGCACGCACCGCGCCATGGCGCAAGAGGCCATCGGCAAGGCGATCGCCGACGCCGGCATCGAGCGCTCGGCGCTCGACGGCATGCTCTCCTACCAGCTCGGCGACTCCACGCAGTCGCCCTTGGTCGCGGCCGACCAGGGCCTGCGCCTGAACTTCTACATGGACGTGATGGGCGGCGGCTCGTCCACCGAGGCGCTGGTGGGCCTGGCCATCGGCGCCATGGAAGCCGGCATGTGCGAAGCCGTGGTGATCTTCCGCGCCATGAACGGGTACTCGGGCGTGCGCATCGGCGGCACCGGTGTGGTGTCCGCCACGCCGGTGCTGGACGAGTACCTGCACACCCGGCCCTACGGCCACCGCAGCGCGGGCCAAATGTTTGCGCCCAGCTTCATGCGCCACATGTTTGAGTACGGCACCACGCCCGAGCAGGTGGCGGCGGTGAAGGTGGCGCACAGCGAACACGCCTCCAACAACCCCAAGGCCTTGTACAAGAAGCGGGTGACCGTGGATGACGTGCTCGCCAGCCGCATGATCTGCAAGCCCTTGCACCTGCTGGACTGCTGCACCGAGTCCGACAACGCCACCGCCCTCATCGTCACCAGCGCGGCGCGCGCCCGCGACTGCCGCCAGCACCCGGTGCTGATCGAAAGCGTGGTGGGCCGCTGCAGCAAGCCGCGCACCGACAACCACTTCCAGCACGGCCCCATCACACTCACCGCCGGCCACTACGGCCGCGAGATCCTGTGGCGCAACGCAGGGGTGCTGCCGGAAGACATCGACATCACCGGCTCCTACGATGCCTTCACCTTCACCACACTGATGCAGCTGGAAGACTACGGCTTCTGCCGCAAAGGCGAGGGCGGTGACTACGTGAGCAATGGCACCATCCGCCTCGGCGGCAAGCGCCCCAACAACACCAGCGGCGGCCATCTGTGCGAGGGCTACACGCACGGCATCAGCATGGTGATTGAGAACGTGCGCCAGTTGCGCCACGACGTGGACGACGGCTGCCCCATGGGCCCCGACGGCCGGCGCGTGCACACGCACGACTACCGCGAAGGCGGCTGCCGGCAAGTGAAAGACCCGCAGCTCACCGCCAACCTCGGCTGGCACTCGCCCGGCACCGGTTCGGCCATGGTGCTGCGCCGAGCTTGAAGGAGACGCCCTCATGCAAGACAAACAGTTCGACTACCTCGGCATGAGCCTGCAACTGGCCGCCATCGACGAGGTCAACCAGACCTACTTCGCGCACTGCGCGCGCCACGACTTTCACCTGCAAGCCTGCAACGCCTGCCGCCTGCTGCACTACCCGCCCTCGGCCGGCTGCCCCTGGTGCGGCGGCGCCGCGCAGACCTGGACGCGGGTGCAGGGCCAAGGCACGGTCTACAGCTACTCCGAGGTGGTGCAGGCCATTCAGCCCGGCTTCAAGCCACACACACCTTACCTGGTGTTGCTGGTCGAACTCGATGAGCAACGCGGGAAACCCAGCGAACACGAAGCCCTGCGTGTCTTTGGTAATCTGGTCATGCCCGACGGTCAACTGGCCTCTCCCGAAGCCGTGGCCCAGGTCGGCATCGGCTCTCGCGTGCGCATGGTCTACACCGACATCGGCGAAGGTTTTTCCATTCCGCAATGGACCCTGGACCTCGACACGCCCCAGCCAGAACCCTGGCGCTACTAGAAGGAGGAAACGCATGGAATACACACGACTCGGCAAGACCGGCCTGAAGGTCTCCCGCCTCTGCCTGGGCTGCATGACCTACGGCGACCCGCAGCGCGGCCCGCACGAGTGGACCATGAACGAAGAGAGCAGCCGCCCGCTGTACCGCCAAGCCTTCGAGGCCGGCATCAACTTCTTCGACACCGCCAACATCTACTCCGACGGCACCAGCGAAGAGTTCCTGGGCCGCGCGGTGCGCGAGTTTTCCCGGCGCGACGAGGTGGTGATCGCCACCAAGCTCAACAGCCCCATGCGCAAAGACCCCAACGCCGCCGGCCTCTCGCGCAAGGCCGTCATGACCGAGATCGACGCCAGCTTGAAGCGCCTGGGCACCGACTACGTGGACCTCTACCAGATCCACCGCTTCGACTACACCACGCCCATCGAAGAAACGCTGGAAGCACTGCACGACGTGGTCAAGGCCGGCAAGGCGCGCTACATCGGCGCGTCCTCCATGTACGCCTACCAGTTCTGCAAGGCGCTCTACCTGGCCGACCTGCACGGCTGGACGCGCTTCGTCTCCATGCAGAACCACTACAACCTGCTCTACCGCGAGGAAGAACGCGAGATGCTGCGCCTGTGCCGCGAAGAGGGCGTGGGCGTGATCCCCTGGAGCCCGCTGGCGCGTGGGCGCCTCACGCGCGACTTCGACGAAAAAACCTTCCGCACCGAAACCGACCAGTACGGCAAACACCTGCACAAGAGCCTGGGCGATGCCGACCGCGCGGTGATCGACGCCGTGGCCCAGGTCGCCCAGGCGCGCGGCGTGCCGCGCGCGCAGGTGGCCCTGGCCTGGGTGGCCAGCCGCCCGGGCGTGACGGCGCCCATCATCGGCGCGTCCAAACCGGCGCACCTGAGCGATGCGGTGGCCGGCCTGGCCCTGCAACTCACGCCTGAGGAGGTGCAGGCGCTGGAGAAGCCCTACATCCCTCATGCCGTGGCGGGCTTCTCCTGAATGCCCGATCTCCCTATAATGGTATGACCATTGAATTGTGACCTGGAGCCCACCATGGACTACCAAACCGTCCCCGATAACTACAAGACCATTCCCGCCCACACGTTCTACGTCAAGGACGCGCGTGGTCGCCAGTACAAGGTGATCCGCTACGCGTGGTTGGAAAACAAGGCCGCCGAAGGCCAGCCAGCAGACTGGAGCGAGTTCTGGCACATGCTGCTGACCGAAAACGGCGGCCTCGTGGACCCGACCGAAGAGAGCGGCCACTTCGTGATCGACGGCACCGGCACCGAAGTCGAGCTGGTCGAAGGCGAAACCGCCGAAGCTGCCTGACCTGAGCTTTCCAGGCCAGGCATGCACACCACCCGGGACATCTGGTTCCACAGCGGCCCGCGCCTGAAGCTTTCGGGCCGCCTCTACCTGCCCGATCCTTCCAACGACCTGCGCGCCGGCGCCGTGTTTTGCCTGGGCTTCGGCGGTGTGAAAGAGGGCACGCCGGTGGGCCTGTGCCAGGCGCTGGCCGAGGCCGGCTTCACCATGCTCTCGTTCGACTACCGGGGCTTCGGCGCCAGCGAAGGCGAGCGCGCCCTGCTGCTGCCGCAGGAGCAGGTGGAAGACGCGGTGGCCGCGCTCGAATACCTGGCCACGCAAGTGCCCGGCGTGGACCCGCAGCGCATCGGCCTCTACGGCACCAGCTTCGGCGGCGGCATTGCCGCGCTGGCGGCGGCGCGCAGCCCGCGCCCGCGTGCGGTGGTGCTGTCGGTGCCGGTGATGTCGGGCAGCCAGTGGATGCAAAGCGTGCACCGCTGGTACGAGTTCCGCGAGATCCGCCGCCGCGGGCTGGCTGCCGTGGCGCACAAGGCCGCCACCGGCGAGGTCGAACTCTGCGAGCGGCTGGACATCATGGCGCCCGAGCCGCAGTCGCTGGTGCGTTATGCCGAGAAAACGCCGATCTCGATGGAGACCGTGTGGCACCTGCTGCAACACGAGCCCATGGACCACGCCCACCGCATCCAGGCGCCGGTCTACCTCTTCGGCGCCGACGACGACACCGTGGTTCCTTGCGATCAGACGCGGCAGTTCTATGAACGCGTGGTCACCGAAAAACAGCTTGAAATCTTCCCCACCGGCAACCACTGGGTGGTGTACGACGAGGGCCTGCCGCGCGTGGCCGAGGCCACCGCGCGATGGTTCAAACAACACATGGGACTTCTCACCACATGACACCGCAAAACAAGGCGGCCGCCGGCCCGCTGCAAGGCCTCAAGGTCATCGAAATGGCGGGCCTGGCGCCCGGCCCGTTTGCCGCCATGATGCTGGCCGACATGGGCGCCCAAGTGCTGCGCATCGACCGCCCGGACCCCGCGCCGCGCGCCATGCCGCAGCGCTTCTACTTCACCGACCGCAACCGCCGCTCCATCGCCGTGGACCTGAAGTCCGCCGACGGCGTGGCGCTGGTCAAGCGCCTGCTCGGTGAGTCGGACGCGCTCATCGAAGGCTTTCGCCCCGGCGTGATGGAGCGCCTGGGCCTGGGCCCTGAGGTGTGCCTGGCGCTCAATCCCAAGCTGGTCTACGGCCGCATGACCGGCTGGGGCCAGGACGGCCCCATGGCCATGGCGCCGGGCCACGACATCAACTACATCGCCCTCTCCGGCGCGCTCGAAGCCATCGGCGAAGCCGGCAGGCCGCCGGTGCTGCCGCTCAACCTGGTGGGCGATTTCGGTGGCGGCGGCATGTACCTCGCCTTCGGCATCGCGTGTGCGCTCATCGAAGCCGCGCGCTCCGGCCAGGGCCAGGTGGTGGACGCGGCCATGGTCGATGGCGCCGCCTCGCTCATGACCTACTTCCACGGTTACCGCGCCGGCGGCAAGTGGGCCGGGCGCGGGGGCAGCGTCACCGGCGGCAGCTCGCCCTTCTACGCCGTCTATGAGACCAAGGACGGCAAGTACATCACCATCGGCTCGGCCGAGCCCAAGTTCTATGCCGATCTGCTGCGCCAGACCGGGCTGGACCAGGCCGGCCTGCCCGACCGCGCCGACCCGGCCAACTGGCCCGTGATCCGCGAGCGGCTCGAAGCGGTGTTTCGCAGCCGCACGCGCGACGAATGGTGCGCGCAGCTCGAAACCAGCGAGACCTGCTTCGCCCCCGTGCTCGACATGGCCGAAGCAGCCACCCACCCGCACAACGCCGCGCGCGGCACCTTCATCGAAGTCGACGGCATGCTGCAGCCCGCGCCCGCACCGCGTTTTTCTCGCACACCCTCGGCCACGCCCACGGCCGGCGTGGAGCCCGGCGTCGACCTGGCCGCCGCGCTCGACGGTTGGGGACTCGACGCCAGCGAGATCCAGACCCTCAACGCCAGCGGGGTGGTGTCTTGAGGCCCTCGCCGCCGGGCACCGGCAGCTGGACCTGCGACGCCCTGCAAGGCTACGGCGAGCACGTGGGCCCGCTGTGGAGCGACGGCGAAGGCGCACTCGCGCTGCTGGTCGAGCCGCGCCACACCAACATCACCGGCCGCATCCACGGCGGCATGGCCATGGGCCTGGTCTCCATCGCGCTCACCCAGGCCGCGCAAGCCGCCAAGCCCGGCGAAGCGCTGGACCTGCTCACGCAACAGAGCGAACTCATCGACTCCGCGCAGCCCGGCACCTGGCTGGTGGCCGAAACCCAGGTGCTGCGCAGCACGCGCACCATGGTCTTCGTCAACGCGCGGCTGTTCGACGGCGAACGCGTGCTCATGAACGCCAGCGCCGTCTTCCAGTTGCGCCCCGGCGCCCCTGTGGCCCCGCGCACCACCGCCGCGCCCTTGGCCCTGCCGCCGGGCTACGCGCTGCGCGAACCGGTGGACGAATTCAGCGCCCATGTGGGCCCGCTCTACGAGCGCATCGACGAACACGGCGAGCGCTTCGGCGGCTTCCACATCGGCCCGCAGTTTCTCGCGGCCGGTGGTGGCGACGAGATCGACACCGGCATGCTGTTCATGCTGGTCGATCTGTTTCTCGGCCGCTGTGTGCGCATCGCCAGCGGCTCGGTCTGCGTCACCGTGGGCATGGGCGTCTCGCGCCTGGCCCCCATGCGCCTGGGCGACTGGCTCGACTTCGACAGCCGCGCCGAAGGCCAGACGGGCGAAGCCCTCGTGGCCACGGGGCACTTCCGCCTCAATGGCCGGCCGGTCATGAGCGCCACCAGCCTCTGGAAAATGGTCGGTAAAAAATGAACCCAAGCCCAGAAGAGCGCCCCGTGCGCGCCGCCTCCACGCTGATCCTGCTGCGCGACGCCGCCGACGGTGTGGAAGTGCTCATGCTCAAACGCCATGGCCTGTCCGAAACCCTCGGCGGTGCCTTCGTATTTCCAGGCGGCAAGGTCGATGCCGAAGACGCCGCGCTCGATGGCGAGCACTTTCTCGACCAGACCGCGAGCGTGCTGCACGATCGCCTGGGCGAACAGGACATCGACACCGCCACCGCCGTCGGCCTGTACGTGGCCGCGCTGCGCGAAACCTTCGAAGAGTCCGGCCTGCTGCTCGCGCAGCAACTCGCCCCTGCGCAGTCAGACGCCGCACTGGCGCGCCTGGCGCAAGGCACGGCCTTCAACGCCCTGCTGGCCGAGCTCCAACTTCGGCTGTGTGTGGACGCGCTGGCGCCCTGGTCGCGCTGGATCACGCCGCCGAGTTCGGCCAACAAGCGCTTCGACACCCGCTTCTTCGTGGCCCGCGCGCCAGAAGGCCTGCTCGCCCGCCACGACGAACGCGAGACCACCGAAGCCCGCTGGGT
Organism: Arenimonas sp.; assembly: GCA_035433005.1. GTDB lineage: Bacteria > Pseudomonadota > Gammaproteobacteria > Xanthomonadales > Xanthomonadaceae > Arenimonas. The sequence goes on along the minus strand of DAORUD010000068.1, from coordinate 2,203 downwards.
GTTGCCCCGCCCCGCGCTGCAAAGCTACTGGGACGGCGAACTCATGCTCGCACCGCCACAGATCATGACCCTGGCCCACCTCGCGCGCCACGCCACGGTGGACAGCGCACTGACCGAAGCGCGCGCCCGCCGGCCCGCGTTGATCCTGCCTCACATCCTGGGCCAGGGCGATACGCGCACCATGTGTTACCCCGGGGATGAGCTGCACCCCGTGCGCGAGCGCGCCATGCCGGGGCCGTTGCGGCTGTTTGCGCGCAACAAGCGGTTCGAGCCCTTGGACGGGTTTGAAGGTTTCTTCGGATAAACGTGTCTTGCTCCCTCTCCCTCTGGGAGAGGGTTGGGGTGAGGGCGCGCGCCGATTGCACATTAAAGAACTCTTTAATGTGCAATCGGCGTATTAAAGAATTCTTTAACAGCGCGGGTCAACGCCAAGTATAGAAATCGCAATTTTTTATACATGTGCTGCGTTCAACGCGACTCTGACCAAAGCGAAGAGTCAACGTGACGTCAGATGCCCGTGGCGGTAGTCGGCGTGAAGACGCGCCTATACTGCTCGCGTCGTGCGAAAAAGGTGCGACCGGGATTGGCGTCCCGCCGACAGTTTGTGGGATGGCTGCAGCGCTTGCGCGATGTAGCCATCTCTGTTTTGCTGCGCCCCCTTTTTTTGGTGGCCCAGATGGGGAGACTTCGGTCTCGCCGATGGTGCAAACTGTCTCGGCACGCCAACCTGCCTGGGCCACCGCCACCCTATCCGGGTGGCGGCTGGTGTCTCAAGCGACAGGGAGGCCACATGCAAAACCCGTTCATCACCGCACCCCGGCTCGCGGTGCTCATCGACGCCGAAAACATCAGCCCTGCGTGGTCTGCGCAGCTCATGGCCCAGGTGGCCGAACGCGGCGCCGCCACCATCCGCCGCGCCTACGCCGATTGGACCAGCCCCTACCTCGCCTCCTGGAAGAAGCCTCTGAATGCGTTGGCGATCCGCCCCTGCCAACAGTTCAACTACACCCGCCGAAAAAACGCCACCGACTCTGCGTTGATCATGGACGCCATGGAACTCCTGCACGCGCGCGAGCGCCGCGTCGATGGCTTTTGCATCGTCTCATCAGACAGCGACTACACGGGCCTGGCGGGCCGCATCCGCGAGCAAGGGCTGTTGATCTACGGCTACGGCAAGCAAGACACGGCGGCGAGCTTTGTGGCGGCTTGCCATGCGTTCATGTTCCTCGATGCCGCCACGGACGCCGTCGCCCACATGGACTGACGCAGCGCCTCGGACGTTCGCGCAAGAAATACGGCGTTCGGCACATGGCCGCCTGCGCCGTGCCGGTCCATCATCGACGCCTGCTCGCCAATGGAGACCCACACCCATGCCGCTGGACCCCAAAGCCGTTGAGATGTTGGCGGCCCGCGCCGCCGTGTTGCCGCGCACCGGCACCGTGCCCGCGCAGGCCATGCGCGATCTGCACAAGGCCTTGTCGGCCAGGCAGCCGCCGGGCCCTGCGGTGGCCCATGTGGAAGACGCCGTCTGGCCCGGCCCGGCCGGTGGCATTCCCGTGCGCCTCTACCGGTCTGCGCCTGCGGTGCCCGCGCTCATCGTGTACTTCCACGGTGGGGGTTGGACGGTGGGCTCGCTCGATGGCTGGGACACCGCGATGCGCCGGCTGGCCTTGCGCAGCGGCTGTGCCGTGGTGTCGGTGGACTACCGGCTGGCGCCGGAGCATCCGTTTCCCGCCGGCCTGAACGACGCCCTGGCCGCCGTGCGCTGGGCGGGTGAACACGTGGCGGAGTTGGCCGGTGCGCGGGTGCCGCTCATGGTGGCGGGCGACAGCGCGGGGGCCAACCTCTCCACCGTGGTCGCACGCCTGTTGCGCGACGAAGGTACCGGCCCGGCACTGGCCGCGCAACTGCTGCTGTACCCGAGCACCGATGGCGACATCGAGCACGAGCGCCTGCGCCGGTTCGAGCCGCCTTCGCTCACGCGCGAAGAGATCGCGTGGTACTTCGACCAGGTCATGCCTGACCGCAGCCAGCGGCTGGACCCGCGCTTTGCGCCGCTGCGCGCCGACGACCTGAGCGGCTTGCCGCCGGCCTTCGTGGGCACGGTGGAGGACGACCTGCTGCGCGAAGAGGCCGAGTGTTACGCCCAGCGGCTGGCCGAGGCCGGCGTGCCGGTGCAGGCGCGTGTGTACCGCGGCACCTT
>DAORUD010000067.1:0-14280 GCA_035433005.1 Arenimonas sp. | reverse complement strand
GGGACTCCCATGACCCCATCCGCCGCGCCGCGCCAGATCCTGCACTTCATCCAGGGCCAGGCCCGCGACGGCGGCAGCGGTCGCTATTCCGACGTCTACGACCCGGCCACCGGCCAGGTGCAGGCGTCCGTGGCGCTGGCCTCCAAGGCCGACGTCGAAGCCGCGATATCGGCCGCGCAGGCGGCATTCCCGGCCTGGGCCGCCACCACCCCGCTCAACCGCGCGCGGGTGCTGTTCAAGTTCAAGGAACTGCTGGAGGCGCACGCCGACGAGATCGCCGCGTGCATCACCTCCGAACACGGCAAGGTGCTGGCCGACGCGCGCGGTGAACTCACGCGCGGGCTGGAAGTGGTGGAGTTCGCCTGCGGCGCGCCGCACCTGCTCAAGGGCGAGCATTCGATGAACGTGGGCCGCGACGTGGATTCGTGGACCGAGTACGCGCCGCTGGGCGTGGTGGCCGGCATCACGCCGTTCAACTTCCCGTGCATGGTGCCCATGTGGATGTTCCCGGTGGCCCTGGCCTGCGGCAACACCTTCATCCTCAAGCCTTCCGAACGCGACCCCGGCACGCCGATGATCCTGGCGCGCCTGCTGAAACAGGCCGGCCTGCCCGACGGCGTGTTCAACGTGGTGCACGGCGACAAGGAAGCCGTGGACGCACTGCTGGACGACCCGCGCGTGCAGGCGCTGAGCTTCGTCGGCTCCACGCCCATCGCCGAATACATCTACGCCCGCGGCAGCGCCAACGGCAAGCGCGTGCAGGCCCTGGGCGGCGCCAAGAACCACATGGTGGTGCTGCCCGACGCCGACATCGAAGGCGCCGCGAACGCGCTGCTGGGCGCCGGCTACGGCTCGGCGGGCGAGCGCTGCATGGCGATCTCGGTGGCGGTGTGCGTGGGCGACGCCACGGCGGACGCGCTGGTGGCGCGCCTCAAGCCCATGGTCGAAGCGCTGCGCATCGGCCCGGGCTGCCAGGGCGACCCCGACATGGGCCCCCTGGTGACCGGCGCGCACCGCGACAAGGTGCGCGGCTACGTGGACACCGGCGTGGCCGAAGGCGCCGCGCTGGTGGTGGACGGCCGCGCGCTGAAGGTGCCGGGTTCGGAAGCCGGCTTCTTCCTCGGCGGCTGCCTGTTCGACCACGTCACGGCGGGCATGACGATCTACCGCGAGGAAATCTTCGGGCCGGTGGTGTGCGTGGTGCGCGCGCCCGACTTCGACGCGGCGCTGGCGCTGGTGAACTCGCACGAGTACGGCAACGGCACCGCCGTGTTCACCCGCGACGGCGACGCCGCGCGGCAGTTCGCGCACCAGGTGCAGGCGGGCATGGTGGGCATCAACGTGCCCATCCCGGTGCCCATGGCCTTCCACAGTTTCGGCGGCTGGAAGCGCAGCCTGTTCGGCCCGCTGCACATGCACGGCCCGGACGGCGTGCGCTTCTACACGCGGCTCAAGACCATGACCGCGCGCTGGCCCACCGGCGTGCGCGCGCAGGCCGAGTTCACGATGCCCACCATGAAGTGACACCCCCTGTGGGAGGGCCTTCAGGCCCGATGCCTTCCGCCGGAAAGCATCGGGCCTGAAGGCCCTCCCACAGGCACCATGAGGCCGCGATCCATGTCGACGACTGAAACGCCCGCCGTCCCCGCCACCACCGACCTGGCCTTCACCCGCACCACGCCCTACGGCAGCCAGGCCGAGCCCACGTACTCGGGCGCGCTGAGCTTCCTGCGCCGGCGCTACTCCAAGGACCTCGCCGGCGTGGACGTGGCCGTGGTCGGCGTGCCCTTCGACCTGGCCACCACCAACCGCCCGGGCACGCGCCTGGGCCCGCGCGCCATCCGCGCCGCCTCCGCGTCGCTCGCGTGGTGCCCGCCCTACGCCTGGGACTTCGACCCGCTGGATCGCCTGAACGTGGTGGACTGGGGCGACGTGTACTTTGACTCCGGCCGCCCGCACGAAGCGCCCGACGCCATCACTGCGGCCTACGCCGGCATCCTTTCGCACGGCGTGGTGCCGCTCACCCTGGGCGGCGACCACTTCGTCAGCTTCCCGGTGCTGCGCGCACTGCACGCCGTGCACGGGCCGATGGCGCTGGTGCACTTCGACGCGCACAGCGACACCTGGCGCGACGCCGAAGGCCGCATCGACCACGGCACCCTGTTCTTCCACGCCGCGCGCCTGGGCTACGTGGACCCGGCGCGTTCGATCCAGCTGGGCATGCGCACCCACAACGCCGAAACGCACGGTTTCCGGGTGCTGGACGCGCGCGAGCTGCACGCGAACGGCCTTGACGCCGCCATCGCCGCCATCCGCGAGCGCGTGGGCGGCATGAAGTGCTACGTCACCTTCGACATTGATTTCCTGGACCCCGCCTTCGCGCCTGGCACCGGCACGCCCGTGGTGGGCGGCTTCAGCACGCACCAGGCGCTGCAGCTGGTGCGCGGCCTGGCGGGCCTGGACATCGTTGGCATGGACGTGGTGGAAGTCAGCCCGCCCTACGACACCAGCGAAATCACCGCCCTGGCCGGCGCTTCGGTGGCGCAGGAGCTGCTGGCGGCGCTGGCCGCGTCCAGGCCTGCGCGCGCCGGCTGATGCCGCGGGCGGCGCGAGTCAGCCGCCCCCTTCAAGCCAGGCCGCGCGCCAGGTTGAACAGCAGCACCAGCATCACGGCTCCCACCACCAGCAGCATCGTCAGTGCCGCTGCCAGCAGCAGTGCGCCCACGGCCCGCAGCCAGCGCGACGGACCCCGGCCCGGGAAATAGCCAAGGCATGCGGCGATGAACCATGCCGCCGGCATGGCCAGCATGGCCTGGGCGATGCCGGGCACCGCAAGGAACTGGTCGAACGCGAGCAGCAGCGCCCACACGCCCAGCACCTGGCCCGCCAGGTAGAGGCAGAGCACCCACATCTCGGCGAACTCCGGCTCGTGTCGCCGGTACACCACGGTGAGCGCATGCGCACCGGCCGGGAACACCGCGCCCAGCAGCACCCACTGCAGGTTGGCCATGACCGACCAGATGGCCTGCGCCATGGCGTCCTGGTCGGAGCGCCCGGCCAGGCCGACGTGGAATCCCTCCTGCGCCGACTCGGCGCCGCCCACCGACTGGAACACCAGCGCCATCAGCGCGAACCCCAGCAGGAACCAGCGCAGCGGCCGCACCACCCTGGGATCGCGCTGGTCCACGTAGCGGCGGACCAGGGCGCCAGGCGACCGGCACAGCTGCCAGAAGGTCCAGGGCAGGCCGCGTTCGAGGCTGAAGACTTCGTCGCCAAAGTCGCGCCAGAACGCATTCATCGTCAGGCGCGGCGGCGGATCGGTGGGACTGGACGGCATGGCATCCGGCGTGGTCGGGTGACATCGGGAACATACGCGAACCCGGGCCGCGGCGCGCGGCCGCGGCGGACTGAATCGCGCATGCGGACACCGGTTTTTCCTACACGGCGCCAGGGCGTGCGCCGAAGGGCGTGGCGCGCGGGCCTGGCTAACGTGGCCCTGCCGCCGCCACTGCTCGCCGGCAACGAGGCCATGGATATCCCCTGGCCCGCCCACTCGAGGAACCCCGATGAAAAGCCGCTTCGGATTGCTGATGGCCCTGATGGTCCTGTTCGCCTCTGCCCTGGTGCCCGCGCCCGCCCGCGCCGAGCAGGGTCCGATTGACTGCAGCAAGGGCTGCTACATCATCACGTGCAACGCCCAGCTGTGCACGCTCTGGCGCTGCAGCGCCTCGGGCTGCCAGTACGTCAGCGGCTGGGACCGCGAACTGACCGAAGGCCCGCTGTCGGCGGCGCGCGCCGCCAAGGCCGGCGGCACGCCGGAAGTGGCCTACGCCTCGGTGTGCGCGCCGGACAGGCCCTGCGACCTGTACGAGCTCACCGCCACGCAGGCGCTGCGCATCGACACGTTCGACAACGCCGCCGACCTGGTGCGCCAGCGCGAGCTGCTGCGCGGGGCCGGGCGCAGGATCCAGTAGGTGCGTTGCCGCGGGTCGGGGTGGGCGGACCCCGCCGCCCCCGCCGGCCCGCGGCCTTACCTGAGCTTGTCGGGAAACGCGTGCAGCAGCTTTTCCACTTTCGGCAGCGACACGAACCGGATGTAGGGCTGGCCCGGGTTCCGGGCCGCATAGTCGTGGTGGTAGGCCTCGGCCACGAAGAAGGTGTCCAGCGGCTCGATCGTGGTGGCCAGCGGCGAGGCGAACACGCTCGCGGCCGCCAGCTGGTCCATGTACGCCGCGGCCACGTCGCGCTGGGCGGCATCGATCGGGAACAGCGCCGACCGGTACTGCGTGCCGACGTCGTTGCCCTGGCGGTCCTTCTGCGTCGGGTCGTGCGCCACCGCGAAGAACACCTTCAGCAGCTGGCCATAGCTGGTGCGCGCCGGGTCGTAAACGATGCGGATGACTTCGGCATGGCCGGTGCGGCCGCTGCACACCTGCTTGTAATCGGCAGTGTCGGCGCTGCCGCCGGCATAGCCGGGCTGCACGTCGGTCACGCCGTCCAGGCGGCGGAACACCGCTTCGGTGCACCAGAAGCAGCCGCCGCCCAGCACGGCTTCGCCGCGGTCTTCGGCAGTGGGCACGTCGCGCGCCGGGTCGGGCACGGCGCTGGCGGGCACGCGCAGGCCGAGGCCGGGGAGGTCACAGGAAGGGTCGGCCATCAGTCCATCAGCGCGTCGGCCGCCTCGGCGCAGAACGGGCCCTCCCAGCGCGCCATCAGCGCCAGGTACAGCAGCTTCTCGAACTCGGGGCGGAAGCGGCGGATCACCGAGTCCGGGTCCGGCATCAGCTTGGCGTCGGCGATCAGGCCGAAGTGCACCTGCCCGTTGTAGCTCAGGATCGAAATACCCAGGCCGATCGAACCGGTCTGCGGCACCCAGAACATCATGTCGGTGATCTTGCGGCCGCCCAGGTACAGCGGCATCTGCGGGCCCGGCACGTTGGTGGCCACGGCCGAGGCCTTGCGGCTGAACATCTCCAGCGCGAAGGCCTGCACCGGCGGCGGCGCCATGCCCACCGCGGCCAGCGCGCCGAAGGTGGCCACGGCCTGGCGCGACTTGCGCAGCACCTTCATGCAGGCGGCCACGCGCTCCAGGCGGCGCATCGGGTTGGCTTCGCCCACCGGCAGCTCCAGGAACACCAGGCCGAAATGGTTGCCCAGCTGCTTGGCGTGCTCCAGCGGGCGCAGGTTCACCGGCACGGTGGCGCGCAGGGTCACGCCATCGAGGTGTTCGCCGCGCTCGAGCATGTAGCTGCGCAGCGCGCCGGTGGCCGAGGCCAGCAGCAGGTCGTTGACGGTGCAGCCCAGGGCGCGGCTGACCGACTTCACTTCGTCCAGGTTGATCTTCTCGGCCCAGGCCACGCGCTTGCTCACGCCCAGCCGGCCCTTGAGCACGGTTTCCGGGTCGTCGGGCAGGGCCAGGGCCATGCCGATTTCCCTGGCGATGTCCACGCCCTCGCTGGCCAGCATCGCCGCCAGCGTGGGGTCGCGGTAGAAGTCCATGCCCTTCTCGAGCATCTTGCCGCCCAGCTGCATGTAGCGGTCGATCGCGCCCACGCGCTGCGCCACCGGGGCGTGTTCTTCCTTCTTCAGCCAGCGCTTGGCCAGGGCGGCCTTGCGCTTGGGGTCGTCGCCCATCTCGGTCATGGACAGGATGACCTGCACCAGCGCCATGCCGTCGGCGTAGCAGTGGTGGATGCGGGTGATCAGGGCCGAGCCGCCGCCGAAGCGTTCCACCAGGTGGAACTGCCAAAGCGGCTTGGTCTTGTCCAGCGGCGTCGAGGCCATCTGGCTGGTCAGGCGCTCGAGCTCCTTCTTGCCGGCCTTGCCAGGCAGCGCGGTCAGGCGGATGTGCCAGTCGATGTCGAAGTCCTGGTCGTCCTGCCAGAACGCGCCGGTGGGCGTGTCAATCACCTTCTGCCGGAAGCGCGGGTACGAAAGGAACTTCTGTTCGATCACCTTGCGCAGGCTTTTGATGTCCAGCGGCGACTCGAACATGATCACGCCGGTGATCATCATCAGGTTGGTGGGGCGCTCCATGCGCAGCCACGCGGTGTCCACGCGCGACATCGGCGACTTGCGGATCCTTGCACGTGCCTCGGCCATACGCCCTCCCCCGAACTTGGGTCAGGATGCCGCCTGCGCGGCGCGGGCGTCAAACCTCGCGCCTCAGCGCTCCGCGGGCGGCTTGGTCTTGGGTCCCGAATAGGCCTCCAGCGCCGCGTCGCGGCTGGCCTTGAGGTCCACGATGGGGCGCAGCGGGTAGTCGGGCGCCAGGCGGCGCAGCAGGTCGGGCTGCTCCCACGGTGCCGCCAGGGCGTCGTCGGGCAGCCGGGCCAGTTCGGGCACCCAGCGCCGGATGTACCTGCCGGCCGGGTCGAACTTCTGCGCCTGTGCGATCGGGCTGAAGATGCGGAAGTACGGCGCGGCGTCGGCGCCCGTGCCCGCGGTCCACTGCCAGCCCTGGGTGTTGTTGGGCAGGTCGGCGTCCAGCAGCGTGTCCCAGAACCAGTCGGCGCCGTGCTTCCAGTGGTAGCGCAGGTTCTTGGTCAGGAAGCTGCCCACCACCATGCGCAGGCGGTTGTGCATCCAGCCGGTGTGCCAGAGCTCGCGCATGCCCGCGTCCACGATCGGCATGCCGGTGCGGCCGCGCTGCCAGGCCGCCAGGTGCACCGGGTCTGGCGTGGCCCAGCGGAATTCCTCGAACTTGGGGTTGAGGTTTTCCTGCGCCGTGTGCGGGAAGTGGTACAGCAGGTGGTGGCTGAACTCGCGCCAGCCCAGCTCGCTCAGGAAGTGGTCGATGTCGGACTGCACGGCGGCCGGCCACTGGCGCGCCAGCACCGCCGAGACAATGCGCCGCGGCGATATCTCGCCAAAGTGCAGGTGCGGCGACAGCTTCGAGGTGGCGATGCGGTCGGGGTAGTTGCGCTGTTCCTTGTAGCCGGTGGCGGCGCCGTCCAGGAAGGCGTCCAGCAGGTCGGCGGCGCCGGCTTCGCCCGGCTGCCAGTCGGTCCAGAAGCCGGCGTCCCAGCGCGGCTCGGGCTTCTGCGGCTCCAGCTTGAGGTCCTCCACGCCCAGGCCGGCCAGCATCACCGGGACTTCGGGCAGGCGCGCGGGCGCGGCGGGCGGCGCTTTCGGGTCCAGGCGCTGGCGCGCGTTCTTCCAGAACGGGGTGAACACGCGGTAGGGATCGCCCTGCCCCGTTTCCACCGTCCAGGGCTCCACCAGCAGCGCGGCGTTGTGGCTTTCCACGGTGAGGCCGCGCGACTTCAGGCCCTGCTTGATGCGGGTGTCGCGGGCGATGGACGCGGGTTCGTACAGGCGGTTCCAGTGCAGGGCCTCGGCGCGGGTCTCGGCGATGAGTTTTTCGATCTCGGCCAGGCTTTCGCCGCGGCGGATGACCAGGCGCGAACCGCGCGCGCGCAGGTCGGCGTCCAGCGCCAGCAGCGACTTGTGCAGCCAGGCGTGGCTGGCGGCGCCGGGCGCCCACGGTGCCTCTTCCTCCGGCGCGTGGATGTAGACCGGCACCGGCACGTGGCCCGCGCGCAGGGCGGCCTGCAGGGCCGGGTTGTCGTCCAGGCGCAGGTCGCGGCGGAACCAGATCAGGGCGTGGGACATGCGGGCCTCAGGCGGTTTTCACGTAGGGTCGCACCGCCTGGAAGCCGCCGTCGAGCCCGATCACCTGCCCGCTCACCCAGCCCGCGGCGTCCGACAGCAGGAAGGCGCCCAGCGCCGCGGCGTCGGCCGCTTCGCCGTGGCGGCCCAGCGGGTACTGGCCGGCAATGGCCTTGGCGGCGGATTCGTTCGACAGCATGCGTTCGGTGGCCGGCGTGCGCATCAGGCCCGGCGCGATGGCGTTCACCCGCAGCCCGGCGCCGGAGAAATCCGCCGCCAGCGAGCGCACCAGGCCCTCCACGCCGGCCTTGGCCATCGCGATCACGGCGTGGTTGGACACGCCCATGCCCGCCGCCACCGAACTGAAGAACAGCAGCGCGCCCGGCCGGTCGGACTTCTGCACGCGCGGGGCGTAGGCTTTGGATACGAAGAAGGCGCTGTCGAGGTTGGCGGCCATGCAGGCGCGGTACTGCGCTTCGCTGGTGCGGCCGATGGGGGCAATCAGGATGGCGCCGGCGCAGTGCGCCACGGCGTCGGGCGGGTGGCCGAAGGCCTCGGTGGCCTGGGCCAGGGCGGCCTCGGCGCCGGCTTCGGTGGCGACGTCGGCTTCGATGGCCAGCTCGCCCTCGGCCGGCGCCAGCTTGCCGGCATCGCGCGACACCCGCGCCAGGCGCCAGCCCTGCGCGCGCAGCTGTTGGGCCAAGGCGGTGGCGACGCCGCCGGAGGCGCCGGTGATCAGGCAGGTTTTCATGGGCGGTCCGCGCGCGTAGAGACAGCGTAGAGGTTAGCCGTCCACCCCGTGTGGCGGCCGTGAATCCGCCGCCAGGCCTGCGCGCAGCTGCACCGCCTGTGCGCGGATGCGCGCCAGTTCGTCGGCCGGCTTGCGGCCCAGGTTCTTCCACTGCAGCGCGGTGCGCGGGTGTTTGGCGAAGCGCGCCTCGTGCCGGGCCAGGAAGTCCCAGTACAGCGTGGTGTACGGGCAGGCGTCGGGCCCCACCGCCACGTCGGGCTTGAAGCGGCAGCCGGCGCAGTGGTTCGACATCTTCCTGATGTAGTTGCCCGAGGCGGCGTAGGGCTTGCTGACCATGCGGCCGCCGTCGGCGTACTGGCTCATGCCCAGCACATTCGGCAGCTCCACCCACTCCACCGCGTCCACGTAAACGGCCAGGTACCATTCGTGCACTTCGCGCGGGCGCACGCCCAGCAGCAGTGCGAACAGGCCGGTCACCATCAGGCGCTGGATGTGGTGGGCGTAGCCGAGGTCGAGCGTCTGGCGCAGCGCGTCGCGCAGGCAGGCCATGTCGGTGTCGCCGGTCCAGAAGAAGCCGGGCAGCGGCGCCTGCGCGTCCAGCGCGTTGTCGTCCAGGAAGCCCGGCATGCGCTGCCAGTAGACGCCGCGCACGTACTCGCGCCAGCCCAGGATCTGCCGCACGAAGCCCTCCACCGCTTCGATCGGCGCCCGTCCCTCGCGCCATTCGCGCACGGCGGCGTCCACCACGGTGCGCGGCGACAGCAGCTTGAGGTTCATCGCCGCCGACAGCCGCGAGTGGTACAGCCAGGGCTCGCCCTCCCACAGCGCGTCCTGGTAGCGGCCGAACAGCGGCAGCCGGTGCGCGATGAAATCGTCCAGCGCCTCGCGGGCCTGGGCCGCGTCCAGCGGCCAGTCGAAGGCGTCGAGCTGGCCGGGGTGGCTGGCGAAGCGCGTGCGCACGAGATCGATGACGTCGCGCGTGATGGCGTCGGGCGCGAACGCGCGCGGGGCGGGCAGCAGGCCCGGGCCGCGGCGGTCGAACGTGCCGCGGTTGTCGTGGTCGAAGTTCCACTGGCCGCCCACCGGCTGGCCGTTTTCCATCAGCACGCCTTCGCGCTTGCGCAGCCAGCGGTAGAAGAACTCCAGCCGGTACTCCTTGCGCGTGCCGGCCCAGTCGGCGAAGTCGTCGCCGTCGCAGTAGAAGTGGCGGTCGGGGTATTCGATCCAGGGCACGCCGGCCTGCGCACAGGCCGCCGGCAGCGACTGCGCCAGGCGCCATTCGCCGGGCTTCACCGCAATGAGCTTGGCCGGCTTGAGCGCGGCGAGGTCGGCCGTGAGCGCGGCTTCCAGCGTGGGGTGGGCGTGTTCGTCCAGCGCGCGGTAGTACACGGTGAAACCGCGGGCGCGCAGCGCGTCGCGGAAGTGGCGCATGGCCGCCAGGAAGATGGCGATGCGCGGCTGGGTGCTCCAGACCTGCGTGGCCTCGTGGCCCACCTCGGCCATCCAGACGGCGTCGCGCGCGGGGTCGAAGTCGTTGAATACCGACGCGTCGGCGTCGAGCTGGTCGCCAAGCACCAGCACGAGGTGGCGGAGTTTCTGGGTCATGGGGCCAGTGTGTCGGGGCGGATGCGGTGCGTCATGCCGCCAGTGTGCTGCCTCGGGCGTGCAGGGAATGGCAATCGCCGGGCAGGCGCAGGCCGCCGGCCCGTCGGAATCGGCGGGCCAGCGCGCGGCAGCTCAGCCCGATGCGCCGCCGCCCACGTACTCGCGCGGGATGCGCTCGTTCAGCCCCACCAGGATCTCGTAGGGAATGGTGCCGGCGGCCAGCGCCACGTCCTCGCAGGTGATGGCCTGGTCGCCCTGGCGGCCGATCAGCACCACGGCGTCCTCGTTGTAGGCCGTGCCCTGCGGGCCGATGTCGGCCATGAACTGGTCCATGCAGATGCGCCCGACGATGGCGTGCCGCTGCCCGCGCACCAGCACCTGGCCCCGGTTCGACAGCGAGCGCGGGAAGCCGTCGCCGTAGCCGATCGGCACCGTGACCACGCGCGTGTCCACGCCCGGCGCCCAGGTGGCGCCGTAGCTGACCGGGTTCCCGGCCGGCACCACCTTGAAGTACACCACCTTGGACACCAGCGACAGCGCCGGCCGCAGGCCCACCGTGGCCTGCGACGCCGGGTCGGGCAGCACGCCGTAAAGCGCGATGCCGGGGCGCACCATGTCCAGGCACGTCCCGGGGAAATGCAGCACGCCGCCGGAGTTGGCCAGGTGGCGGATGGGCATCGGCGCACCCAGGCGCGTGAAGTGCGCGCAGGCCTCGAGGAATTTATTCAGCTGCCGCCCCGTCATCGGCGACGAAGGATCGTCGGCGCAGGCCAGGTGCGAGTACACGCCTTTCACCGTGCACCACTTCGACGCCACCGCGGCTTCGATGAAGGGGCCGGCGTGGTAGCTGTGCACGCCGATGCGCTCCATGCCGGTGTCGATCTTGAGATGGATGGTGGCCTTGCGGCCCAGCGATTCCGCCGCGGCCTCGACCTGGCGCAGCTTGTCGATCGAGGACACGGTGATCTCGAGGCCTTCGGCGATCAGCTGCGCCGCCTGCGGCCCGAAGATGCCGCCCATCACCAGGATGGGCACGGTGACGCCGGCGCGGCGCAGGGCCATGCCCTCTTCCAGGAAGGCCACGCCCAATTGCTCCACCCCCTGCGCCTGCAGGTGCAGCGCCACCGGCACCAGGCCGTGGCCGTAGGCATTGGCCTTCACCACCGCCATCACCGGCACGCCGGCGTGGGCGCGCAGGGCGCGCAGGTTGTGGCTCAGCGCGTCCAGGTCCACGCGCACGCGGGTGGGCCGCTGGCTCATTCGAAGCTGCCGACGCTGTCGCGGGCCAGGTTGTCGAAGCGGGTGTATTCGCCGAAGAACTTCAGCTTGGCCATGCCCGTGGGGCCGTTACGCTGCTTGGCGATGATCACTTCGGCCAGGCCTTTGTCGGGCGAGTCCTTGTTGTAGTAGTCGTCGCGGTAGATGAACATGATGATGTCGGCGTCCTGCTCGATGGCGCCGGATTCGCGCAGGTCGGACATGACCGGGCGCTTGTCGGTGCGCGACTCCAGGCCGCGGTTGAGCTGGGACAGCGCGATCACCGGCACCTTGAGCTCCATGGCCAAAGCCTTCAGCGAGCGCGAGATCTCGGAGATTTCGTTGGTGCGGTTCTCGGCCGAGCCCGGCACCTGCATCAGCTGCAGGTAGTCCACCACGATCAGGCCCAGGTCGTGTTCGCGCTTGATGCGGCGGGCCTTGGAGCGCAGCACGTCGGGCGACAGCGCCGGCGTGTCGTCAATGAACACCTTCACGTCCGACAGCATCTTGATGGCCATGTTCACCCGCGACCAGTCCTCGTCCTCGAGCTGGCCGGTGCGCAGGCGCGTGGCGTTGACGCGGCCGATGGAGGAAATGAGGCGGAACGCCAGCTGCGAGGCCGACATTTCCATCGAGAACACCGCCACCGCCTTCTTGGTCTTGAGCGCGCCGAACTCGGCGATGTTCAGGGCCAGGGTGGTGTTGTGCACGCAGATGTCGTTGGCGATGAAGTTGTGCGTGCCCGGCACCGTGAGGTCGTACACCTGCTGCTGGCCGGTGGCAACGATGGATTCGATGCGGTCCCAGACCACGTCGCTGCTGGCCAGGGCGGCCAGTCGTGCGTCCTGCAGCACCATGGCGATGCGCGCCAGGCGCTCGCGCGACAGCGCGCGCTGGCCGACATGGCTGTTGGAATCGCTGTGGCCAGTGCGGCGCGCCAGCTCGGCCCAGGACATCGTACCCTTGGCCTGTTCAACCAGGCCCCAGGCTTCGCGCGGCACGTGGTCGACGTTGCCGTGCGGCTGGCGCTGGGCCAGCGCGCGGCTGACCGCGTCCACCGCGGCCTGCTTGCCGTGGATGCCGATGTCGGCGATGAAGGTGCGGATGGACGTGGCGTCGGTGATGTCGAGCTGCCACGACACGCGCCGCGACGGGCCGTATTTCACCCAGCGCTGGCGCAGCTTGGCGATGACGCCGAAGCGCAGCAGCAGGTGCTGCACCTGGCGCGCAAGGCGCTCGGACACCGACGCGTAGCCCAGCTGCGACTGGCCCGAGGCCAGCACCGTGGCCCAGCCGTCGGTGGCGAACAGGCGGTTGATGAACTGCGCCAGCTGGATGCGAGGCAGGCGGAACACCGGGGCCGGCACCTGCTTGGCGTGGGCGTCCTTGCCCATCAAGCCCAGTTCGCGCAGCCACAGCGTGAGCGGGTTGGCGACGTTGCGGCGCGCGGACTCACCGTCGGCCAGGCCCAGCGAGGCCGGCGACACCTCCAGCACGCGGCACAGGCCTTCGATCATCGGTTCGGCGGGAACGGTCTTGCCGCGCTGCCAGTTCGACACGGTGGCCGGGCTGACGCCCAGCCGGGCGGCCAGCGCACGCGCCGGCTGGCCCGAACGCCGCACCTGCTGCGACAGCCCGCTGGCGAAACGCTGCCGGCGGGCGGGCACCGCTTCGGCATCCGCCGACAGTCGCCAGCTGGGCGCAAAGCCGCTGCGCCGCTCGACCTGGGTGGCCACGGTGCCGCCGAAGGCCTCGACGCATGCCATGAAATCGGCGGTGATTTCCGGGTTGCTGCTGGTGAAGCGCGGGCAGCTGCCGGTCAGGCCGCCGTCGCCGATCAGGTAGGCCAGCAGGCTGACTTCGCAGTCGCGCATCGGCTGGTGGCCAAACACCGGCAGGCGGCGCGGCACGGCCACGTAGTCGCCCACGTTCAGCTCCATCAGCGGCTTCCAGCCGTCCAGCGTCAGGAAGGGGTGCGGCGCCGTGGATTCGACCCGGCGGCCCAGGCGCGTGGTGACTTCGAAGGTGGGCTTGATGCCGTCGTCCACGAAATCCGAGGGCGTGGCGCTGGCCAGGCGCAGGTCGTCGGTGAGCGTGCCGATGACGCCGCCGCGGCTGCGGCAGACCTGTTCGATGGTGGCGACGCTGCCGTCCTCGAGCACGATTTCCGCATCGGCGCTCAGGCATTTGCCCATGGCCGGACGCGCGGCCAGGATGATGAGGTCGGACGGCTGCAGGCCGGCGGTCATCTCATCGAGGTCGTGGAAGCCGGTGGGCAGGCCGGTGACGCTGCCCTGGTTTTCGTAGCGCTCCTGCAGGATGCCGAAGGCGTCCTTCATCGCCTCGCGCAGGGGTACGAAATCGGCGCGGCCGCGGCGGCCCTGTTCGGCGATCTTGAACACCTTCATCTCGGCCGCCGACAGCACTTCCTGGCTGTCGCGCCCCTCGGGCTGGAAGCCGTCGTTGACGATCTCGGTGCCGGCCTCGATCAGCTGCCGCATCACGGCCTTCTCGCGCACGATCTCGGCGTAGGCGCGGATGTTGGCGGCCGAGGGGGTGCTGGAGGCCAGCTCGATGAGGTAGCCGGTGCCGCCGATCTGTTCGGACAGGGCGTTGGTTTCGAACCATTCGCCCAGGGTGACGGCGTCGAAGGGTTTGTTCTTCTCGCTCAGCTCGCGGATGGCGCGGTAGATGAGGCGGTGGTCGCGGCGGTAGAAGTCGTGTTCGGTGAGGAAGTCGCCCACGCGGTCCAGGGAATCGGGGGCCAGCATGAGGCCGCCGATGACGGCCTGCTCGGCCTCGACCGACTGGGGCGGCACGCGAAGGGCGTCAATGCGGGCTTCGGTGCGGAAGGATTCGGAGCGTACGGGCATGGTGGCCTTGGCATTCGGATGGGCGCGGGTCGGAAATACACCCGCCGCCGGGTCAGCCATGGTAGCCGCCCGGCCGCCCCTGCGTGAGGGATAAGCCTGTGCATAACCGGTGCACAGCTTCCCCCGCCCCCCTCTCACATCCTGCGACAGGCAAAGGAAAATGTACCAGGTACATTTTCATTG
>DAORUD010000066.1:0-14509 GCA_035433005.1 Arenimonas sp. | reverse complement strand
TGTTCGGCAAGTGCTTGCCGGGATTGAATTATCGGGAGTAAGCTCGGCGGTGAGCCGTAATACGCGGCAATCACGGTGTGCGCACCCGGGAGCTTCACTTGAACGTGTTGATCGTTGATGACCAGCCTTCGCAGCGGACGATGTTCCGCCACCTGCTGGAGGACATCAGCCCGGAAGTGAAGGTCACCGATTTCGGCGACCCGGTGGAGGCCCTGCTGTGGTCGCAGCGCAGCTCGCCCGACCTGCTGCTGCTTGACTACCGCATGCCCAAGCTCGACGGCCTGGAGTTTGCGCGCCGCTTCCGCCGTCCGCTGTCGCACCGCGACGTGCCCATCATCCTGATCACCGTGGTGGGCGACGAACCCATCCGCAACGCCGCCCTCGAAGCCGGCGTGATTGATTTCCTGGTCAAGCCCGTGCGCCCGCGCGAACTGCGCTCGCGCTGCCGCAACCTGCTGGCGCTGCGCCAGCAGCAGCAGAACCTCAAGACCCGCGCCCACGAGCTCGAGCGCCAGCTGCTGGCGCGCATGCATGAACTGGACGAGCGCGAGCGCGAAATCCTGCACCGCCTCGCCACGGCCATCCAGTACCGCGACGGCGGCAGCGTGGCGCACGTGGAGCGCGTGTCGCGCTACTCGGCCGTCATCGCCGAAGCCCTGGGCCTGCCCGAGGACGAAGTGCGCATGATCGAACTGGCGGCGCCCCTGCGCGGCATCGGCAAGATGGGCGTGCCGGACGCCATCCTGCTCAAGCCGGGCAAGCTCGACGCCGCCGAGTACGACCAGATCAAGAAGCACCCGCGCCTGGGCTACGACATCCTCAGCGGCTCGAGCAGCAAGTTCGTGCAGGTGGGCGCCACCATCGCGCTGCGCCACCACGAACGCTGGGACGGCAGCGGCTATCCCGACGGCCTGGCCGGCGAGGACATCCCGCTGGCCGCGCGCATCGTCG
Organism: Arenimonas sp.; assembly: GCA_035433005.1. Lineage (GTDB taxonomy): Bacteria > Pseudomonadota > Gammaproteobacteria > Xanthomonadales > Xanthomonadaceae > Arenimonas. The sequence goes on along the minus strand of DAORUD010000066.1, from coordinate 13,558 downwards.
CCGTCACCGACGTGCTTGAAGCGCTCACCACCGAGCGCCCCTACAAGGAGGCCTGGCCGATGGCCAAGGCGTTCGACTACATCAAGTCCCAGTCCGGCCTGCAGTTCGACCCGGCGGTGGTTGACGCGCTGATGGCGCGCCGCGACCGCGTGCAGGAAATCTTCGACTTCCACGCGCCGGCGCCGGCATTGCGCTGACGCCTGCAGCGCGCCGGGAGGGCGCGAGCTTCAGCGACCCAGTTGCCCGGCGATCAGCTCGACGATGTCGTCCAGCGACGGGTTCCTGGGCAGGTTCAGGTTCGGGAACTGGAAGTCCAGGGCGGTCTCGATGTCCATCATCAGGTCCACCATGGTCATCGAATCGAGCCCGATGTCGTCTTGTCGCGATGCACCCGTCAGGCTGTCCGGGTCCACGTCGTACTTGTCCTTGAGCAACTGCTTGAGCAGCTCCAGTATCTTGATCCTGTCCATGAACGCTTGATTCCCTGGTTTGATGGCTGCCCCGCACCGTGCCGGTTGCAGGCAGCCGCCGAGAGCTGAAGGCTGGCCCATGACCACAACCACCCAAGCCGAGCTGTCCGCCAACGTCCGGGCCCAGGCCGATTTCCGGCTGCGCTTCGGCATCGCGGTGGCGGTGGTGATGCTGGCGATAATGTACTACGTCAGCCCCGAGAAGATCACCGAGCGGCACGCGGTGGAGCTGGCGATGGGGCTGTACATCAGCTACACGCTGGCCGTGCGCTATTTCGCGCGCCTGCCCGGCGGGCGGTACGCCGGCAAGCTGGTGGTCATCACCGCGATCAGCGACCCGCTGTTCCTGTCCACCTGGCTCTACATTTTCGGCGACCCCGCCATCCTGTTCGCCGGCCTGTATGTCTTCACCGCGCTGGGTTTCGGCTTCCGGCTGGGCAACCGCGCCATGTTCCTGTGCCAGGGGGTTTCCCTGGTGGGGTTCGTGGCGGTGATGCTGTTGTCGCCGCACTGGCGGCAGCCGGGCCTGGCGGAAATCTCCCATGTCGCGGTGCTGATCATGACGCCGCTGTACGCGTCCTCGCTCATCCGGCGCCTGCAGACGGCCAAGGCGCTGGCCCAGTTCGAAAGCAATGCCAAGTCCATGCTGCTGGCCAAGGTCAGCCACGAGCTGCGCACGCCGCTGACGGGCATCGTTTCCTCGGCGCAGCTGATCGGCATGGACACCTCCGACCCGGCCATCGCGCAGCGGGCGAAGGCCATCCACGAAATGGCCACCGGCCTGGACGCCGAGATCGGCCGCATGCTCGACCTGGCCCGGCTGGAAGCCAAGGGCGCGGCGCCGGAGACGGTCGCCTTCCTGCTGCAGGACATCACCGACCACGTGATGTGCGTGCTCTCGCCCGTGGCGGCCACCAAGGGGCTCGACCTGCACCTGGAAATGGATCCGCGCATCGTCCGCCCGGTCATGGGCAGCGCGCAGGACCTGCAGGGCGTGCTGATGAACCTGGTGGGCAACGCCATCAAGTTCACCCCGGCCGGGTCAGTGGTCATCAAGATAGACCTGGTGGCCGAGCTGGGCGGCACCTACAAACTGCTGTTCGGGGTGAAGGACACCGGCATCGGCATTCCCGCCGAGCACCTGGCGCGCATCTTCGAGCCCTTCTACCAGGTCGAGACCGGGTCGAGCCGCAAGTTCGGCGGCACGGGCCTGGGCACGTCCATCGCCATGGAGTACGTCACGCGAATGGGCGGCATGCTGCGCGTGCAGAGCAAGCCCGGGCACGGCACCCTGTTCTGGTTCGAGCTGGACATGCCGCAGGCCGAGGAAAAGCCGGCGGCCGCCGTGGCCCAGGCCGCGCCGCGGGTGGTCACCGGCAAGCGCGTGCTCATCGCCGACGACAACCGCGTGAACCTGGAGCTGCTGCGCCAGATGCTGCTCAAGGACGAGCACCTGGTCACCACCGCCACGTCCGGTGGCCAGGCCCTGCAGCTGCTGGCGCGGGAAGACTTCGACCTGGTGCTGCTGGACTTCAACATGGGCGACATCGACGGCGCGACCGTATACCAGACCTACTGCTTCGGCCGCATTGACACCGCGCCCACGTACTTCATCACCGCCGACACCACCCGCAGCACCGCCGCCCGCCTGGCCGACGCCGGCGCGGCGGGCGTCATCTACAAGCCGCTGTCGTTCGACAGCCTGCGCACCGCCATCGCCAGCCAGTTCCCGGATGAACCGGCCGCGGCGTCTGATGAATCGCCCGGCGGCGTGCTCGCCGGCGCGGCGACGGCTGGGTCGGCGGCTGCGCGCGAGGCGTCCCGGCCGCTGCCGCGGCTGCGCGCGGTGCCGGTGGAGTTCCTGGACCCCGAGGCCATCGACCTGCTGCGCGAGATCAAGGACACGCCGGAGTTCCTGTTCGGCATGATTTCCGAGGGCCTGGAAGACCTGGAAAGCACGCAGGCCCGCCTCAACGCCGCCATGCGGCAGCACCGGCTGCCCGACGTGCACCACGACGCGCACACCCTGCGTGGCCTGTCCCTGAGCTTCGGTGCTGTCCGGCTGGCCGCGGTGGCCGATCGCCTGATGACCATTTCCGAGCCGGCGCTGCAGGCCGAGCACAGCCAGCTACTGGCCGACCTGGCGCGCACCTACGCCCGGAGCGTGGCCGCGCTGCGCGAGCTGCGCGGGCAGTTCGCGTCCTCAGGGGCCAGCGGCGAGCGGTGAGGCGGGCCGCCCCGGGCCCGCCCGGCCCACGTCACGACGCAAGGCGTGCGGCCGCCTCGCGGTCCGGTCGCTGCATCATGATCAGCATGTCGAGCGAACGCAGCTCGTCGGGCGTCAGCGACATTGCCGTCTCCACCCAGTCCTCGACGATGCGCACGCCTTCGACGTGGTCGAGCGGGGCGTGGCGATAGCGGCTGGCCTGCACCTTCAGGCGCGCCTTGAGCCGCGAGGAATGGTTGGCCACGAACTGTTCCACCGCCAGTTCGCCTTCGCCCTTCGCGCACACCTGGTCGATCAGGCCCATGTCCAGCAGTTCGGCCGCCTTGTAGATCTTCTTGTTGGTCATCATGCGCTCGGCCTGGCGCGCGCCGATGCGGTCGGTCAGCAGCGACATGGCGCCGGTGCAGGGGAACAGGCCGAACATGATTTCCGGGAAGCCGAAGGTGCTCTGCTCCTCGGCGATCAGGAAGTCCGTGCTCAGCGCCATTTCAAAGCCACCGCCCAGTGCGCGGCCCTGCACGAGCGAGATCGAGGTCAGCGTTTCCTTCATCTGCGCCGACCAGCCGTGCAGCAGGTTCAGGCATCGCATCGAATAGGCGTACAGGCGGTCGGCCTGGCGGGCCTGGATGCACTCGCGGAAGAAGTTCAGGTCGCCACCCACGCTGAAATAGTCCGGGTGCCGGGACTGCACCACGGCGTAGTGCAGGGGCGCGGTGGTGGTGCAGGCCTCGCTGCGCAGCGCGTCTATGACGTTCTGGAACTCATCCACGAGGTCGGCCGTGAAGTTCTGCAGGCCCGTGCGGGGGTCAGGCGCGAAGCTGGTCCACAGCACGGGCATGGCCAGCTTCCGGATGCGGGTGGAAACGCGCTTGTGGTCGAAGCGGGTGGCGGTGGACACGGGGGCGATCAGCGGGCTCATGGTGGTTCTCCGGTGCGGGGTTGGTGACGTGGGGAGGGGCTCAATCGGGCTTGCGGTGGCGGGACACGATCAGCGCGGCGTTGGTGCCGCCGAAGCCGCAGCTGAAGGACAGCGCGTTGTCTATGCGCACGCCGGCGACCGGCGAGGGCCCGACGTGGTTGAGCGAACAGCGCGGGTCCATCTCGCCCATGTGGGCGCTGGCCGGCAGCACCGATTCGCGCATCGCCAGCACCGTCACCACCAGCTCCAGCGCACTGGCGGCGCCCAGCAGGTGGCCGTGCACGGCCTTGGTGGAGCTGACCTTCGCGGCGCCGGGCCCTTCGCCGAAAACGGCGCGGATGGACTCGGCCTCGATCACGTCGCCGCCGTCGGTGGCGGTGGCGTGGGCATTGATGTACTGGACCTCGCCCGGCGCCAGACCGGCATGGTCCAGCGCCGCCTGCAGCGCCCGCACCTGGCCCGGCGTGGCCGGCATGCCGATGTGCGAGGCGTCGCTGGACACGCCATAGCCGCGCAGGTAGCCGTGGATGGTGGCGTTCCTGGCCCTGGCGTGGTCTTCCGATTCCAGGATGAGGAAGGCGCCGCCCTCGCCAAGCACCAGGCCCGAACGGTCCCTGGCAAAGGGCCTGCAGCTGCGGGACGGGTCGTCGGGGTCGGGCTGGGCCATGGCGCGGGTGCCGGAGAACACCCCGACCACGATGGCCGACAGGGGCGCTTCCGAGCCGCCCGCCACGGCGACGTCGAGGTAGCCGTCGGCGATGGCGCGGGCCGCCTCGCCGATGGCGACCGCCGAGGATCCGCAGGCGCTGCCGTGGGTCAGCACCGGCCCCAGTATCTGGTTGCGGATGGAAATCTGCGCCGCGCCGCCGTTGCACATGATGGCCATGGCGGTGAACGGCCTTGAGCTTTGCTTGCCTTCGGCCAGCAGGCCCCGGGCCCAGTCCTGCACCGACGCGGCGCCGCCGTTGACGTTGCCGTAGTACACGCCGGCCCGCTGCCCGTAGGCGGCGAAGTCGGTAATGCCGGCGTCCCGGATGGCCTGCTGCGCCGCCAGCACCGCGAAGTGCTGCACGCGGTCCATGAACGGACGCTCCAGACGGGTGAAGGCCTCTTCGAGGTTGGCCGGAACCACGCCCGCCGGCACGGCTTTCGCCAGCGGGTCCACCGTGATGGCGCCGATGCCCGAGCGCCCCGAGCGCAGCGAGGCGGCCACTTCGGCCACGTCCTGCCCGATGGGCGACAGCACGCCCATCCCGGTTATCACCACCGCCCGCTTGCTCATGCCTGCTCCCCTGGATGCGCCGCCATGCCCGACCGGCCAACGGTCAGGGACATGCGGGACGGGACCGGCAGGCGGGGAGGGGGCGGCCGGCGCGGGGGCGGCGGTGCCGAAAGACAGCAGCGCTCATGGTCGTAACTCCGGGGGGCTGAGCGGTGGGTAGCCGCCCCGGCACGGTCTGGCTGGAGCGGTGCGGGGAAAAACAGGCGTTGGCGCATGCCAACGGCCTGATTCTAGACCCGGAACCGCGCCTGTTGTAAAACACCCCGCATTTGCGCTAGCGGCCGGATGTGACCGCCGTCACAGTTCCGGCCAGCGCCCGCCGCGCTCAGGTCTTGGCGGGGGAATCGCGCAGTTCGCGCCGCAGGATCTTGCCCACGTTGGACTTGGGCAGTTCGGTGCGGAACTCGACGAACTTGGGCAGCTTGTAGCCGGTGAGCTGTTCCTTGCAGAACGCCTTGACCTTCTCGGCGGTCAGCGACGGGTCCTTCTTGACGATGACCACCTTCACCGCTTCGCCCGACTTGTCGTCCGGCACGCCCACGGCGGCCACTTCCAGGACTTCGGGCATCAGCGCCACCACGTCCTCGACCTCGTTGGGGTACACGTTGAAGCCCGACACCAGGATCATGTCCTTCTTGCGGTCGACGATGAAGAAGAAGCCGTTCTCGTCCATCCGGGCCATGTCGCCGGTGTGCAGCCAGCCTTCGGCGTCGATCACCTTGGCCGTTTCCTCGGGGCGCTGCCAGTAGCCGGCCATCACCTGCGGGCCCTTGATGCACAGCTCGCCCACTTCGCCCATCGGAAGCTGCTTGCCGGCATCGTCCTTGACGCAGGCGTCGGTGGACGAGATGGGCAGGCCGATGGCGCCGTTGTACTCGGGCAGGTCCAGCGGATTCATGCAGGCCGCGGGCGAGGTTTCGGTGAGGCCGTAGGCCTCCACCAGGGTGACGCCGGTGGCCTTCTTCCAGCGCTCGGCCACGGCGCGCTGCACGGCCATGCCGCCGCCCAGGGTGAGGTGGAGCTTCGAGAAGTCGATCTGGTCGAAGCCGGGCGTGTTGAGCAGCCCGTTGAACAGCGTGTTCACGCCGGTGATGGCGGTGAACGGGGTCTTGCGCAGCTCGGCCACGAAGCCGGGCATGTCGCGCGGATTGGTGATGAGGTGGTTGAGCCCGCCGAACTTCATGAAGACCAGGCAGTTCGCCGTCAGCGCGAAGATGTGGTACAGCGGCAGCGCGGTGATGATGATTTCCTTGCCGGGCTGCGCGTTCGTGCCGATCCACGCCGACGACTGCTGCATGTTGGCCACCAGGTTGCGGTGGGTCAGCATGGCGCCCTTGGCGACGCCGGTGGTGCCGCCGGTGTACTGCAGGAAGGCGATGTCGTGGCCGCGGATGTCGATCGAGGGCAGGGTCTTGCCGGCGCCCAGTTCGAGCGCGCGGTTGAAGCGGATGGCGCCCGGCAGCGAGTACTCCGGCACCTGCTTCTTGACGTGGCGCAGCACGAAGTTGACCAGCGCGCCCTTGGGGAAGCCCAGCATGTCGCCCACTCCGGTGACGATGGCCTGCTTCACCGACGTTTCGGCGATGACCTCGGCCACCACGCTGGCGAAGTTCTCCAGCACGACGATGGCGCTGGCGCCCGAGTCGGTGAGCTGGTGCTTGAGCTCGCGCGCGGTGTACATCGGGTTGGTGTTGACCACCGTGAGCCCGGCGCGCAGCACGCCGAAGATGGCGACCGGGTACTGCAGCACGTTGGGCATCATCAGGGCGACGCGGTCGCCCTTCTTGAGCTTGAGCTCGTGCAGCAGGTAGTTGGCGAACTGGGCGCTGAGGCGGTCGACGTCGGCGTAGCTGAGCTGCTTGCCGAAGTTGGAGAATGCCGGGCGGTCGCTGAAGTCGCGGCAGACTTCGTCCAGCACCGACACGATGGAAGCGTATTTCTCCAGATCGATGTGCGGCGGGATACCCTTCGGGTAACTGGCCAGCCAAGGACGTTCAGAACCCATGCCTTTCCCCCTGATGTCTCGTTCCTGCCAACCGGAATCCGCGGCGACGGCGGCCGCTGCGGATTGGAGTATTCACTCGATTGGAGCATACGCCCCCGGTACAGGCAAGGCGCCGCGCCGATCGTTTCGCGTGGCTTTCACGGCGCTGGTTTTCGCGCTGGTGGCCTTCCTCGGGGCCTGCGCGAAAGAGCCCCCGGAGGCGGCGCTGCGCGCCACCATCGCCGCCATGCAGGCAGCGGCGGAAAGCCGCGACGCCGACGCGCTGGCCGAATCGGTGTCGGCGGAGTTCGTCGGGCCCGGCGGCATGGACCGCGACCAGTTCCGGCGCACGATGGCCGTGGCCTGGCTGCGCGACAAGAACGTGGGCGTGCAGCTGGGGCCGCTGGACGTCGCCCTGGCGGGCGAGGGCGCCCGGGTGGAGTTCACCGCCGGCACCACTGGCGGTGCGGGCTGGCTTCCCGATCGCGGCCAGCTTTACCGGGTCAGGACGGGCTGGCGCCTGGAGGGCGGCGACTGGAAGCTGGTCTCGGCCAGTTGGGAGCCGGTGCTCTGAGCCGCCGGCGTTGGCAGGCCTGAAAACAATGTGGGAGGGACTTCAGCCCCGACGCCCGCGAAGGGCATCGGGGCTGAAGCCCCTCCCACAGGGGCGGGCCCGCAGGCCCGCCGGGGTCAGGCGGCGTTGCGCGAGGCCAGCTGGCGCAGCACGTAGTGCAGGATGCCGCCGTGGCGGAAGTACACCACTTCCTTGGGCGTCAGCAGCAGCACCTGCACCTGGAACACCAGCTCGGTGCCGTCCGGGCGCTTGGCCACCACGGTGGCCTGCTTGCCGGCGCCGTCCTGCAGGCCGGTGATCGAAATCACCTCGTCGCCCTTCAGGCCCAGGGTCTGGGCGTTCTGGCCTTCCAGGAACTGGCAGGGCAGCACGCCCATGCCGACCAGGTTGGAGCGGTGGATGCGCTCGAAGCTTTCGGCCACCACGGCCTTCACGCCCAGCAGGTTGGTGCCCTTGGCCGCCCAGTCGCGCGACGAGCCGGTGCCGTATTCCTTGCCCGCGAACACCACCAGCGGCACGCCCTCGGCCTTGTACTTCATGGCCGCGTCGTAGATGGCCAGCTTTTCGCCGGTGGGGTAGTGGATGGTGTTGCCGCCTTCTTCGCCGCCCAGCATCAGGTTCTTGATGCGGATGTTGGCGAAGGTGCCGCGCACCATCACGTCGTCGTTGCCGCGGCGCGAGCCGTAGCTGTTGAAGTCGGCCGGGGCCACGCCGCGCGCCTGCAGGAACTTGCCGGCCGGCGAGCTGGCCTTGATGTTGCCGGCCGGGCTGATGTGGTCGGTGGTGATCGAGTCGCCGAACAGGCCCATGACGCGCGCGCCCGAAATGTCGGCGATGGTGCCGACCTCCATGCGCATGCCGTCGAAGTAGGGCGGGTTCTTGATGTAGGTGGAGGCGTCGTCCCAGGCGAACTTGGCGCCGTCGGGCGAAGCGATCTGGTTCCAGCGGGTGTCGCCGGCGAAGACATTGGCGTAGTTGTGCTTGAACATCTCCGGGCCGACGGTCCTGGCGATGAAGTCGCCGATTTCCTTGTTCGAGGGCCAGATGTCCTTCAGGAACACCGGCTGGCCGTCCTTGCCCGTGCCCAGCGGCTCGGTGCTCAGGTCAATGTCGGTGGTGCCGGCGATGGCGTAGGCCACCACCAGCGGCGGCGAGGCCAGGTAGTTCATCTTCACTTCGGCGTGCACGCGGCCTTCGAAGTTGCGGTTGCCCGACAGCACCGAGGTGACCACCAGGTCGTTCTCGGCGATGCCCTTGGACACTTCCTCGGGCAGCGGGCCGGAGTTGCCGATGCAGGTGGTGCAGCCGTAGCCCACCACGTGGAAGCCCAGAGCCTCGAGGTCGTCGAGCACGCCGGCCTTGCGCAGGTAGTCGGTGACCACCAGCGAGCCCGGGCCGAGCGAGGTCTTCACCCACGGCGCGGCGGTGAGGCCCTTGGCCACGGCGTTGCGCGCCAGCAGGCCGGCGCCCAGCATCACGGCCGGGTTGGAGGTGTTGGTGCAGGACGTGATGGCGGCGATGACCACCGAGCCGTCGGTGAGGTGCGCGTCCTGGTCCTTGATGCGGATCTTCGACTTGGGCTTGGACGCCAGGTGGTCGGCCTGCTCCTGGTGGCCGCCCTCGGAATCCATGCGGGCCACGTCGCCGTTCTTCTGCTTGCGGCCGGCGGTGAGGCCGCCGAGGTTGGCGTTGAAGTTGGCCTTCATGTCGCTCAGCAGTACGCGGTCCTGCGGACGCTTGGGGCCGGCCAGCGAGGGCAGCACGGTGGCCATGTCCAGGCTGAGCACGGCGCTGTACTCGGCGTCGGGCGCGCCCGGCGTGCGCCACAGGCCCTGGGCCTGGGCGTAGGCCTTCACCAGCGCGATCTGCGCGTCGTCGCGGCCGGACAGGCGCAGGTAGTTCAGCGACTCTTCGTCCACCGGGAAGATGCCGCAGGTGGCGCCGTATTCCGGGGCCATGTTGGCGATGGTGGCGCGGTCGGCCAGCGGCAGGTGGTCCAGGCCGTCGCCGAAGAACTCGACGAACTTGCCCACCACGCCGTGCTTGCGCAGCATCTGGGTGACGGTGAGCACCAGGTCGGTGGCGGTGGCGCCCTCGGGCAGCCTGCCGGTGAGCTTGAAGCCCACCACCTGCGGGATCAGCATCGAGCTGGGCTGGCCCAGCATGGCCGCCTCGGCCTCGATGCCGCCCACGCCCCAGCCCAGCACGCCGATGCCGTTGATCATGGTGGTGTGCGAGTCGGTGCCGAACACGGTGTCGGGGAAGGCGTAGCTGACGCCGTCGATGGTGCGCTCCATCACCACGCGGGCCAGGTGCTCCAGGTTCACCTGGTGCACGATGCCGGTGTTGGGCGGCACCACCTTGAAGTTGTCGAAGGCCTTCTGGCCCCAGCGCAGGAAGCTGTAGCGCTCCATGTTGCGCTCGAACTCGATCTTGCCGTTGAGGTCCAGGGCCTCGGGCTTGCCGAACACATCCACCTGCACCGAGTGGTCAATGACCAGCTCGGACGGGATCAGCGGGTTGATCTGGTCGGCGTTGCCGCCCAGCTTCACCACCGCGTCGCGCATCGCCGCCAGGTCCACCACGCAGGGCACGCCGGTGAAGTCCTGCAGCACCACGCGGGCGGGCATGAAGGCGATCTCGGTGTCGGGCTCGGCCTTCGGGTTCCAGTTGGCCACGGCCTCGATGTGTTCCTTGCCGACCGTCATGCCGCCGTCTTCGCAGCGCAGGAGGTTCTCGAGCAGGATCTTCATCGAGTAGGGCAGGCGCGCCAGGTTGAAGGTCTGGCCCAGCTTGCCGAGGCTGAAGATGGTGTAGGACTTGCCGTTGACGGCCAGCTGGTCGCGGGTGGCGAAGGAGTCGCTCATGGACAGGCTCCGGGAAGGAAAAAGAGGGGGTCTGGAGGTGGCGCGCAGGGCCGCCGCGTCAGCCCTTGATTATGCCTCAAAAGGCGGGCCTTGGCCCGCTCAGCGCAGCGATTCGAGCCAGCCGCGGGCCGATTGCACCAGTGCGCGGCGGCCGAACAGGAAGTCCCAGTAGCTGCCGCCCAGCTGCCGCCACAGCACCGCGGCGCGGATGGCCGCGAGCAGCGTGGCGCGCACTTCGCCGACCAGGTCGGGCTGGCCCAGGTACACCGGGTTGCCCTGCACCAGCACCCGCGGCCCGATCGGGCTGAGCTCCCTGGCGTACAGCTCGCCCAGTCGCGAGAGCACGGTCGGGTGCGTCGGGCCCCAGTGCGCGTGCTGGCGGCCGATCTCTTCCAGGCCCGTGCGGACGGCGTCCACGGCGCCGTGCTGGCGCATGAAGCGGCGCTCCAGGTGCAGCACGGTCATGGCCATGCGCGTCAGGGTGGCGTCGCGGTCGGCGCCGCCTTCGAGCTGGTTCACCAGGCGCTGCAGGCCCGGCTCGAGCTTTGCGGCGCCGTCGAAGACGGCCTCGGGCGTTTCGGCATCGAAGCGGAACAGGCTGTCGATGCAGGCGGCCAGCGGCCTGGATTCAGCCTGGCCGGTCTGGGCCATCTGCTGCACCAGCTGCACGGCCTGCAGCAGGCCGGCGAGGGCGAGGGCGCGGTCCTTCATGCGTGGCGGGTCTTCCGTTCAAGGGGGGCGTCGGTGGTGGCGATCACGGCGCCACCCAGGCATTCGTCGCCACGGTACAGGACCAGGGACTGGCCCGGCGTGACTGCCCGCTGCGCGACCGCGAAGGCTACGGAAAGCCGGCCATCCTCGTCCACCCGGACTTCGCAGTCCTGGTCGTGCTGGCGGTAGCGGGTCTTGGCGGTGCAGGCGAACACGCCGGCCGGCGGCGTGCCCGCCACCCAGTGCGCGGTTTCGGTCTCCAGCCGGTGCGACAGCAGCCAGGGGCTGTCGGCGCCCTGGTCCACGTAAAGCACGTTCGCGTGCACGTCCTTGCCCACCACGTACCAGGGCGCCGCGGCCCGGCCGCGCACGCCGCCCACGTTCAGGCCTTCGCGCTGGCCCAGGGTGTAGTACCAGGCGCCCGCATGCTGGCCCACCGTGGCGCCGTCCACGCTGCGGATATCGCCCGGACGGGCGGGCAGGTACTGGCCCAGGAATTCGCGGAAGTCGCGCTCGCCGATGAAGCAGATGCCGGTGGAATCCTTCTTGGCCGCGGTCGGCAGCCCGGCCTCCCGGGCGATGCGGCGCACCTCGGGCTTGGGCAGGTGGCCGATCGGGAACAGGGTGGCCGCCAGCTGTTCCTGCCCCAGCTGGTGCAGGAAATAGCTCTGGTCCTTGCCCGCGTCCGCGCCGCGCAGCAGGCACCAGCGGCCCTCGCGCCGGGCCACCTGGGCATAGTGCCCGGTGGCGATGCATTCGGCGCCCAGCGCGTGGGCCTCGTCGAGGAAGGTCTTGAACTTGATCTCGCGGTTGCACAGCACGTCGGGGTTGGGCGTGCGGCCGGCGCGGTACTCGGCCAGGAAGTGTTCGAACACCCCGGCCCAGTATTCCCGGGCGAAATTGCGCGCGTGGAAGGGGATGCCCAGCCGGCCGCAGATGCCCAGCGCGTCGCGGCGGTCGTCTTCGGCGCGGCAGCCGGCGGCGCCCCCGGCGGCCGGGTCGCCCGGCTCGGCGTCGTCGTCCCAGTTCTGCATGAACAGGCCGGCGATGGACTCGCCCTGGCGCTGCAGCAGCAGCGCGGCCACCGACGAATCCACGCCGCCGGACATGCCCACGATGACCCGTGCCGCGCTCATGCGAAGTGGGTGAGCGCCTGCAGCGGGAAGCGGCGCCCGGCCAGGAAGTCTTCCACGGCGCGCCAGACCAGCGGGCTGCGGTGGCGCGCCGACTCGGCCAGCAGTTCGGCCGGGGTCAGCCACAGGGCCTGGACGATGCCGTCGTCCAGCGACCGGTCGGCGTGGTGCAGCAGCGGTTCGGCGGCGAAGGCCATGCGCAGGAAGTGCCGCCCGTCGGCCGGCGACTTCCACTGGTAGGCGCCGATGAACGCGGTCAGTTCGACGTCCCAGCCGGTTTCCTCGAGCGTTTCGCGCAGGGCCGCGTCCAGCAGGCTTTCGTCCGGCTCCAGGTGGCCGGCGGGCTGGTTGAGCACGCGTGCGCCGCCGACGGTTTCCTCCACCACCAGCAGTCGGCCGTCGCGCACCACCACGGTGGCCACGGTGACATCGGGCTGCCAGAAACGGCCGCTGCGGTAGCTCAACGCCGGCACCCGGCCGGCGGGCAGGCGCGGCGGTGCCCGGGGTGCGGGTCCGGGTGGGTCGGGTTGGGGCGGGGCGGCTTCATCGGGTGGTCCGGAACGGGGCGCCGCGCGGGCGATGGAACATTGTCGGCACAAACACGCCGGGGCGTCCATGTTTGCGTTCGGTGCGCCGCGCCCCGATTTATACTCCCGCCATGGCCCACGACCCCCAATCCGACAAAGAACACGAACACGGCGTCGCGGTCGAGGCCGCCAAGCCCGAGGTCGTGCGCCCGCCCCTGTACCAGGTGGTGCTGCTCAACGACGACTTCACGCCGATGGACTTCGTGGTGGAGGTGCTGCGGGTGTTCTTCGCCATGAACCGCGAGAAGGCCACCCAGGTGATGCTGCACGTGCACACCCGGGGCAAGGGCGTTTGCGGCGTCTACACGCGCGAAGTGGCTGAATCGAAAGTGACGCAGGTCAACGATTTTTCCCGGGAACACCAGCACCCCCTGTTGTGCACCATGGAAAAGACCTAGGCTGGCCCCATATCGGAGCAAACGTTCCGGAGACGCCCAATGTTCAGCAAGGACCTCGAGTACACCATCGGCCAGTGCTACAAGCAGGCCCGCGAAGCCCGCCATGAATTCATGACGGTCGAGCACCTGCTGCTGGCCCTGCTGGACAACCCCTCGGCGGCCGGCGTGCTCAAGGCCTGCGGCGCCGACCAGCCCAAGCTGGCCACCGGCCTGCGGCAGATCATCGCCGACACCGTGCCGGTGCTGCCCACCGACGACCCGCGCGACACCCAGCCCACGCTGGGCTTCCAGCGCGTGCTGCAGCGCGCGGTCTACCACGTGCAGTCGTCGGGCAAGAAGGAAGTCACCGGTGCCAACGTGCTGGTGGCCATCTTCGGCGAGAAGGACTCGCATGCGGTGTACTTCC
>DAORUD010000065.1:0-14526 GCA_035433005.1 Arenimonas sp. | reverse complement strand
TCCCCGCCTGGTCCGCCCTGCCCGCCGCCGACCGCGCCGCCTGGATCGAACGCCTCGCCGATGCGCTGGAAGGGCGGGTGGACGCCTTCGCCGCCGCCGAATCGCGAGACGTCGGCAAGCCGCTGGCGCTGGCCCGCAACCTCGACATCCCGCGCGCCGTCGCCAACCTGCGCTTCTTCGCCGCTGCGGCCACCCAGTTCGCCAGCGAGTCCCACGGCGCGCCCGGCATCGTCAACTACACCCTGCGCCAGCCGCTGGGCGTGGTGGGCGTCATCAGCCCCTGGAACCTGCCGCTGTACCTGTTCACCTGGAAGTTCGCGCCGGCGCTGGCCGCGGGCAACTGCGTGGTGGGCAAGCCCTCGGAAGTGACGCCGGTGACGGCGTGGATGCTGGGCGAGCTGGCGCGCGAGATCGGTTTCCCGCCCGGCGTGTTCAACATCGTGCAGGGCCGCGGCGCGGTGGTGGGCCAGGCGCTGGTGGACCACCCGCGGGTGAAGGCGATCAGCTTCACCGGCAGTACCGCCGTGGGCGTGCGGATCGCCGAAAGCTGCGCGCGCTCGCTCAAGAAGACCTCGCTTGAGCTGGGCGGCAAGAACGCCACCCTGGTGTTCGCCGACGCGCCGCGCGCGAAGCTGCTCGACACCGTGCTGCGCTCGGCCTTCCTCAACTCCGGGCAGATCTGCCTGTGCGGGTCGCGCCTGCTGGTGCAGCGCGAATACTACGAAGCGTTCCGCGACGCCCTGGTCGCCCGCGCGAAAGCCATGGTGGCCGGCGACCCGACCGACCCGGCCACGAACCTCGGCCCGGTGGTGTCGAAGGCGCACTTCGACAAGGTGATGGCCTGCCTGGCGCTGGCCCGCGAAGAAGGCGGACGCGTGCTGTGCGGCGGCGAAGCGGTGCAGCCCGAGGGCCGCTGCCGCGACGGCTGGTTCATCGCGCCCACCGTGATCGAAGGCCTGGGCCCGTCGTGCCGCACCAACACCGAGGAAATCTTCGGCCCAGTGGTCACGCTGCAGGCCTTCGACACCGACGAAGAAGCCCTCGCGCTGGCCAACGCCACGCCCTACGGCCTGTCGGCCAGCGTCTGGACCGCCGACCTGTCGCGCGCCCACCGCCTGGCCGAGCGACTGGAAGCCGGCGTGGTGTGGGTGAACACCTGGATGAACCGCGACCTGCGCACGCCCTTCGGCGGCGTGAAGCAGTCGGGCCTGGGCCGCGAGGGCGGCTGGGAAGCGATGCGCTTCTTCACCGAAGCCAAGAACGTCACCATCGACCTGGGATAAGCATGCCGCTGAAGGAACTGCTGGACCGCAACAAGGCCTGGGCCGACGCCATGCGCGCCGAGGACCCGCAGTTCTTCCGCCGCCTGTCGCAGCAGCAGGCGCCCAAGTACCTGTGGATCGGCTGTTCGGACTCGCGCGTGCCGGCCAACCAGATCACCGGCCTGCAGCCGGGCGAAGTGTTCGTGCACCGCAACGTGGCCAACGTGGTGGTGCACACCGACCTCAACGCGCTGAGCACCATTCAGTTCGCGGTGGACGTGCTGAAGGTGGAACACATCCTGGTGGTGGGCCACTACGGCTGCGGCGGCGTGCATGCCGCGCTCACCGGCACCCGCGTGGGCCTGGCCGACAACTGGCTGCGCCACGTGGGCGACGTGTCGAACAAGCACGCCGCGCTGATCGCCGAACTGGACATGGAAAGCCTGCGCCACGCCCGCCTGTGCGAACTGAACGTGGTGGAACAGGTGGTCAACGTCTGCCAGACCACCGTGGTGCAGGACGCCTGGGCCCGCGGCCAGTCGCTGAGCGTGCACGGCTGGGTGTATTCCCTGCTGGACGGCCGCGTGCGCGAGCTGGGCATGGGCGTGGATTCGCTGGAAGAACTGCCCGAGGCCTACCAGATGGCCCTGGACACCATCCGCCGCAGCGGCCAGGTACTCAAATGAGCGAGATCATCCGCACCGACACCGCCCCGCACCCGGTGGGCCGCTACCCGCACGCGCGCCGCGTGGGCCAGCTGCTGTTCCTGAGCGGCATCGGCCCGCGCACGCCGGGAAGCAACGCCATCCCCGGCAACGTGTACAACGCCGCCGGCCGCATGATCGACTACGACATCGTCACCCAGTGCCATTCGGTGTTCGCCAACGTGCGCGCCGTGCTGGAGGCCAGCCACTGCCGCTGGGAGTGGCTGGTGGACGTCACGGTGTACCTCACCGACATGTCGCGCGACTTCCACGCCTACAACGGCGTCTGGGCCGAGTACTTCCCCGACATCAACAAGGCGCCCTGCCGCACTACGCTCGGCATCACCGCCCTGCCCACGCCGATCGCGATCGAACTCAAGTGCATCGCCGCCTTCCCGGAGAACCACCGATGAGCCTCGTGCCCGCCTTCAACCTGCAGGCCTGGGTGGACGAACACCGCCACCTGCTCAAGCCGCCGGTGGGCAACAAGTGCATCGTGGACGGCGACTTCATCGTGATGATCGTCGGCGGTCCGAACGCGCGCACCGACTACCACTTCGAGGAAGGCCCGGAGTTCTTCCACCAGCTCGAGGGCGAAATGGTGCTGCGCGTGCAGGAAGACGGCGCCGTGCGCGACATCCCGATCAAGGCCGGCGAAATGTTCTACCTGCCGCCGCGCGTGCCGCACTCGCCCCAGCGCAGCGCCGGCGGCGTGGGCCTGGTGATCGAGCGCAAGCGCCTGGCGCACGAGAAGGACGGACTGATGTGGTTCTGCGACCAGTGCAACCACAAGCTGTACGAAGAGTTCTTCGCGCTGGAAAACATCGAGACCCAGTTCGGTGCCGTGTTCGAGCGTTTCTACCGCTCGCGTGAACTGCGCACCTGCGGCGCCTGCGGCCACCTCAACCCGGCCCCGGCCCACTTCGACGCGGGCTGAGCCATGTCCATCGCCACCGACCTGCTTGCAGCCAACCTGCTCTCGCCGGTGGTGCTGGCCTTCGGCCTGGGCCTGGCGGCGCGCACGATGCGCAGCGACCTGGAAATACCGCCGGCCATCCAGGCCTACCTGTCGCTGTTCCTGCTGCTGGCCATCGGCCTGAAGGGCGGCGTGGCGCTGCGCCAGGACCCGCCCGACAACCTGGCGCTGCTGATTGCCGTCACCGTGCTGGCGGGCGTGGCCACGGCCACGTCGGCGTATTTCCTGGCGCGGGCGTGGCTGCGCGACGTGCCGCTGCAGGCGGGCGCGCTGGCGGCGCACTACGGTTCGGTGTCGGCCGTCACGTTCATTGCCGCGCAGCAGTTCATCGAACGCACCGGCGGCCAGCCGGTGGAAGTGCTGGTGGCCCTGGTGGTGGCGCTGGAAATCCCGGCCATCCTGCTGGGCATCGGCCTGGCGCGCGGCGGCGGCCGGCCCAGCTGGCCGCAGGTGCGCGAAGTGCTGACCGGGCGCACCGCGGTGCTGCTGCTGGGCGGCCTGGCCATCGGCGCCATCGCCGGCAAGGACGGCGTCAAGGCCGTGGACGCGATGTACTTCCAGCTGTTCCAGGGCATGTTGATGCTGTTCATGCTGGACATGGGCCTGGTGGCCGCCGGGCAGCTGCGCCAGATGGGCCGCGGCATGGGCCGGCTGCTGGTGTATGCCACGGCGCTGCCGCTGCTGCACGGGCTGGCGGGCGTGGGCATCGGCCACGCGCTGGGCCTGGGCCACGCGGGCGCCACGGTGTTCGGTGCCATGCTGGCCAGCGCTTCCTACATCGCCGCACCGGCCTCGGTGCGCGCCTCGCTGCCCGAAGCCGACGCCGGCCGCTGCATCACCGCCGCGCTGGGCATGACCTTCCCTTTCAACCTGGCCCTGGGCATTCCCGCCTACGCGGCCTTTTCCGCCTGGCTGGGCGCCTGACCGGCGCGGGCTAGAATGGCCGCCATGCTCAAGATTGATACCCACGCCCACTACCTGCCCCGCACCTGGCCCAACCTGGCCGAGAAGTACGGCGACCCGCGCTTCCCGGTGATCCACCACGAGGACGGCCGCGCGCGCATCTACAAGGACGGCAAGTTCTTCCGCGAAATCTGGTCCAAGACCTGGGATCCGGCCGAGCGCATCGCCGACTACGAACGCTTCGGCGTGCAGGTGCAGGTGCTCAGCACCGTGCCGGTGATGTTCAGCTACTGGGCCAAGCCCCAGCACGCGCTGGAGCTGCACCAGTCCCTGAACGACCACATGGCCGAAGCCTGCCGCGACCACCGCCGCCACTGCGCCGGCATCGGCACCGTGCCCATGCAGTCGCCGCGCCTGGCCGTGCAGGAGCTGGAGCGCTGCATGGAGCAGCTGAACCTGCAGGGCGTGCAGATCGGCTCGCACATCGGCGACTGGAACCTGGACGCGCCCGAGCTGCTGCCCTTCTTCGAAGCCGCGCAGGACCTGGGCGCCGCCATCCTGGTGCACCCCTGGGACATGATGGGCAGCGAGTCCATGCCCAAGTACTGGATGCCCTGGCTGGTGGGCATGCCGGCCGAACAGTCGCGCGCCGCGTGCGCGCTGATCTTCGGCGGCGTGCTGGAAAAGTTCCCGCGCCTGAAGGTGTGCCTGGCCCACGGCGGCGGCAGTTTCCCCTACACCATCGGCCGCATCGAGCACGGCTTCAACATGCGTCCCGACCTGGTGGCCACCGACAATCCGCACAACCCGCGCAGCTACCTGCCCCGCCTGTACTTCGATTCCTGGGTGGCCGACGACCGCGCGCTGCGCTACCTGCTCGACACCGTGGGCGTGCCGCGCGTGATGATGGGCACCGACTATCCCTTCCCGCTGGGCGAACAGGTGCCGGGCGCCGGCATCGCCGCGCTGGGGCTCACCGGGGCCGAACAGGCCCGGCTCTACCACGGCACGGCGCTGGAATGGCTGGGCCTGCCGCACACGAGGTTCGAATGACCGCCTTCGACCTGCACGCGCCCGCCGAGGCGCTGGACGCCGCCGACCCGCTGCACGGCTTCCGCAGCCGCTTCCACATCCCGCGCCACGACGGCCATGAACAGGCCTATTTCTGCGGCAACTCGCTGGGCCTGCAGCCCACCGGCGTGCGCGCCGCGCTGATGCAGGAGCTCGACGACTGGGCGGCGCTGGGCGTGGAGGCGCACTTCCACGGCAAGCACCCGTGGATGCCCTACCACGAAACCGTGCGCGACGGCCTGGCCCGCGTGGTCGGGGCGCAGCCCGTGGAAGTGGTGGCGATGAATTCGCTCACCGCCAACCTGCACCTGCTGATGGTGAGCTTCTACCGGCCCACGGCCGAACGCCCGGCCATCCTGATCGAAGCCGGCGCCTTCCC
The DNA here is from genome assembly GCA_035433005.1 of Arenimonas sp. Taxonomy (GTDB): domain Bacteria; phylum Pseudomonadota; class Gammaproteobacteria; order Xanthomonadales; family Xanthomonadaceae; genus Arenimonas. The sequence continues at coordinate 9,231 of DAORUD010000065.1, read as the reverse complement.
GTCCGACCGCCATGCGGTGGCGTCGCAGGTGCGCTTCCATGGGTTCAACCCCGACACCGACGTGATCGAGCTGGCGCCGGACGAAGCCGGCGGCACGATTTCCATGGCCGCGATCGAGCGCGCGCTGGCCGAGCACGGCCACCGCATCGCCCTGGTGCTGTGGCCGGGCGTGCAGTACCGCACCGGCCAGGCCTTCGACCTGCGCGAGATTTCCCGGCTGGCGCACGCGCGCGGCTGCACCGTGGGCTTCGACCTGGCGCACGCGGCCGGCAACCTGCCGCTGCAGCTGCACGACAGCGGCGCCGACTTCGCCGCCTGGTGCAGCTACAAGTACCTCAACTCGGGCCCGGGCGCCGTGGCCGGCGCCTTCGTGCATGAACGCCATGCGCGCAGCGATGTGCCGCGCTTCGCGGGCTGGTGGGGCCACGACGCCGCCACGCGCTTCCGCATGGGCCCCGATTTCGTGCCCTCGCCCGGCGCCGACGGCTGGCAGCTGAGCAACCCGCCCATCCTGGCGCTGGCGCCGCTGCGCGTTTCGCTGGACCTGTTTGCCGAAGCCGGCATGGACCGCCTGCGCGCGAAGTCCGAGCGCCTCACCGGCTACCTGGAAGCGCTGATACGGCGCGACTGCGCCGACGTGCTGGACGTGGTGACGCCGGCCGAGCCCGCGCGCCGCGGCTGCCAGCTGTCGCTGCGCGTGGCCGGCGGCCGCGAGCGCGGCCGCGCCCTGTTCGACTACCTGGCCGCGCGCGGCATCGTCGGCGACTGGCGCGAACCCGACGTCATCCGCATCTCGCCCGTGCCGCTGTACAACAGCCACGCCGACATCCGCCGCTTCGTGGCCGCCGTGGCGCTGTGGCGCGAGGCCGGCGGCTGACGATGGACCTGCCCGGCCTGCGCCGCGACTCCTTCTCGCTGCTGCGCGAGGAAATGCGCTGGCGGGTGGCGGTGGTGCTGTCGGCGCTGATCGCGGTGCTGATGGTGGTTCTGGGCAGCATCAACACGCGGCTGGGCCTGGCCGACACGGCGCTGCTGGCCTGGTTCGTGCTGGCCGTGGTGCTGGCCTTGATGTTCGGGCTGTTGAAGCTGCCCAAGCACCAGGGCGGCACGCTGTTCTTCGTCACCGTGGCCCTGCTGCTGGTGCTGATCATGGCCTTCGGCCACTACACCGGCCGCAGCATGCAGCACTGGGCCTACATCTTCCCGCCGGTACTGGTGTTCCTGCTGCGCGCGGGGCCGGCGCTGGTGGCCATGGTGGCGTTCGGCGCCTACGCGTCGCTGATGATCGCGTCCCAGCGTTCGGGTATTGAAGTGATCCGCTTCGCCAGCGGCTACGGCATGCTGGTGTGCTTCATGTACACCTATGCGCTGCTGCAGGAACAGGCCGCGGTGATGCTGCGCCACCACTCCGACCACGACGCGCTGAGCCACTGCCTGAACCGCCGCACCTTCAACGAGGCCATGGAACAGCTGGCCGGCGACCGCTCCAGCACGCAGGCCTGCCAGTTCCTGCTGATAGACATCGACCACTTCAAGGCCATCAACGACCGCCACGGCCACCTGGCCGGCGACCGCATCATCACCCAGGTGGCCGCCGAACTCGGCCGCACGCTGGCCCCGGGCACGCCGCTGTTCCGCTACGGCGGCGAAGAGTTCGCGGTGATGCTGGCCGATGCCGATGCCGAAACCGCGCTGCAGCTGGCCGAGCGCCTGCGCGAAGCCGTGGCCCGGGCCGACTTCAAGGGCATCCAGGTCACCGTCAGCATCGGCCTGGCGCCCTGGCGGCGCGGCGATGGCAGCGTGGCGGCGGCGGTGGACCAGGCCGACCGCGCCCTGTACCTGGCCAAGGACGCCGGCCGCAACCGCGTCATACCCTTCCCGGCGGCGCCGCAAGGCGCCACCCCCTGAACCCAGAGGCCACCCGTGAACCCTTCCGCTGACCGCAAGCTCACCCTGGTTGGCGCCGGCCTGGCCGGTGCCCTGCTGGCCACCCTGCTGGCGCGCCGCGGCTGGTCGGTGGACGTGTACGAGAAGCGACCGGACCCGCGCGCCAAAGGCTACGAAGGCGGCCGCTCGATCAACCTGGCCCTGGCCGAGCGCGGCCTGGACGCGCTGCGCCGCGCCGGCCTGCAGGACGTGGTGATGGCGCAGGCGGTGATGATGCGCGGCCGCATGGTGCACCCGCAGGACGGCGGCGCGCCGCGCCTGCAGCCCTACGGCCTGGACGACAGCGAGGTGATCTGGTCGGTGCACCGCGGCCGGCTCAACGTGGCCCTGCTGGAGGCGGCCGAGGCGGCCGGCGCGCGCATCCATTTCAACCAGCGGCTGGACGGCGCGGACTTCGAGCGGCGCGTGGCGCTGTTCATCAACGACCATGACCGCACCGCGCGCCCGCAGCCCTTCGAAGCGCTGATCGGCGCGGACGGCGCCGGCTCGGGCCTGCGCGACGCCATGCGCCCGTACGTGGCGCTGGAAGAATCATTCGAGTCGCTGGGCCACGGCTACAAGGAGCTCGAGATCCCGCCCGCGGCCGACGGCGGCTTCCGCATCGAGCCCAACGCGCTGCACATCTGGCCGCGCGGCGGCTACATGTGCATCGCCCTGCCCAACACCGAGCAGACCTTCACCGTCACCCTGTTCCTGCCGATGCGGGGCGAGCCCAGCTTCCACACCCTGCCCGACCTGGCCGCGGCACGCGCCTTCTTCGAGCGTGACTTCGCCGACGCGCTGCCGCTGCTGCCGGAGTTCGACCAGGACTGGACCAACCACCCGGTCAGCGGCCTGGGCACGCTGCGCCTGCAGCGCTGGCGGATGGACGGCCGCGCGGTGCTGCTGGGCGACGCCGCCCACGCCATGGTGCCCTTCCACGGCCAGGGCATGAACTGCGCCTTCGAAGACTGCCTGGCGCTGGACCGCCACATCGCCTCGGCCGCGGATTTCGACACGGCCTTCGCCGCCTTCGAAGCCGAGCGCCGGCCCAACGCCGAGGCCATCCAGGCCATGGCGCTGGAGAACTACGTGGAAATGCGCGACCGCGTGGACGACGCCGACTACCTGCTGCAGCGTGCGCTGGAACAGGTGCTGGCGCGCCGGCATCCCGGCCACTTCGTCCCGCGCTATTCGATGGTGAGCTTCACCTGCATTCCGTACGCCACTGCGTTCGAGCGCGGCGTGCTGCAGCGCCAGATCCTGGTGGAAGCCACCCGCGGCTGCACCACGCTGGACGACGTGGACCTGGCCGCCGCCGACGCCCTGGTGCGCGAGCGCCTGCCGCCGCTGCCGGCGAACGCCGCGTGACGCGCGGCGTGACCGGCCGCGAAGGAGCCTGAGGCCATGGCCGCCAGCTTCCTGTGGTACGACCTGGAAACCTTCGGCCGCGACCCGCGCCGCACGCGCATCGCGCAGTTCGCGGCCATCCGCACCGACGCCGACCTCAACCCCGTCGGCGAACCCATCAGCCTGTTCTGCCGGCCCGCCGACGACCTGCTGCCCTCGCCCGGCGCCACGATGATCACCGGCATCACGCCCCAGCGCGCGCTGGCCGAAGGCCTGCCGGAGGCCGAGTTCATGGCCCGCCTGGCCGACGAGTTCATGCAGCCCATGACCTGCGCGGTGGGCTACAACTCGATCCGCTTCGACGACGAGTTCGTGCGCTTCGGGCTGTACCGCAACTTCCACGACGCCTACGAGCGCGAGTGGCGCAACGGCAACTCGCGCTGGGACCTGCTGGACGTGCTGCGGCTGGCCGAGGCCCTGCGCCCGGAGGGCCTGGAATGGCCCAGGCGCGAAGACGGCGCGCCCAGCTTCAAGCTCGAACACCTGGCCACCGCCAACGGCGTGCGCGAAGGCGACGCGCATGAAGCGCTGAGCGACGTGCGCGCCCTGATCGGCCTGGCGCGCCGCTTCAAGGCCGCCCAGCCCCGGCTGTGGGACTACGCCTTCGAGCTGCGCGGCAAGCGCAAGGTAGCCGCGCTGATGGACGTGGCGAACATGACGCCGCTGCTGCACATTTCCTCGCGCTACCCGGCCAGCCGGCACTGCGCGGCGCTGGTGGCGCCGATTGCCGTGCACCCGAAGATTGATTCGCGCGTGATCGTCTGCGGCCTGGACGAAGACCCGGCCGCGCTGCTGGCGCTATCGCCCGAGGACATCGCCGACCGCCTGTACACGCCCGCCGCCGACCTGCCCGAAGGCGAGCAGCGCATACCGCTGAAGGAAGTGCACACCAACAAGTGCCCGATCCTGCTGCCGCTGTCGCACCTGCGCGAGGCCGACTTCGCGCGCCTGGGCATTGACCGCGACGCCTGCCTGGCGCGGGCGGAGCAGCTGCGCACGGCGCCGGGCCTGGCCGAGAAAGTGCGCCGCGTGTTCGCCGCCGAACGCGCGCGCGAACCGGCCGACGCCGACGCCGCGCTGTACGACGGCTTCCCGTCCGACGCCGACAAGCGCCTGTTCCCGCGCGTGCGCAGCGCCGCGCTGGCCGACCTGGCGGACATCGGCCCGCGCTTCGACGACCCGCGCTTCGCCGAGCTGCTGTTCCGCTACCGCGCCCGCAACTGGCCGCAAAGCCTGGACGCCGCCGACCAGCAGCGCTGGGACGACTACCGCCGGCGCCGCCTGGGCAGCGACAGCGGCCTTTCCGAGTACGATTTCACGAGTTATTACGCCGAAATCGCCACACTGCGCGCCACCCTCGAACCCGGGCCGAAGCAGGCCTGGCTGGACGCCCTGGACGCCTGGGGCCACGACCTGGAACGGCAGCTGGCATGAGCACCTACTTCAGCGAAAAGACCTTCAAGTTCCTGCGCGCCCTGGGCCGCAACAATTCGCGCGAGTGGTTCGCCGACCACAAGTCCGACTACGAGGCGCACCTGCGCCAGCCTTTCCTGCAGCTGATCACCGACCTGCAGCCCGACATCGCCGCCATCAGCCTGCACTACCGGGCCGACCCCAGGCAGGTGGGCGGATCGCTGTTCCGCATCCATCGCGACACGCGCTTTTCCAACGACAAGACGCCCTACAAGACCTGGTCGGGCGCGCGCTTCTTCCACGAGCGCAGCAAGACCGTGCCGGCGCCGTCGTTCTACCTGCACCTGCAGCCGGGAAACTGCTTCATCGGTGCCGGGCTGTGGCATCCCGAGCCGGAAACCCAGCGCCGCATCCGCAACTTCATGGTGGACAACCCGTCGGGCTGGAAGGCCGCCACGCAATCCGCCGCCTTCAAGCGCAAGTTCGAGCTCACCGGCGATGCGCTGGTACGCCCGCCGCGCGGCTACCCCGCCGACCACGAGCTGATCGACGACCTCAAGCGCAAGGACTTCGTCGCCGGTGCGGGGCTGGAGGACGACGTGGTGCTGGGCCCGAAGCTGCGCCAGGCCGTGGCCAGCGGCTTTGCCGGCATGGCGCCGATGGTGGATTATCTTTGCGCCGCCCTCGACCTGGAGTTCTAGACCCTTGGCCAGCATCACCGTGAAACGCGACTCCGGTTACGCCGACGCCCTGCGCGCCTACGCGGTGAAGATCGACGGCAAGGAAGTCGGGAAGCTCATGCCCGGCGAATCGGCCACCTACCCGGTCACACCCGGTCAGCACACGCTGCAGGCGTCCATTGACTGGTGCGGCTCGAAGGCGGTCCCGTTCTCGGTGCAGGACGGCGCAAACGCGGCGTTTTCGCTGCACTCGGCGCTGCGCGGGCTATGGATCTTCCTGGCGCTGTGGTACGTGCTGTTCGACCGCAGCGGCTACCTGGTGCTCAACCGGACGGCCTGATTGGTCAGTGACCATGGCGCCGGGATCGTACACGGCGACAAGCCGCCGCTTCTGCCGTCCACCCCAGCCAGGACGGTCCGCGGTCCGCCGTGTGCGGGGTTCCTTTCCCGGGGTTTCGAAAACAGGGACGTTTTCGAAAAGCCCCCATGGATGGGTTCACGGCGTCCCCGGGAAAGGAACCCCGCGCACGGCGGACCTTCGCCGGGCGCCCAACTGCCGCACCGCAGCATCGAAATGTGTTGACCGTCACGGTTTTATCCGTAGCCTGAACGTCCATACGCCGGCGCATTGGAGTGCCGGCTTTTTGTTGGACCGGGTTACGCAGGGACGGGGACACCGCGCCAAAGCATCGAATCTCTGGGGAGGGAATCGTGCGATATCTACTCTTGGCTGCCCTCGCAGCCGTCTCAAGCGTGTGCAGCGCCAACACCGGCGTCGCCTTCGTGCACGGCACCGGCAAGCAGACCAATGCCGCCGCCGATTACTGGCAGTCGCCGATGGTCAACAACGTCCGCGGCGGCCTGGTCGACCCGAACAACTACGTGGTCATCAACTGCGATTTCACCAAGTACATGTGGGACCCGGCGGCCGCCGGCTGCCTGGCCGGCCAGCTCACCACCTTCATCAACAACCGCGGCATCACCCGGCTGATCGTGATCACGCACAGCAACGGCGGCAACGTCATGCGCTGGATCCTGTCCAACCCCACCTGGGACAGCCGCTACCCGAACATCATCGCCAAGACCGTGCGCGTGAATGCGCTGGCGCCCTCGTCCGCCGGCACGCCGCTGGCCGACGCCGTGATTGCCGGCAACGTGTTTGAAAGCGCGCTGGGCTGGCTGCTGGGCTACAAGAACGACGCCGTGCGCATGCAGCAGACCAGCTGGATGGCGTCCTACAATGCCAACTGGCTGCAGGGCACCGCGGGCCGCCCGGCCCTGCCCAAGCCCTTCCGCAGCGTGGTGGGCACCGACGTGGACTCCGCCATCTGGGACGGCGACAGCTACTGCGGCGGTTACGTCGAGAACGTGGGGCTGGAAACCACCCAGCTGTGGCTGAACTCGTGCTCGGATGGTTTCCTGAACTGCTCCAGCCAGTCGGCCGCGGGCAGCGTGTGGTTCCAGGACAAGGCGCGCATGGCCGGCAGCGAACCGCTGTCGCACAACCAGAGCCGCCGGGCCTGCTTCGGCCTCGATTCCATCCTGCGCACCGACATGAGGTCCTGAGCCATGAAAAAGAGCCTCCTGTTTTGCCTGATGTCCCTCGCCTTCTCCGCCCAGGCCGGCAACCTGCTGCCGCCCGGCGCCGCCGACCAGTCGCCTTCGCGCCTGATGGCCGCGCCCGTGCCCGCGGGTGAGTTCGAACGCCAGCCCGTGTCCTTCGCCTGGGCGCTCGACCCCCGGGCCGAAGTGGAAGCGCAGGCGCCCTACCTGGCCGAAAGCCGCGAGTACTGGGCCGTGGCCGAAGCCAGCGAACTGCAGGCCGGCCTGGCCATCGACACCACCGCCGCCGGCGCCGTGATCCGCATCAGCCCGGCCCAGGGTGGCCGCGCCGTGGATCCCGACCAGGTGCGCATGCTCAAGAACGGCCGCCTGATTGCCGAGCCGCAGTCGTTCCAGCGCAAGACCAATGCCGCACAGCTCAAGGCCGCGGGCATGGACGTGCCGGACGGTTCGGCCATCGTGCAGCTGGCGCAGGAACAGGGCCAGGGCCGCTTCCAGGTGCAGCTGGCCAGCGCCAAGGGCCGCTACCTGGTGCATGTGTACGAGCCCGAGAGCCCGTTCGTGCTGCAGGCGCAGGCCGACCGCACCAGCGTGCTGGCCGGCGACACGCTGGAAGTGGCGGCGGCGATGCAGCGCGGCGACGCCACGCTGGCCATGGCCAGCAACCAGGTGGCCGGCGTGCTGGTGTCGCCTTCGGGCCGCAGCTTCGACCTGGCCTTCAGCGGCGGCAAGGCGCGCCTGCAGCTGCCCGACGACGCGGGCAGCGAGCCGGGCCTGTGGGAAGTGCAGCTGTCGGCCGGCACCTACGCCGACGGCGCCAGCGTGCAGCGCGACGCCCGCACCGCGGTGGAAGTGACGCGGCCCACGGCCAGGCTGGCCGGTGGCTATGGCTTCAGCGCCAACGCGGTGCGCTTCGACCTGCCGGTGCAGGTGGCCGCCCCGGGCCGCTACGAAGTGCGCGGCACGCTGTACGCCACCGGCCCCGACGGCGTCAGCCGCCCGGTGTCGCAGGCGCACATGGCCAACTGGCTGCAGCCGGGCAAGCGCCAGCTGGCGCTGTCGTTTGGCCGCGTGAACGTGCCGATGGGCTATGGCGCGCCGTTTGAGCTGCGCTACCTGGAGCTCAAGGACCAGACCCGCATGGGCACGCTGGACACGCGTGAACTGGCCCTGCGCGAAGGCACGGCCCCGCGCCGCACCGTCGCGCCGCAGCCGCTGGCCCCGGTGCGCGGCGTGACCTCGCGCCAGCGCTAGTTCCGGCCGCCGGGCAAACCGGCGATGATGACGGCCGGACCTTCGGGTCCGGCCGTTTTCTTTTGGACCCGCCACGGAATGGACGCCAGCCTCCGGCGCTTCTCGGTTTTCTATTTCTTCTACTACGCCGCGCTGGGCGCCTACACGCCCTACGTCGGGCGCTGGGTGGACGGCCTGGGCCACAGCGGCTACGTGGTGGGCGCCATGCTGGGCCTGTGGTACGGCAGCCGCATCGTGTCGCCGCCGGTGTGGGCGGCGCTGTCGGGCCGCAGCGCCCGGCCGGGGCATTGGTTCGTGGCGGGCTGCGCGCTGACGCTGCTGTGCTTCGCGGGCTTCCTGTTCACGCAGTCGGCGTGGGCGCTGCTGGGCGTGATGGCGGCCTTCGGCCTGTTCTACAACGCGGTGATGCCGCAGTTCGAAGCCATGACGCTGACCGCGCTGGGGCCGCGCACCGACTTGTACGGCCGGCTGCGGGTGTGGGGCTCGATCGGCTTCCTGGGGGTGGCGTCCAGCTACGGCGCGCTGATGGACCGCTTCGGCGACCGCGCTTTCCCCTGGCTTACCCTGCCCCTGTTTGCGGCGATGCTGCTGGCCGCCTGGCCACACCGGCGCGACACGCCGCCGGCGCACGTGGACACCGTGGAAGACGCCGGGCATTTGTGGAAGCGGCCCGGCGTGCGCCGCTTCCTGCTGATGGCGCTGCTGATGCAGATCGGCTTCGGGCCGTTCTACGTGTTCTACACGCTGCACCTGCAGGCGGCGGGGCACTCCGGCGCGGCCATCGGGATGCTGTGGGCGGTGGGCGTGCTGATCGAGATCGCCATGTTCTGGCAGGCGCCCAGGCTGATCGCGCGCTTCGGCGCCCGCCGCCTGATCATGGTGTGCATGGCGGTGACCGTGGTGCGCTGGACCGTCACCGCGCTGTACGCGCACTCGCTGCCGGTGATGGTGCTGGCCGCCAGCACGCACGCGCTGAGCTTCGCGG
>DAORUD010000064.1:0-14570 GCA_035433005.1 Arenimonas sp. | reverse complement strand
CTCGCGACCCCGACCTTGGCAAGGTCGTGCTCTACCAACTGAGCTATTCCCGCAGTAGACGCACATTTTGGGGGAAGCCCCCCTCGGGTGTCAACACCCTTTTTGCTTTCAGCCTTTCTTTCGCATCGTGGGCCAGGCCGCGTGCAGGTAATCGAAGCCCGACCACAGGGTCAGCGCGGCCGCGATGGCCAGCAGCCACTCGCCGATGCGGAACACGGGCAGGCCCAGCAGGTCTTCCTGGAACAGCAGGCAGCTGATGGCCACCATCTGCACGATGGTCTTGAGCTTGCCCAGGCTGGCCACCTTGACCAGGCCGTGCGCGCCCATCTGCGCCATCCACTCGCGCAGCGCGGAAATGGTGATCTCGCGGCCGATGATGACGGCGCTGAGCAGGGCCATCCACGGTGTGTCGTGGCGTTCCACCACCAGCAGCAGCGCAAAGGCCACCGTCAGCTTGTCGGCCACCGGGTCGAGGAAGGCGCCGAAGGCCGAATACATGCCGTACCGGCGCGCGATCCAGCCGTCGAGCCAGTCGGTCAGCGCGCCGACGATGAAGATCGCCGCGGCGGCGATGTTGGTCCAGCCGTGGGGAAGATAGAAAACCACCACCAGCACCGGGATCAGCAGGATCCGGAACAGGGTCAGCATGGTGGGGATGGTCAGGGTCACGGCGTTCCCGGCTCAGGCTTCGGTCTGGGGGGATTGTGGCTCAAGTCCGTGCAGCGCGGCGTAGATGCGCTGCGCCAGGGCGGCATTGACGCCCTCGGCCCGGGCGATTTCCTCCACGCCGGCGGACTTGAGGCCTGCCAGCCCGCCAAAATGCTTGAGCAGGCTGGAACGCCGGCGCGGCCCGATGCCGGGGATGTCCTCCAGGCGGCTGGTTTCGCGGGTCTTCTGGCGCTTGCCCCGGTGGCCGGTGATGGCGAAGCGGTGGGCTTCGTCGCGCACCTGCTGCACCAGCTGCAGGCCGGGCGAGGCCGCGCCCGGGCGCAGTTCGCGCCCGTCGGGCAGCACCAGCGCCTCGTGGCCGGCGCGGCGGGCGGCGCCCTTGGCCACGCCCACCATGGCCACGCCCTGCACGCCCAGTTCGTCCAGCACGGCGCGGGCCTGCGCCAGCTGGCCGGCACCGCCGTCAATCAGCAGCAGGTCGGGCAGCACGCCCTCCTCCACCCCGCGCTTGAAGCGGCGCTGCAGGGCCTGGTGCATGGCGGCGTAGTCGTCGCCCGGTTCGATGCCGGTGATGTTGAAGCGGCGGTACTGGCCGCGCACCGGGCCTTCGCCGTCGAACACCACGCACGAGGCCACGGTGGCCTCGCCCATCGTGTGGCTGATGTCGAAGCACTCGATGCGCCCGGGCGGCTCTGACAGTTCCAGCAGTTCCTGCAGCGACAGCAGGCGCGCGCGCTGGCTGGCGCTGCTGCCGATCTCGGTGGCCAGGGCGAGCGCGGCATTCTGGCGGGCGATGTCGAGGTAGCGCGCGCGCTCGCCGCGCACCACCGGCTTGATTTCCACCTTGCGGCCGGCCTGGGCGCTGAACACTTCCTGCAGCAGCTCGATATCGGGGATGGCGTGGCTGAGGACGATTTCCCGCGGCGGGCGCTGCTCGAGGTAGTACTGGGTGACGAACGCGCCCAGCACTTCCTCGATGCTCTCGGCGCCGTTGGGCTTGGGGAAGAAGCTGCGCGTGCCCTGGTTGAGGCCGTTGCGGAAGGCCATCAGCAGCACGCAGGCCATGCCCTGCTCCATCGTGCAGGCCAGCACGTCCATTTCCACCTGTTCGCCTTCGACGTACTGGCGCGCCTGGATCTTGCGGATGCCGGCGATCTGGTCGCGCAGCTGCGCGGCCTGTTCGTACTGCAGGCGCTTGCTGGCTTCCTCCATCGCGCTGCCCAGTTCGTCCACCAGTTCGCCGCTGCGCCCCTCCAGGAACAGCACCGCGCGGCGCACCGTGGCGTCGTAGTCGCGCGTGGGCACCAGGCCCACGCAGGGCGCGCTGCAGCGGCCGATCTGGTGCTGCAGGCAGGGCCGGCTGCGGTTGCGGAACACGCTGTCGGCGCAGCTGCGCAGCTTGAACAGCTTGAACATCAGGTCCAGCGTCTCGCGCACCGCGCCGGTGCTGGGGTACGGGCCGAAGTAGCGGCCGGCCATGGCGCGCGGCCCGCGGTGGAAGCCCAGGCGCGGCCAGGTTTCGTCGGTCAGCAGGATGTGCGGGTAGCTCTTGTCGTCGCGCAGCAGCACGTTGTAGCGCGGGCGCAGCGACTTGATCAGCTGGTTCTCGAGGATCAGCGCCTCGGTCTCGGTGCGCGTCACCGTGACTTCGATGCTGGCGATCTGGGCCACCATCAGCGCGATGCGCCGCGAGGGAAGCTCCTTGAGGAAGTAGCTGCCGACGCGCTTCTTAAGCGACAGCGCCTTGCCCACGTACAGCACCGCGCCGTCGGCACCGAGCATGCGGTACACCCCCGGCGCGGGCGTGAGGTCGCGGACGAAGGCCTTGCCGTCGAAGCCGGCGGGTTCCGGCGTGGCCCCGGCGCTGGTTGCCGTCATTCGCCGATCGGCAGGCGGGTCAGCTTGCCGCTGTCGAGGTCGTAGCGCAGCACTTCGTGGGCGCCGGTGTTGCCGATCCACAGCGACCCGGCGCCGGCCGCCAGCGCGCCCGGCTGCACCAGCGGCTGCGGCAGGTCGTGCGTGCTCATCTCGCCGCCGCCCAGGCGCAGCTTGCGCAGGCTGCCGTTGTAGCTGTCGGCCACCCACAGCACCGGCGACGAGGGATCCAGCGCCAGCGCCATCGGCAGCTGCATGCGCGCGTCGCGGCGCTGGCCGTCCTGTTCGCCGAACTCGTACAGGCCCTGCCCCACCAGCGTCTGCACGTTGGACTGGGACAGCTGGATGGCGCGGATTGACGACGTGCCCGAATCGGCCACGTACAGCGTCTGCTGCACCAGGGCCAGGCCCGCCGGGTGCGCGAACATGGCGCTGCGCGCCGGTCCGTCGGCGATGCCCAGCTCGCCCGTGCCCGCCACCAGCCGCAGCCGGGCCTGCCCGAGGTCGAACTCCCATACCTGGTTGCTGCCGGCCATGGCGATGAAGATCCGGTCCAGGGTGCCGGTGACGTCCCAGGGCTGGTTGAGGGTGAGGGCGGCGCCGGCGTCCTGGCTGCCCTCCGTCACCGGGCCGAAGCGGCCCGAGCCGGCCACCGTGTCCACCGCGCCGTCGAGCAGCCGGATGCGGCGCAGCGCGTGGTTGCCCGAGTCGGCGACGAACAGCGATTCGCGCACCAGGCACAGGCCGCGCGGATTGCGGAAGGCCGCGGTGTCCGCCGGCCCGTTCACCAGGTCGCCGTGGCCGGTGCCGAACTCGCGCAGCACGCGGCCCGAGTGGGTGCATTCGAGGATGCGGTGGTGCCCGGTGTCGGCCACGTACAGATGGTTCTCGCCCACCGCCAGGCCCGACGGGAACGACAGCGGCAGCCGCGGCTCGGCGCCGCTGCGGCGCGGCGGCGCGGCCGGCAGGGTGGCGCCGCCCACTTCGTCAATCAGCGCGGCGATGGCGCTGTCGAGCGCGGCCAGGTGGTGGTCGCCGGCGAACACTTCGCGCAGGCGGCCGCGGGTGTCAATCAGCGCCACCGACGGCCACGACTGGATGCCGTAGTGCTGCCAGGTGGTCCAGGCGCGGTCGTTGGCCACCGGGAAGGTCAGGCCCAGGCGATTGGCGGCCTTGAGCACCAGCCGGCCGTCCAGTTCGGAGTCGAACTTGGGCTGGTGGATGCCCAGGATGGACAGGCCCACCGGGTACCGTGACTGCAGGCGCACCAGGCCTTCGAGCAGGTTGTGGCTGTAGGCCGACGCGGCGTTCCAGAACACCACGGCCAGCACGCGGCCCTGCTGGCCGGCCACGGTCTGCGGATCGGCGTTGAGCCACTGCAGGCCGGGCGACAGTTCGGGGGCGGGGGAATTGGCCTGTGGCATGGGCGGATGCTCCGGGGGGATGGGCATTATGCCTGCCGGTCGCGGGGCGACGGCAGGCCCGGGAATCAGGGCGTGGCGCCGGCCAGCGCCCGGGCGTGCGCGCGGGCCAGGTCGGCTTCAGTGTCCACGCCGGGCGGGAACGGCACCGGGGTGAGCCCCACCGCGATGCGGTGCCCCGCTTCCAGCACGCGCAGCTGTTCCAGCGCTTCGAGCTGTTCGAGCTGGCCGGGCGGCATCGCCGCGAAGCGGCGCAGGAAGCCGGCGCGGTAGGCGTAGATGCCGATGTGCCGCAGCGCGCCCTCGCCGGCCCCGCCCAGGCGGTCGCGGGCGAAGCGATCGCGCTGCCAGGGGATCGGCGCGCGGCTGAAGTACAGCGCGAGCCCGGCCACGTCGCGGACGATCTTCACCGCGTTGGGATCGAACAGCGTGTCGGCGTCGTGGATCGGCGTGGCCAGCGTGGCCATCGGCGCGGCGCCGTCGGCCAGCACCTGCGCCACGGCGCGAATGCCTTCGGGCGGCGCGAACGGCTCGTCGCCCTGCAGGTTCACCACGATCTGGTCGTCGGCCCAGCCCAGCTGGTCGGCGCACTCGGCCAGGCGGTCGGTGCCCGAGGCATGGTCGGCGCGGGTCATGCAGATCACCAGCGCTTCGCCCGCCAGCGCGTCGGCGATGCGGGCGTCGTCGGTGGCCACCACCACCTGGCGCGCACCGGCCGCCAGGGCGCGGCGGGCCACGTGCACCACCATCGGCGTGCCGGCGATCAGCCGCAGCGGCTTGCCCGGCAGCCGCGAAGCGCCGAAGCGCGCGGGGATGGCCACGATGAAATCAGGGGTCGGCATGCGCTGAACTCCATTCGGCAAGGCGCTCGTGCAGCTGGACGAAGAAACCGGCGGGAAGCTCGGCGCGCACAGGCACCGCATAGGCCGCGTGCAGCGGGAAGTCGGCGCACTTCACCGCGTCCTTTTCGGTCATCAGCAGCGGGTGCGCCGGCGAGAACCGCAGGTCGTCCTGCACGAACAGATGGTGGTCGGGGAAAGGGTGTTCGATCGGCGACAGGCCCTGGGCGCGCAAGGCGTCGAAGAAGCGGCCGGGATGGCCGATGCCGGCGACGGCGTGCACCGGGGCGCCGACGAAGCTCGACAGCGGCCGCGCGGGGCCGCCCTCCAGCGGCTCGGCCGCGCCCAGCACCAGGCGCATCGGCCATTCGCCCTCGCCCGCCGGTCCGCCATTCGCCACGCGCAGGTCCACCCGCCGCCCGGCGGGTTCGCGCAGCGGGCCGGCCGGCATCAGGCGGCCGTTGCCGTGGCGGCGCTCGCCGTCGATCACTTCGATCTCGACGTCGCGGCCCAGGCGGCGGTGCTGCAGTCCGTCGTCGGCGATGATCAGGTTGCAGCCTTCGGCCACCAGGCGCCGTGCGGCGCCCACGCGGTCGCTGTCCACGAACACCGGAAGCCCGGTCTGGCGGGCGATCAGCAGCGGCTCGTCGCCGCACAGCTCCGGCGGCACGCCTGCGGTGGCGCGCACCGGATCGCGCGAACGCCGGCCGTAGCCGCGGCTGACGATGCCCGGGCGCCAGCCCTGCGCCACCAGCCCGCGCGCCAGGGCGATGGTGAGCGGAGTCTTGCCGGTGCCGCCCGCCACCAGGTTGCCCACCACCACCACCGGCACCCGCAGCCGGTGCGTGCGCAGCAGGCCGCGGCGGTACAGCCACGACCGCAGCGCCACCGCGCCGCCGAACAGCAGCGACAGCAGCTTCAGGCCTGGCCCCGGCGCCACGCCGCCGTACCAGCGCCGCAGCAGCCAGCGCTCGAGCCGGGGAATCATCCCGCCTCCGGCTCGCGGAACTGCATGCGGTGCAGGTGCGCGTACAGGCCGCCGCGGGCCAGCAGCTCGGCATGCGTCCCCCGCTCCACCAGCTTGCCGCCGTCCAGCACCAGCACCTGGTCGGCGTGTTCCACCGTGGACAGGCGGTGGGCGATCACCAGCGTGGTGTGCTCGGGAATCAGGCGGTTGAGCGCGTCCTGCACCAGGCGCTCGGATTCGGTGTCCAGCGCGGCCGTGGCTTCGTCCAGCACCAGGATGGGCGCGTCCTTGAGGATGGCGCGGGCAATGGCCAGGCGCTGCCGCTGCCCGCCCGACAGCAGGCCGCCGTTCTCGCCGATGCGCGCCTGCATGCCGCCGGGCAGGCGGTCGATGAACTCGGCGGCGTTGGCCGCCTCGGCCGCGGCACGGATGCGCGCGGGGTCGACGTCGTGGGGCTGGCCGTAGGCGATGTTGGTGGCGACGCTGTCGTCGAACAGCATCACGCGCTGGCCGACGATGGCGATTTGCCGGCGCAGGTCGGCCAGGCGGTAGTCCTGCACGGGCACGCCGTCCAGCAGCACGCTGCCGGCGCTGGCTTCGTAGAAGCGCGGCAGCAGGCGGATGAGCGTGGACTTGCCGCTGCCCGACCGGCCGACGATGGCGGTGACGGTGCCGGGCGCGGCGGTGAACGAAATATCGTCCAGCGCCGGGGATTCCTGCCCCGGGTAGCGCACGCTGACGCCGCGGAACTCGATCTCGCCGCGGGCCTGCGGCAGCGGCCGCGTGCCGTTATCGGGTTCGTCGGGTTCGTCGAGGATGGCGAACAGCCGGTCGGCGGCGGCCACGCCCTTCTGGACGAGGCTCTGCACGTTGGTGATGCGCTTGAGCGAGGGCAGCATCGCCATCATCGAGGTCAGCAGGGCCACGAAGATGCCGGCATCCATCCGGCCCTTCGCCGCTTCCTGCCCCGCCACCAGCAGGATGACCGCCAGGCCGACCGCCGCCAGGGTCTGCACCATGGACGAAGCACCGGCGCGCGTGGCGTCCACCTTCAGGCTCAGGCCCAGGTTGCGGTTCACCAGCTGGTCGTAGCGCGCCTGTTCCGAGGCCTGGGCGCCGTACACCTTGACCTCCTGCTGGGCCGACAGCGCCTGTTCGGCGGTCTGCGCCATGTTGGCCACGCCGTCCTGGATGCCGCGGTTGATGCGCCGGTAGCGCCGGCCCACCACGCCCGAGATGAGGGCGATCAGCGGCGCCACCACCAGCATCACCAGGGTGACGCGCGGGCTGTACCAGAACATCACGCCCAGCAGCACCACGATGGTCAGCGAGTCGGTGAGGATGACCTTGATGGCGTCGCTGCTGGCCTGGGTGACCTGTTCGGTGTCGTAGTTCAGGCGCGACACCATGGCCGGCACGGGCTCGCGGTCGAAGCGCGTGCTGGGCAGGCGCAGGTACTTGGCCAGGATGTCCCGGCGCAGGTCGCGCACCACCGAGCGGCCGGCGCGCGACATGCCGTAGTCGGTGCAGAAGGTGGCCACGCCGCGCACCAGGAACAGCGCGACGATGGTGATGGGCAGGATCCAGCGGTAGGCCGGGTCCTTGTCCACGAAGGTGCCGTTGATCATCGGCTCCATCAGCGCCGTGAAGGCGCCGGCCGCCGCCGCTTCGAACGCCATGCCCACGCCCGCCGCCGCCAGGAAGGGCCAGTAACGTTTGGCTCGCTGCAGCAGGCGGCGATAGATCGCCCAGGCTGATTTTTCCGCGGTCAAGGTTTGGCCTCGGGCGTGGTGGCCATGGATATCCTCTTGAAGCCCACCTGGCCCAGCGCGTCCATCACGGTGATGACCGACTGGTAGGGCGTGCGTGCGTCGGCGCGCACCACCACCGGACGCTCGCGGTCGGCGCCGGCCACCTGGGCGATGGCGTCCTTGAGCGAACCGACATCGCGCTTGAGCACCTCGTTGTTGCCGACGAAGAAGCGGCCGTCGGCGTCCACCAGCACCACCAGCGGTTCGCCCGGGTCGGTTTCCGAGTTGGCCTGCGACGTGGGCAGCACCAGCTTGAGCGCCGAGCGCTGGTCGAAGGTGGTGGTGACCACGAGGAAGATGATGATGCAGAACACGACGTCAATCAGGGAGACCAGGTTGATCTCCGGTTCGTCGGGCACGCGTCCCGAGCTGAGCTTCATGCCTCGCCCTTCTTCGCGCGGGCCGGCTTGGCGGGCGGCGGTGATGCGCCTTCGTCCAGCGCGTCCAGCAGCTGGGTGGCCTGCTTCTCCATGTCGATCACGTAGCCCGTGACGCGGCCGCGCAGGTAGCGGTGGAACATCAGCGCCGGAATGGCCAGGCACAGGCCGGCCGCGGTGCTGACCAGGGCCTGGCCGATGCCGCCGGCCAGCTGGTTGGCGTCGCCGACGCCGGTGGTCATGATGCCCAGGAACATTTCGATCATGCCGAACACCGTGCCCAGCAGGCCCAGCAGCGGACCCACGGCGGCGATGGTGCCCAGGGCGTTGAGGAATCGCTCAAGCCGGTGCGCGACGTGGCGGCCGACGTCCTCGATGCGTTCCTTGATGATGTCGCGCGGGCGGTGGCGCACGTCCAGGCCGGCGGCCAGCAGTTCGCCCAGCGGCGAGTTCCCGCGCAGCACGTCAATGTGCTTGGGGTCGAGCGTGCTGCGGCCACGCGCCCATTCGCGCACTTCCTCGCCCAGGCCCGGCGGCAGCACTTCGCGCCGGCGCAGGGTCCAGAAGCGCTCCAGGATGATGGCCAGGGCCAGCACCGCCAGCAAAAGGATCGGCAGCATGACCCAGCCGCCTGCTTTGATCAGTTCCAGCACGCCTCACCTATCGGGTTCAGGACTGCCGATAGCATAGCCTGAGCCGCCGGGGCCGGCATCGCGCCAGTAGCGGCGTCGGTCCTGGCGCATGCGCTGGCGCAACTGCACGCCCTCCGGGCCGATGCGCAGGTGGATGGCGCCGGCGCCGGCGGTGTCCAGCAGCCGCGTCCGGTAGCGCGCGTAACGTCCCAGTACGATGTCCCTGGGCAGGCCGAAACGGTTGTCCCTGCCCACCGCAAGCAGCCCGATGGCGGGCCGTGCCGCGGCGATGAAGTCCAGGCTCGACGAGGTGTCGCTGCCGTGGTGCGGCACCAGCAGCATGTCCGCGCGCACCTGGTCCGGCGGAAGCTTCGCCAGTCGCGCCTCGACGTGCCGGCTGATGTCGCCGGGCAGCAGCGCGCTGGCCCCTGCCGCGTCAATGCGCAGCACGCAGGAGCTTTCGTTTCCGAGGTAGGGAAAGTGCGGCGGCGGATGCAGCACCGTGAAATGCACGCCGTCCCAGGTCCAGGACTGGCCGGCGCGGCAGGGCGTCATGCGTTCGCCCGCCCAGCCTTCGGGAGCGAGCACGCGATCGGTTGGCAGGCCGCGCATCACCGCGCCGGCGCCGCCGGCGTGGTCGTTGTCGCCGTGGCTGATCACCAGTGCGTGCAGCCGCGTCACGCCGCGGGCGCGCAGCGCGGGCAGCACCACCGCCTCGCCCAGGTCCAGGCCGCGCGGCACCGCCGGGCCGGCGTCGTAGAGCAGGTCGTGGTGCTGCGTGCGCACCAGCAGCGACAGCCCCTGGCCCACGTCCATCAGCAGCAGGTCGGCTTCGCCCCGCGCCGGGCGGTCAACGGCGGGCCACAGCAGCGGCAGCCACAGCAGTGCGGCCAAGGGCTTGCCCGGCGTGCCACGCGGCAGCAGCAGCCAGAACGCGCCGCAAAGCGCCAACAGCACGCCGGCCAGGCCTGGCTCAGGCAGCCACACCAGCGCCGCGGGCCAGGCGGCGACATGCTCCAAGGCCAACCACAGCCACTGCATCAGCGTGCCCGCGGCCTGCCAGCACAGCGCGGCGGCGGCGTCGGACACCGGTGCAAACGCCAGTCCCGCCAGCGCCAGCGGCACCACCACCAGGCTGATCCAGGGAATGCCCACCAGGTTCACCACCGGGCCCGGCAGCGAGGCCTGGCTGAAGAACCACGCGCTGAGCGGCAGCAGCCCCAGCAGGGCCACGCCCTGGGCCTGGACGAAGGTCCTGAGCGCGCCTTCGCCTTGCACCTGCGGCAGGCACCACGCCAGCCATGCCACGCCCGCGAAGCTCAGCCAGAACCCGGGGGCCAGCACCGACAGCGGATCGGCCAGCAGCAGTGCGACGACGGCGAAGGCCAGCGCCTGGGCCAGACCCTGCGGGCGGCGCGCCAGCCGCGCCGCCAACACCACCGCGATCATCAGCAGCGTGCGCACGGTGGGCAGCGCGAAGCCGGCCAGCGCGGTGTACGCCGCCGCGAAGGCCAGCCCGCCCGCGGCGGTGGCGAGCGGCCGCGGCCAGCGTCGCCCTGCGCCCGGCAGCGCGCGATGGCCGGCCTGCGCCAGCAGCGCCCCGAAGCCCGCGACCAGCCCGACATGGAAGCCCGAGATGGCGATCAGGTGGGTCAACCCGTTGGCGCGCAGCACGTCCCAGTCGTGGTCGGACAATCCGCGGGTGTCGCCCAGGGCGAGCGCGGTGACAAAGCGTGCTTCGGCCCCGGGCACCGCCTCGGTGATGCGGCGCGACAGTTCGCCGCGAGCCCGGTCGAGTCCGGCGCCAGGACGCCTCTCGTGCGCCAGCGCGGGTTCGACCACGTAGCCGGTGGCGGCGATGCGCTGCTCGACGGCGCGCCGCTCGAAATCGAAGCCGCCGGGATTGGCAAGCCCGCGCGGGCGCCGCAGCTTCGCGTGCAGCTGCCAGACGCTGCCCGGCGTCAAATCAGGCAGCGCATCCGGCGGCCGCACGTACCAGCCCAGGCGAAGCTTGCGGCCCACCAGCGACTGCGCCCTGCCCTCGCCCGCCGTGACCACGAACTCGAAGCGAACCGCATCGGTTTCGACCACGGGCAGGCCGATGACGCGGCCCTGCAGCGCGAAGGTCTGCCCTGACCACGCGAGGGGAAGCTGCAGGGACAGGGCCGCGTGGCCATGCGCCGCGGCCAGCGCCAGACCGGTCAGCGCGGCGCCGGCCAGCCGCGCCGCGCCGGGGCGCGACCAGCACCAGGCGCCGGCGATGCCAAGCAGTGCGGACACGGCCAGCGGCGGCAACTGCGGCAGCCTCTGCACCACCAGCACGCCCAGCAGCAGCGCCGCCGCCACGGCCGGCCCGAACGGCGCCGGCGCGACCGCCCGCGCTGGCGGCACGGGTCAGTCTTCCCGGAGGGGTCGCAGCTGTCCCTGGGTGAGCTCCAGGGTTCTATCCAGTCGCCGCGCCAGGCGGCGATCGTGGGTGACCATGACCAGGGCAATGCCCTGTTCGCGGTTGAGTTCCAGCAGCAGGTCGAAAACCGTGGCCGCGGTCTTCTCGTCGAGGTTGCCGGTGGGCTCGTCGCCCAGCACGCAGGCCGGGCGCGTCACCAGCGCACGCGCCACCGCCGCGCGCTGGCGTTCGCCGCCCGACAGTTCGCCGGGCTTGTGGCCCAGGCGATGGCCCAGGCCGACGCGTTCGAGCAGGGCCAGCGCCGGCTGGCGCGCCGCCGCCACCGCCGTGCCGCGGACCAGCAGCGGCATCATCACGTTTTCCAGCGCGGTGAATTCGGGCAGCAGGTGGTGGAACTGGTAGATGAAGCCCAGCGCGCGGTTGCGCAGTTCGCCGCGCGCCCGTTCGCCCAGGCCCGAGACGCGCTGGCCGGCCACGTACACGTCGCCCGAGCTGGCCTGGTCCAGGCCGCCCAGCAGGTGCAGCAGCGTGCTCTTGCCCGCGCCCGAGGCGCCGACGATGGCCACGGTTTCGCCGGCGCGCACCGAGAGGTCGAGCTGGTCGAACACCGGGGTGCGCAGGTCGCCTTCCTGGTAGGTTTTGCCCAGGCGGTCGCAGCGGATGACGATGTCGCCCTGGCCGGTGTCATTCATAGCGCAGCGCCGTGGCAGGGTCGGTGCGCGAAGCGCGCCACGCCGGGTAAAGGGTGGCCAGCAGGCACAGCACGAAGGCCACCGCCGCCACCATCGCCACGTCCGAGGCGTACACCGCCGTCGGCACGCCGCTGATGTAGTAGACGTCGGACGGCATCAGTTCGGCGCCCAGCAGGTTCTCGACGAAGTGCACCACGTGCGAGAGATTGCTGGCCAGCAGTACGCCACCGGCCACGCCGATGGCGATGCCCACCACGCCAATCACCAGACCCTGCACGATGAACACCCGCATGATGCCGCCCGGCGACATGCCCAGCGTGCGCAGGATGGCGATGTCGGACTGCTTGTCCTGCACCAGCATCACCAGCGACGACACCAGGTTGAAGGCCGCGATGGCGATCACCAGCGACAGCAGGATGAACATCACGGTTTTCTCCATCTTCAGCGCGCGGAAGAAGTTGGCGTTGTCCCGGCTCCAGTCGCGCACGCGGTAGTAGCCGTCCATGCGCTGCGACAGGTCGCGCGCCACCGGCCAGGCGTCCCACAGGTCCACCAGCTTCAGGCGCACGCCGGTGACGCCGTCGCCCATGCGGCCCAGGCGCTGGGCGTCGCCCAGGTGCACCAGGGCCAGGCCCAGGTCATATTCCTGCGCGCCGGCCTCGAAGATGCCCACCACCGTGAAGCGCTTGGCGCGCGGCAGTGCGCCCAGCGGGGTGACCGTGGCTTCGGAGATGAACACATTGACCGGGTCGCCGACGCCCACGCCCAGCAGGATGGCCAGCTCCTTGCCCAGGATGATGCGGAACTCGCCGTCCTGCAGGTCGGTGAGCTTGCCCTGCTTCATCTTGTCGGCGATTTCCGACACGCGCGGCTCGGTTTCCGGCAGCACGCCGCGCAGGATGGCGCCGCGGCGCTGCGCGCCCTGCAGCAGGGCCTCGGTTTCGGTGTACGGCGCCGCGCCCACCACGCGCTTGTCCTGGTTGGCGTAGGCCACGGCCCGGGGCCAGTCCTGCAGCGGGCCGTCCACGCCCGACACGGTGGCGTGCGCCACCATGCCCAGGATGCGGTCGCGCAGCTCCTGCTGGAACCCGCTCATCACCGCGATGGTGGTGATGAGCGCGATCACGCCGATGATGATGCCCAGGATGGACGCCATCGAGATGAAGGAAATGAACCCGTTGCGCCGCTTGGCGCGCAGGTAGCGAAGGCCGATCGAGAATGGCAGGGGCTGGAACATGGGGTCCTATGCTGCCTGTTTCCGCAGCGGCTTGGCGGAACGGCAGCTGACGCAGCCTGCCAGGCGGAGCTGGCGACGGTCGGCAGGGCCCAGGGTGTCGGGCCACCAGCCCAGGTGGCGCTGGCGGCCCTGCGCATCGGTGCCCGACAGCGTGGCCAGGGGACCGCGCAGGCGCACGCTGACGCGGTCGAGCCGGGCAACGCCCGCGGCCGAAGTGAGGTATGCGGGCTCGTCGCCGCCCAGCCAGTCCAGCGCCAGCGGCGGCCGCGCAAGATGGCCGCGCGCCAGCCGCAGCCCTTCGGCCAGCGCAACCAGTGCGGCCGGCACGGACCACGCGGGCGGCAGCGCGCTGAGCCACAGCGACACGGCGGCCATCAGGCCCAGCGCGACGAGCGCCGCCGCGAGCCAGCGCGAGGGGCGCCAGTCAATGCGGCAGGTCGAGGATGAGCTGGACGATGGCATGGAGTTCGGCATCCTGCGGGGCTTCGCGGCCCATGAACCAGCGCCAGAGCTTATCGTCCTCGCAGTCGAGCAGCCGTAGGAAACGGCCTCGCTCGGCGTCATCGGCCTGCTCCCAGCGGCCGTCGAGATAGCGCAGCATCAGCTGGTCGAGTTCCCGCATGCCGCGCCGGCAGCGCCAGCGCAGGCGGCGGATCTCCGCGTCGTCGCTCATGCCGCGGCAAGCCAGGCCAGGCGCCCGGTGTAGAGGAACAGCGACACCGTCGCCAGCGAATACACCGTGAAGCGGTGCATCACCCGGTTGTAGCTGCACTGGATGGCGCTGTGCGCCGCACGCAGCGCGACGAAGGCCCAGGCCAGGGCCAGCAGCAGCGCGTCGTGCACGCCGGCCTGCATCGTCGCCAGCACCAGCACGTAGAACAGCACCGGCACTTCGAACAGGTTGATGAAGTTGTCGCTGGCGCGCGTGTCCTTGAGCAGGCCCTTGTCGGCCGAGCCCGCCAGCTGCTGCGGCCTGATGCGGCTGCGCTTCATCTCCGGGATGCGCACCAGGTACAGGCGCACCCAGACCAGCAGCGTCACCCCGACCATGGCCAGCAGCGGCAGCAGCAGCGGATTCACGGCCGGGAGGGTCATGCCGGCGTCCTCAGGCGCCGCGGCGCTGCAGCATCAGCTTCTTGATCTCGCCGATCGCGCGGGCCGGGTTCAGCCCCTTGGGGCAGGTGCGCGCGCAGTTCATGATGGTGTGGCAGCGGTAGAGCTTGAAGGGGTCCTCGAGCTCGTCCAGGCGGGCGCCGGTGTCCTCGTCGCGCGAATCGATGATCCAGCGGTAGGCCTGCAGCAGCACGGCCGGCCCGAGGTAGCGGTCGCCGTTCCACCAGTAGCTGGGGCAGCTGGTGCTGCAGCACGCGCACAGGATGCACTCGTACAGGCCGTCGAGCTTGGCGCGGTCTTCCTTCGACTGCAGGCGCTCCTTCGCCGGCGCCGGGCTCTGGGTGCGCAGCCAGGGCTTGATGGACGCGTACTGGGCGTAGAAGTGGCTCAGGTCCGGCACCAGGTCCTTGATGACGGGCATGTGCGGCAGCGGGTAGATCGGCACTTCCTTCTTGCCGCACTCGTCGATGCCCTTGGTGCAGGCCAGGGTGTTGGTGCCGTCGATGTTCATCGCGCACGAACCGCAGATG
>DAORUD010000063.1:2405-14892 GCA_035433005.1 Arenimonas sp. | reverse complement strand
CAGCCGTGGCCGCGTGTACCGCATTTCCGGCGACACCACGGTGGTGATGCCGCTGCCCGAAGGCGATGCCGACACCGTGGTGACGCGCCTCGCCGAATCGCAGGGCCGGCTCTGGGCCGGCACCAGCGCCGGGCTGTTCTATCGCCAGGGCGACGCCTGGCTGCGGCACGAGGGCGGCCCGCCGCTGTCCACGGCGCCCATCGAATCGCTGTACGAAGACTCCGACGGCAATTTCTGGGTGGGCATGGTCCAGGATCTGGCGCGGCTGCAGGCCGGCCGGCTGCGCGAGCTGGTGTCCGGGCCCGGCCCGGGGCCGGCCGTGCGCGCGATGTACGAAGACCGCGAGGGCAACTTCTGGCTCGGCAGCCAGTGGGAGGGCCTGACCCGGCTCTGGAACGGCTGGACGCGCCGCTACGGCCAGCGCGAGGGGCTGGAGGATTCCACGCTGTGGTCGGTGGCGCGCGGCCCCGACGGCCGCATCTGGGCCGGCACCAACAGCGGGCTGAGCGTGATGCAGGGCGGGCGCTTCGAACAGGTGGTGGCCGGCGCCCGGCTGCCCCACCCCAACGCCTACACCCTGCTGCCCGAGCCCGGCGCGGTGTGGATAGGCACCCGCCGCGGCGTGGCGGTGCTGCGCGGCGACCAGGTGGAAACGCCCGAAGTCCTGGCGCCGATGCGCAGCGCCCAGATCAACGGCATCCTGCGCGACCGCGCGGGCGCGCTCTGGTTCGCCACCACGCAGGGTTTGTTCCGCCTCAGCCGCGACCTGCTGTCGCCGCTGGGCGTGGCCAACGGCTTCCGTGACCCGCGCATGCGCGTGCTGCATGAAACGCGCGACGGGCGCCTGCTGGTCGGCACCCAGTCGGGCCTGTACGAAGTGGCCGGCGACCTCGCCACGCCGATCGGCCTGGACGCGGGCCTGCGCGAAGGCCTGGACATCACCGCCATCCATGAACTGGACGACGGCAAGCTGGTGCTGGGCACCCTGTCGGAGGAAATCTTCCTGTTCGACGGCCAGCGCTGGACCACCTTCGGCCGCGACAGCGGCATGCCGGTCAACTCGCCCTTCTTCCTCACCCACGACCGCAGCGGATTCCTCTGGGTGGCCGGCATCCGCGGCATCCACCGCGTGCCGCTGGACGACCTGCTGGCGGTGGCCGAAGGGCGCGCCACCCGCATCCGCGGCGAGATGCTGCTCAACGAGCGCGGCGACCGCCGCGGCGGGCAGAAAGGCTACTGCTGCAACGGCGCCGGCAACGCCAAGGGTTTCCAGTTCGGCGGCGAGCTCTGGCTGCCCACGCGCGACGGCGTGGTGGCCATGTCCACCACCGGCATCGTCAAGAACCCGGTGGCGCCGCGCAGCCTGATCGAGCGCGTGCGCGTGGGCGAGCAGTGGCGCGACGCCGACCCCAGCGCCGACTGGCGGCTGCCGCCGGCCAGCCGCGACCTGAGCTTCGAGTTCACCGTGCTCAGCTTCCAGGACCCCAACAGCGTGGACCTGCGCTACCGCCTGGTGGGCTACGACGACGACTGGCGCACGCTCGACGACCCCAGCCGCCGCGTCGTCAACTACACCAACCTGCCGCCCGGCGCGTACGTGTTCGAGGCCCTGGGTGCGAACAACGCCGACGTCTGGAGCACCGCGCCGGCGCAGCTGGGCTTCTCGATCCAGCCGCTGTTCCATGAAACGCCGCTGTTCTACGTGCTGCTGGCCGCGCTGCTGGCCAGCATCGTCTACGCCGGCTACCGGCTGCAGCTGGGTGCGCACCGGCGCAAGCAGCGGGAGCTGGAGCAGCTGGTGGGCCAGCGCACCGAAGCCCTGGAAGTGGCCAACCTGCGGCTGGAGGAAGCCAGCCAGACCGACCCGCTCACCGGGCTGCGCAACCGCCGCTACCTGGCCACGCAGATCCCGGCCGACATCGCCTTCTACGACCGCGAGGCGGTGCGCCGCGGCACGCCGGGCGAGGTGATGGTGTTCGCGCTGGTGGAGGTTGACCAGCTCAGGGCGGTGGACGAACGCCACGGCCCGGCCGCCTGCGACCGCGTGCTGCAGCAGTTCGCCCAGGTGCTGGGCCAGCTCGTGCGCACCGGCGACTACGTGGCGCGCTGGAGCGGATCGGAGTTCCTGGTGGTGTTCCGGCCGATGCACAACCGGCATCTGCCGATCCTGGGCGAACGCATCCGCGACGCCGTCGCCCGCCACCGCTTCGCGGTCGGCACGGGCGAGCCGCTGGCGCTGACCTGTTCGGTGGGCCTGGTGGAATGCCCGCTGTTCCGCGACGCCCGCGGCAGCCTGGGCTGGGAACAGCTGGTGGAACTGGCGGGCCGCGGACTGGACCATGCCCGCCGGCACGGCCGCAACGGCTGGGCCGCCTTCCGCCCGCGCGCCGGCGGCGACCTGCCGGGCCTGGCCCAGGCGCTGTCGGACGATCCCGCGCGGCAGGTGGCGCTGGGACGGGTGCAGCTGCTGGCTTCGCCCACGCTCACGTCCACCCCGCCCCCGGGCGCACCGCGCCCCTAGTCCCGAGCACGCGGCCCGCCTATGCTCGGAACGATGACCGCCCCCCCGCGCCAACCGCTGGTCTTCCTGCTGCTGGTGGCGCTGTACGCGGCGGCCGGCGGCTACTCCAGCCTGCTGCTGGACGGCCCGGGCCAGGTGGCGCTGTTCTGGCCCGCGTCGGGCATCGCCCTGGCGGGCGTGGTGCGCTACGGCCTGCGCTGGGCCGCCTTCGTTCCGGTGGGCGGGCTGCTGGTGCACCTGCTGTTCGATCCGGTGTCGATGACATTCCTGCCTTACTCGCTGGCCAGCAACTACGTCGGCGTGCTGGTGGGCGGCTGGCTGGTGCTGCGCCGGCCGCGGCAGGGCCCGTTGACGGTGATGTTCGGACTGCGCGCGCTGCTGGGCGGCGCCGTGATGTCGCTGGCCAGCGCCGGCATCGGCGTGCTGGGCCTGTACATGGCGGGCGACGTGGCGTTGGCCGCGGTGGCGCCCGCGGGCGTGCGCTGGTTCCTGGGCGATCTGCTGGGCGTGGCCAGCGTGGCGCCGGCGATGATGATCGCGCTGTCGCGCGGCGACCCGCGCATGCCCCGCGCGGACCGGGCGGGCTATGCGCCCGAAACCGAACACCTGCTCTGGAACATCGCCATCACCGCCAGCTTCCTGCTGATGGCCTGGGCCGGCAGCAGCGGCGGCCACTACGCGCTGGGGCTGGTGGCGCTGCCGCTGGGCGTGCTGGTGTGGAGCGCCATCCGCTTCCCGCCGCTGCACACCGCCGTGGCCGTGGCCGTCACCATGCTGCTGATCGCCGGCATGGCCGGCCTGGGCCTGGCGGGCTACCCGGCGCCACAGGCCACGCGCGACGGCCTGAACCTGCTGGTGTTCCTGATCGTGGTGGCGGTGCTGCCGATGATCCTGGCCTTCGCCATGCACCAGCAGCGCGTCACGGCCGCTACGCTCAAGCACCGCGCCAACATCGACCCGCTCACCGGCCTGGCCAATCGCAACGCGTTCGAGGAAATGGTGCAGGCGGCGCTGGCCAACCCCTCGGCCCAGCCGATGGCGCTGGCCTACCTGGACCTGGACCACTTCAAGCTGATCAACGACACCGCCAGCCATGTCGCCGGCGACGCGGTAATCCGCGGCATCGCCGGCGTCATCGAAGCCCATCGCCACCGCGACGACCTGCTGGCCCGCACCGGCGGCGACGAGTTCGCGCTGCTGCTGCGCAACTGCTCGCCGATGGTGGCCGAGGACCGCGCGCGCGCCCTGCTGCGCGCCATCGAAGGCTACCGCTGCGGCTGGGACGGCCAGATGCTGGCCAGCACCGCCAGCGTGGGCCTGGTGGCCTTCCTGCCGGGCCAGGCCGAGTACGCGCAGCTGCTGTCGCAGGCCGACGCCGCCTGCTTCACCGCCAAGGAACAGGGCGGCAACCGGGTCTGCCAGGCCAGCCTGGACGGCGGCGAGATGCTCGACCGCACGGCGGCCATGCGCTGGGTGGTTCGCATCCGCGAGGCGCTGGAAAACCACGCCATGGAGCTGCACTGCCAGAGCATCGTGCCCCTGCGCGGCGACGGCGACCGTGGCCGCCACTTCGAGGTGCTGCTGCGGCTGCGCGACCCGCGCAGCGGCCAGCTGATGATGCCTGCGGAGTTCATGCCCGCCGCCGAACGCTTCCACCTGGTGACGCGCATTGACCGCGAAGTGATCGGCCTGACGCTGGACTGGCTGGAAGCCAACCCGCAGGCGGCGGCGTCGGTGTCCACCTGCTGCATCAATCTTTCGGGCGACGCGCTGATTGACGAGGGCTTCATCGGCTTCGTCGCCGAACGGCTGCGCCGCAGCAGCTTCCCCGGCGACCGGCTGTGCTTCGAGGTCACCGAGACCAGCGCCGTGCGCGACCTGGCCCGCGCCCAGCGCTTCATCACCGAGATGCGTGCGCTGGGCTGCCGGTTCGCGCTGGACGACTTCGGCACGGGCTTCTGTTCGTTCAACTACGTGCGGGCGCTGGACGTGGACTACTTCAAGATCGACGGCAGCTTCGTGCGCGACATGGACTCGTCGCCGCTGGCCCTGGCGGTGGTGCGGTCCATCAACGAGATCGCCCACGTGCTGGGCAAGCACAGCATCGCCGAACACACCGAAACCCTGCGCGACCGCCAGGCGCTGATCGCGCTGGGCGTGGACTATGCGCAGGGCTACGGCATTGACCGTCCGTCGCCGATCGCCGACTACTTCGCCCGGCCTTTCCCGGGCCAGGTGCCGTGATCCGCGCCACCGGGCTGGCGGCGATGCTGCTGGCGCTGGCGCCGGGCATGGTGCGGGCGCAGTCGTCCGGCCCGGCCGACCTGGTGATCGTGCGCCAGGGCCGGGACGTGGTGGCCTATGCGCACAACCGCCTGGGCGGCCCGGTGGAAGTGGAGCTGGTGGCCACCGAGCTGTCGGGCATGGACAGCGACGTGGCGCTGCCGCTGCGGCGCGTGCTGCCCGCCCACCAGCGCGTGCCGCTGGCGCGGCTGACGCCGCACGCCGCCGGCGGCCGCCAGGCGCTGCAGCTCACCGCCACCCCGGGCGAACCCCACCGCGTGGCGCGCGACGTGGTGTATTCCCTGCCCGTGGACGAGGCGCGGTTCGAGCTGGGCCAGGGCTTCCACGGCGGCTTCAGCCACCAGGACGAGGCCAACCGCTACGCCGTGGACCTGATCGTGGCCGAGGGCACGCCGGTGCTGGCCGCGCGCGACGGCGTGGTGATGCAGGCCACCGCGGGCTTTCGTGAAGGCGGCACCGACCCGTCGCTGGCCGACCGTGCCAACCAGATACGCGTGCTGCACGAGGACGGAAGCATGGCGCTGTACGCCCACCTGCAGGAGGGTGCGGTGTACGTGCGCCCAGGCGACAAGGTGACGCTGGGACAGGTGATCGGGCGCGCGGGCAGCACGGGGTTTTCCACCGGTCCGCACCTGCATTTCGCCGTGCAGCTCAACGGGGGCATGCGGTTGGTGTCCATTCCGTTCCGGATGATCGGGCCGGAGGGGTTCCTTCCCCTCAGGCGGTAGCCGGCTGTCGGGCCTGAAGGCCCTCCTACATCTGATGTGGGAGGGCCTTCAGGCCCGATGCCTTGGCTCAGAACGAATACCGAACCACGAACTGGTAGACGCGCCCCGCCGACTCGGTCTCGATCTCGTACTCGTCGTAGTCCCGGTTGAACTGGTCGTCAATCGTGGTGAACTTGTCGAACACCTCGTCCTTCGAACTGTCCAGCAGGTTCGACCCGGTCAGGCGCAGGGTCCACTGCTCGCCGAAGCGCTTCTCGACGAACACCTCCAGGTCGCCGCCGTACGAGGTCACGATTTCCTCGCCCACGATGCGGCTGTAGGCCTCGCCCTGCTTGCGGTAGCTGGCGCCGAAGGACGCCGCCAGTGCCGGCAGCTGCTGGATGAAGCCGGCGTTGAACACGTCGTCGGACTGCGAGTTGAACTTCCGGGTGCCGAACGCGTCCTCGATCTCCGAATCCAGCCACGAATAGTTGAAGAACACGCCCGTGTTCTCCAGCCCCAGCGCGGTCAGCGGCGTGGACAGGTCCAGCTCCACGCCCCACACCTGGCCGTCGCCGGTGTTGCGCGGCTGCAGCACGAAGGTGCCCGGGCCCTCGTCGCCCTCGACGCCGGTGTTGGCGATCTCGATCAGGTTGGTGATGTCGCGGTAGAAGGCGTTCACGCCCACCACGCCGCGGCTGCCCAGGCGGCGCTCCCAGCCCAGGTCCAGGCCCCACGCGGTCTCCGGTTCGAGGTCGGGGTTGCCCAGCAGGTCGTTGTCGCCCAGTTCGGCCAGCACCAGCGCCGGCGACAACTGGTCGAAGCCCGGCCGGCGCATGGTGCGCGCCACCGAGGCGGTGACGCGCTGGCTGTCGTCCAGGTTCCAGCGCAGGTGGGCCGAGGGCAGGAACTCGCCGTAGCGGTTCGTCGCGCGCGCGTCGGCCGGGGCCACGGTGAAGTCGTTGATCTCCACGTCGGTCTGCTGGTAGCGCAGGCCGGTTTCCCACTCGATCGCGCCCGCGCTGCCGCTGAGCTTCACGAACGGCTCGATGCGGGTTTCCTCGATGGTGTTCAGGCCGCCGTCCAGCGGCAGGAACGGGCCGAAGGTGCCTGGGATGGCCGGCGATGGCGTCGGCGCATTCGGGATGGTGATGCGGTTGCGATCGGTGGTGATCGAGGTGTCGCGGTCCTTGCGCGTGGCCTCGATGCCGAAGCGCAGCTCGCTGCTGCCCAGGGCGCGGGTGTGGCGGACTTCGCCCGACAGCTCGCGGTCGCGGATGTCCAGGTAGGTGCGGTCGCCGGTGTAGCGGTCGGCCTCGGGGAAGGGATTGGCGTCGCGCAGGTACTCGATCTCGTCCTCGAGTTCGAACTGTTCGTCGTCAATGCCGGCATAGCCCAGGCGGATGCGCGTCTCGCCGCCGGCGGCCTGCCACTCGTACTCGGCGCCGACCTGGTAGTTGTCGGTGCGGATGTCCAGGTCGTTGTCGTTGACGCTGACCAGGTTGGCCGGGGTCTGCACGCCGTCGGCGAACTCCAGCGAATCCTCGTCCTGCAGGCGGTCGGTGCGCACGAAGAAGGCGTTCAGTCCCAGCTTGCCGGGGCCGACGTCGGCGCTGTAGTCGAGATTGAGCGAATAGTCGTCGCCGCTGCGGGTGTCGGTCTGCACCTCGGTGTTGTCCAGCGTGCCGCCCGGTTCGTCGTAGCGCTGGCTGTACTTGAGCTTGGGGTTGCGGCGGCCCTGCGTGCTGGCGCCCAGCAGCAGCTGGCCGCCCAGCGCCTCTCCGCCCCACACCGCGCCGAGGGTCGGCTCAATCTCGTCGTCCGGGTACAGCGCGGCGCCGGCGCGCAGATAGCCGCCCTCGAGCGAGTAGCCGTCGCGCAGCACGATGTTGAGCGCGCCGGCGATGGCATCGCCGCTGCGGTCGGCCGAAGAAGAGCGCACGATCTCGATGCGGTCCACCAGCTCGGCCGGGATGCGGTCGACGAAGAACGAGCGGTCGAAGCCCGCGCCCGGTACGCGCTTGCCGTTGATCAGGATCTGCGTGTAGCCCGGGTCCAGGCCGCGCAGGCGCACGCCGTCGTACTCCAGCACGTCCGAAAGGAAGGCCACGCTGGGCACGCGCTTGAGCATGTCGCCCACGGTCACCGGTTCGAAGGCCTGGAAGAATTCGAGGTCGTACACCAGCGTGGCGGGCTCGTCGGCGCGGTCGCGGTAGATGATGCCGCCGCGCACTTCGACGGCGTCGAGCTCGGTGGCGGCGTCGGGCGCCATGGGCGCGGCGGACTGCGCGGCGGCCGATCCGGCGGCGATCACCAGGGCGCCGGCGAGCGCGCGTGACAGACGGTTGGCTTTCAGGTTCTTCTTCATTGCCGCGGTGTTCCCCTGTGGTGAATCCGGGGATTTGTACGCGGACACCATGGAGGATTTATGACGCGCGCCTGTGTCACATTGCCGACCCGCGAAGGCGCTATAAGCGTCACAGACTTCCTCGACAACCTACTTGCCGGAGCCACCGATGCGCCTTTCGCCCCTCGCCCTTGCCCTGCTTCCGCTGCTGCTGGCCGCCTGCGCCAGCACGCCCGACCGCGAGCCCGACGAGGTGGAAGGCGCCGACCCGCTGCTCAGCGCGTCGGGCGAGCCGCACGCCAGCATCGCCGAGGCATTCGTCACGGCGCTGACACCCGAGGACAACATTGATTCGCCCGCGTCGTGGCGCGCACCCGACGGCAAGACCTGGCTGTTCGCCACCGCCAAGGAAGGCAAGGGCCTGGTGCTGTACGACGGCGATACCGGCGCCACGCTTCGCAGCGTCGGCACCGAGGGCCGCGGGCCGGGCCAGTTCAGGCGTCCCAACGGCGTCGCGGTGAGCGGCGACCTGCTGTTCGTGGTCGAGCGCGACAACAGGCGCGTGCAGGTGCTGGCGCTGCCCTCGCTGGCCACGGTGGCGACGTTCGGCGAACGCGAGCTGCAGCAGCCCTACGGCCTGTTCATCCGCGAGCTCGGCGCGGGCGAGCGCGAGGTGCTGGTGACCGACGCGTACATGATCGGCGAGGACGCGAAGGGCGACGACATCCCGCCGCCGCTGGCCGAGCTGGACCGCCGCGTGCAGCGCTACCGGGTGCGCGTGGAGGGCGACAAGGTGACGGCGGTGAACAGCGGCGCCTTCGGCGACACCACCGCGGCGGGTGCCATCCGCGTGCCCGAGTCGCTGTGGGGCGACGTCGCCAACGACCGCCTGCTGATTTCCGAAGAGGACGTCGCCACCGGCACCGCCTACCGCGACTACACGCTGGCCGGCGAGTTCCGCGGCGGCACGATGGGGCTGGGCCGGTTCAAGGCCCAGGCCGAGGGCGTCACGCTGTGGTCGTGCCCCGACGGCAGCGGCTACTGGCTCACCACCGACCAGTTCAAGGACCGCAGCCTGTTCCACGTGTTCGACCGCAAGACCCTGCAGCACGTGGGCGCCTTCGCCGGCCACACCGTGGCCAACACCGACGGCGTGTGGCTGCAGCAGGCCGGCACCGCGCGATTCCCGCAGGGCGTGTTCTACGCCGTGCACGACGACATGGGCGTGGGCGCGTTCGACTGGCGCGACATTTCCGCCGCGTTGGGCTTGAGGGGTTCCTGCGAGGGGGAGTGATCTTTTTTTGGCCACGGATTTGCGCGGATGGACGCGGATTCAAGAGCAAAAGGCTGAGTTGGAGCCCGGCGCCTGCCACGCCGAGGCAAACGCTCTTCAATCAGTTGTTGCTCTATCGGCTCTTATCCGCGCGCATCAGATTTGATCCGTGGCCAAATAACCCTGCCTCAGCTTCGCCTCAGCCCACCACCCGCAGCAAGTCGTCGATCAGCGCGGCGGCGGTGACCTCGGCGCCCGCGCCGGGGCCCTGGATCTGCAGCGGGCGGTCGCGGTAGCGGGTGCTCCAGATGGCGACGCGGTTGTCGCAGCCGCGGCCCACGGCGATCGGGTCGTCGGGCGCCAGCGCTTCCAGGCCGATGCGGGCGCCGGCGGCGTCCAGGCGCGCCACGTAGCGCAGCACCTTGCCGTCGCGGGCGGTGCGGGCGGCGCGTTCGGCCAGCGGGCCGTCCAGCGCGGCGAGCGCCGCGTCGAGTCCACCGCGGCTTGCGGCCTCCACGGCCGGCGTCAGCAGTGAATCCACCCGCACTTCGGCGTCCTCCAGGGGATAGCCGGCGGTGCGCGCCAGGATCAGCAGTTTGCGCCGCACGTCTTCGCCGGACAGGTCTACGCGCGGGTCGGGCTCGGCGTAGCCCTGGGCCACGGCGGCGCGCACGCGCTGCGAGAACGGTTCGCTGCCGTCGTAGCCGTCGAACAGCCAGGCCAGCGTGCCCGACAGCACGCCCACGATGGCGCCGATGCGGTCGCCGCCGGCGCGCAGTTCGCGCAGCGTGCGCAGCAGCGGCAGGCCGGCGCCCACGGTGGCGGCGTCGCCGTAGTGGCGGCCGTCGGTGGCCAGCGCGCGGATCTCGTGCTGGCGCAGCAGCGGGCCGCCCAGGCCCAGCTTGTTCGCACTCACCACGTGCAGGCCCTGGCGCAGCCAGCGCGGATGCCAGCCGGCGAGTTCGGCGCTGGCGGTGGCGTCCACCACGATGTCGCCGGCGCGGAAGTCGCCGGGCAGCGCGCCCGAGCCGTCGTGGGTTTCGCCCTGCGCGAACTGCGCCGCCAGCGCGGCCGGGTCGAGGCCTTCGGCGGCGAAGGCGCGCTGGCGCGAGTTGGCCGCCAGGCACAGCAACAGCCGCGGATCGTCCAGCGCCTGCAGCCGCGCCAGCAGCGCGCGGCCCACGGTGCCCACGCCCAGCAGCGCGATGCGGCGCACGCGCGGGTTCGGGTCGGGAATGGCCAGGGGCGCGCCGCTCATTTCGCCACCTCGCTGGCGCAGGGCGCCGTAGCCTGCAGCGCGCGGTCCAGCGCGGCGGCGATGTCGGCCTCCAGGTCTTCCAGCGCTTCGATGCCTACCGACAGGCGCAGCAGGCCTTCGCCGATGCCGGCCACGCGGCGCGCGTCGGCCGACATGGCCGCGTGCGTCATGGTGGCCGGGTGCGCCACCAGGCTTTCCACGCCGCCCAGCGATTCGGCCAGCGTGAAGTGCTGCAGGCCATCGAGGAACGCGCGCACCGCCGGCAGTCCGCCGGCCAGGTCGAAGGACATCATGGCGCCGAAACCGCGCTGCTGGCGCGCGGCCAGGGCATGCCCCGGATGCGAGGCCAGGCCCGGGTAGTGCACGGCCGCCAGCGCCGGGTGCCGCTGCAGACGCTCGGCCAGGGCCGCGGCGTTTTCCTGGTGCACGCGCAGGCGCGCGTCCAGCGTGCGCAGTCCGCGCAGGGTGAGGAAGCTGTCGAAGGGCGAACCGGTGAGGCCCAGCGCGTTGGCCCACCAGGTGAGCGACTCGTTGAGCGCGGCGTCGCGCGACACCACCGCACCGCCCACCACGTCGCTGTGGCCGTTGATGTACTTGGTGGTGGAGTGCAGCACCAGGTCGGCGCCGAATTCGATCGGCGCCTGCAGCGCGGGCGAGAGGAAGGTGTTGTCCACCAGCGCCAGCGCGCCGGCGCCGTGCGCGGCTTCGATGACGTGGCGCAGGTCGGTGATGCGCAGCAGCGGGTTGGACGGGGTTTCGATCCACACCAGCTTCGTGGGCAGCGACAGCGCGGCGGCCAGCGCGCGCGGGTCGGCCAGGTTGGCCAGCACCAGTTCGAAGCGACCCTTGCGCGCCAGCGCGTCGAACAGGCGCCAGCTGCCGCCGTAGCAGTCGTGCGTCACCACCAGGCGGTCGCCGGGCTGCAGCAGGGCTTCGAGCACCAGGGTGATGGCGGCCATGCCGGTGGCGGTGACCACGGCGCCGGCGCCGCCTTCGAGTTCGGCCAGCGCGTCGGCCAGTTGGTCGCGCGTGGGGTTGCCGCTGCGCGTGTAGTCGTATCGGCGCTTCTGGCCGAAGCCGGCGAAGCTGAAGTTGCTCGACAGCACCAGCGGCGGCGTGACCGCGCCGAAGGCGGTGTCGGCGTCAATGCCGGCGCGCACGGCGGCGGTGGCGGGGCAGCGGGCGCTCATGCCGCACCTCCGGTACACGCGGCCAGCGCCTGGCCCAGGATGCCGGCCACGGCGTCCTCCTCTTTCAGGAACGCGTCGTGGCCGTAGCGCGAGCGCAGCACGTGCAGGCGCGCCGGGGCGCCCAGCGACTCCACCAGCGACTGCAGGTCCGACAGCGGCACCAGGCGGTCCTCCTCGATGGCGACCACGGTGGTGGGCACGCGCACGTCGGCCGGGTCCACGCGGTGCAGGTCAATGGATTCGGACAGGCGCAGGAAGGCGGTGCTGGTCCAGCGCGCGGCGTAGCGGCGGCCGCAGCTTTCCAGGTAGTCCTCGGCGGCGCAGCGGGCCACGCCGTCGCCCAGCACGGCGGGCGCGTCGAAGCGTTCGGCGAACTCTTCGGGCGTGCGGTAGCTCAGCATCGCCCACTGGCGGGCCAGCGCCAGGCCTTCGCTGACGGCGCCTTCGCTGCGGCCCAGGGCCACGCACCGGCGCTGCAGGGCGCGCCAGGCGCTGGCATACGGATGCGGGCGGTGCGCACCGGAAATCGCCACCAGCCGATCCAGCCGATGCCCGTGGCGCGCCGCGAACTGCAGGCCCACCATCGCGCCGTACGAGGCCCCCACGAACGCCGCCACCCGCGCCACGCCCAGCCGGTCGAGCACCTGCGCCAGCGCGTCGGCCTGGTCGGTGCTGTCAATCGGGGCATCGAGGCTGCCGTCGGCGCCCAGCCAGTCGATGGCGAGCACGCGCACCCGGTTCGTGTCGATCGAACGGCCCGGGCCCACCTGCGCTTCCCACCAGCCCGGCTCGGCCTGGCCCAGGCCCGCGGCCACGTGGCGGTTGGCCGAGATGCCGCCGGCCACCACCACCAGCGGCGCGTCCGCCGGACCCAGCCACTCGCCCCG
>DAORUD010000063.1:0-2305 GCA_035433005.1 Arenimonas sp. | reverse complement strand
TGTGGGAGGGCCTTCAGGCCCGACGGGTCTTCGGCGTGGTCGGTCGGGCCTGAAGGCCCTCCTACCGGAGACGTGGCGTTGGGGGGGCTGGTGTGGAAGCTCATCGCATGACTCCTGGTGGGCGTGGGGCCCAGCGAGTCCATGCGGTCAAAAGCCGGCGTCGAATGCCCCCGGTGCCTTGGGGAACTACTCGACCCATCTCTCGGCGGACACAAGGTCCCCGCAGGAATTGGCACCTTCATGCGCGATTGCTCGTGCATGGGTTGCCCCGGCGTCTTCGGGCCTAACCCCTCAGCCGGTCTCGATGGGTGTTGCGGGGCCAAGATTGCCCGGGCTTTCCGCCGGTGTCAATCCTTTCATGCGGATGAAGCGATGGATGATCGGCGGCGGGCTGCCTCGCCGGGGGGTGGCTGCGGCATAATGCCGACCCATGAATCCCCACGCCCCCCGCCTCCTCGCCCTGTCGCTGGCCCTGCTGATCGCGGCCTGCGCCGGCCCCGCCACGCGCCCCGACAGCTCATCGGCCCCGCTTCCCGACGCGCCGGAAAACATTCCCGCCATTTCGGTGGCCGAGGCCTTCATGACCCCGCCGATGCTCGAACACGAGATCGACTCGGTGGCGGCCTGGAACGCGCCCGACGGCAGCACCTGGCTGATCGCCACCGGCAAGGAAACCAGCCAGCTGGTGGTCTACGACGGCGACACCGGCGCGTTCCGGCGCACGGTTGGCGGCCCCGGCGACGGCCCGGGCCAGTTCAACCGCCCCAACGGCATCGCGGTGTACGCCGACCTGGTGTTCGTGGTGGAACGCGACAACCAGCGCGTGCAGGCGCTGCGCCTGCCCGACTTCACGCCGGTGGCGCAGTTCGGCAAGGGCGAGCTGCTCAACCCCTACGGCCTGTGGCTGCGCGAAACCGCGCCGGGTGAACTCGAGCTGCTGGTCACCGACAGCTTCATGGCCGACTTCCGCACCGAACTGGTGCCGCCCCTGGACGACCTGGACGGCCGCGTGAAGCGCTACCGCGTGCAGCTGCAGGGCGACGCTCCCACGGCCACCCTGCTGGGCCAGTTCGGCGACACCACGCCGGCTGGCGCGCTGCGCATGGTCGAGTCCATCGCCGGCGACCCGCTGCACGACCGCCTGCTGATTGCCGAAGAAGACACCCGCGTGGGCACCACCCTGCGCGAGTACCGCATGGACGGCACCTACACCGGCCGCGACCTGCCGCCCGACCGCTTCCAGGCCCAGGCCGAAGGCGTGGCGCTGTGGGCCTGCGCCGACGGCAGCGGCTACTGGATCACCGCCGACCAGTCGGCCGACCGCACGGTGTTCCACCTGTTCGACCGGGTGACGCTGGAGTTCCGCGGCAGCTTCAAGGGCAACACGGTGGCGCTGACCGACGGCATTTCGCTGCACTCGGTGGCCACGCGCCGCTTCCCCGAGGGCGTGCTGTACGCCGCCCACGACGACCGCGGCGTGGGCGCCTTCGACTGGCGCGACATCGCCCACGCGCTGGACCTGCGCCAGAACTGCGCGGCGCGCTGACATGTCGGATCACCTGGGCGAAACCCGCCGGCGGCGCACCTTCGCCATCATTTCCCATCCCGACGCCGGCAAGACCACGCTGACCGAAAAGCTGCTGCTGTTCGGCGGCGCCATCCAGATGGCCGGTTCGGTGAAGGGCCGCAAGGCCGCGCGCCACGCCACGTCCGACTGGATGGCGCTGGAGAAGGAGCGCGGCATCTCGGTCACGTCCTCGGTGATGCAGTTCCCGTACGAAGGCCGCATCGTCAACCTGCTCGACACCCCCGGCCACGCCGACTTCGGCGAAGACACCTACCGCGTGCTCACCGCCGTGGACTCGGCGCTGATGGTGATTGACGTGGCCAAGGGCGTGGAAGACCGCACCATCAAGCTGATGGAAGTGTGCCGCCTGCGCGACACGCCGATCATGGGCTTCATCAACAAGCTCGACCGCGAGGGCAAGGAGCCGATCGAGCTGCTGGACGAAATCGAGAGCGTGCTGGGCATCCAGTGCGCGCCCATCACCTGGCCGATCGGCATGGGCCAGCGCCTGCGCGGCGTGGTGCACCTGGTGAGCGGCGAAGTGCATATCTACGAACCGGGCCGCAACTTCACCCGGCAGGACTCCACCATTTTCCCGTCCATTGACGCGCCCGGCCTGGCCGAGCGCATCGGCGCGCAGATGCTGGCCGACCTGAAGGACGAGCTGGAGCTGGTGCAGGGCGCATCGCACCCGTTCGACAAGGACGCCTACCTGGCCGGCAAGCAGGCGCCGGTGTT
>DAORUD010000062.1:9025-15058 GCA_035433005.1 Arenimonas sp. | reverse complement strand
TGCCCACCGACTGCCGCTGAGCCCTCCCCGACCCGCCCCGGGCGCCCTCCGGCCCCGGGCCGCCGGCCGGCTCGGCTTGACAGTGCCGGCCGGGCTGATGCCTTAATGAAAAAGAACTCCGGCCCGCGACCCCCGCGGGCCGCGCCATCTGGCGCCCTTCCAACCGCTCAGCGGAGCACCCCCCCGGCCATGGCCAAGAACCTCCTCATCGTCGAGTCGCCCGCCAAGGCCAAGACGATCAACAAGTACCTGGGCAAGGACTTCCACGTCCTGGCCTCGTACGGCCATGTCCGCGACCTGGTGCCCAAGGAGGGCGCGGTGGACCCCGAGCACGGGTTCGCCATGCGCTATGAGCTGATCGAGAAGAACGAAAAGCACGTCGAGGCCATCGCCAAGGCCGCCAAGGCCGCCCAGACCATCTACCTGGCCACTGACCCGGACCGCGAGGGCGAGGCCATCAGCTGGCACATCTCCGAGATCCTCAAGGAGCGCGGCCTGCTCAAGGGCCGGGACCTGCACCGGGTGGTATTCACGGAAATCACGCCCAAGGCGATCAAGGCCGCGGTGGACCACCCGCGCCAGGTGGCCGGCGACCTGGTGGACGCCCAGCAGGCGCGCCGCGCCCTGGACTACCTGGTGGGCTTCAATCTCTCGCCGGTGCTGTGGCGCAAGGTGCAGCGCGGCCTGTCGGCCGGGCGCGTGCAGTCGCCGGCCCTGCGCATGATCGTGGAGCGCGAGGAGGAGATCGAAGCCTTCGTGCCGCGCGAGTACTGGTCCGTGGAGGCCGAGCTCAACCACCCGCAGCAGGCCTTCACCGCCCGCCTGGTGAAGCTCGACGGCCAGAAGTTCGAACAGTTCACCGTCACCGACTCGGCCACGGCCGAAGCGGCGCGCGCGCGCCTGGTGAAGGCCGCGGGCTCGGCCCTGCGCGTCACCGACGTGGTGAGCAAGGAGCGCAAGCGCCGGCCGTCGCCGCCGTTCATCACTTCCACCCTGCAGCAGGAGGCGGCGCGCAAGCTCGGCTTCACCACCTCGCGCACCATGCGCGTGGCGCAGAAACTCTACGAAGGCGTGGCGATCGGCGAAGAAGGCCCGGTCGGCCTGATCAGCTACATGCGTACCGACTCGGTGAACCTGTCGGTGGACGCAGTGGTGGAGATCCGCGACGTGATTGCCCGCGACTTCGGCACCAGCGCGCTTCCCGACAAGCCCAACGAATACAAGTCCAAGTCCAAGAACGCCCAGGAAGCGCACGAAGCCATCCGGCCCACGTCCGCCCTGCGCACGCCGGCGTCCATCGCCCGCTACCTCGACGACGACGCCCGCCGCCTGTACGAGCTGGTGTGGAAGCGCACCGTCGCTTCGCAGATGGTGCCGGCCACCATGAACACGGTGTCGGTGGAACTGGCCGCCGGCAGCGAGCACAGCTTCCGCGCCAGCGGCACCACGGTGATCGACCCGGGCTTCCTGGCCGTCTACGAAGAGGGCAAGGACGCCAAGGCCGCCGAGGACGACGACGAAGGCCGCAAGCTGCCGCCCATGAAGACCGGCCAGGACGTGCCGCTGGGCAGCATCCACACCGACCAGCACTTCACCGAGCCGCCGCCGCGCTTCTCGGAAG
This sequence comes from Arenimonas sp., assembly GCA_035433005.1. Classification (GTDB taxonomy): domain Bacteria; phylum Pseudomonadota; class Gammaproteobacteria; order Xanthomonadales; family Xanthomonadaceae; genus Arenimonas. The sequence goes on along the minus strand of DAORUD010000062.1, from coordinate 13,437 downwards.
CCTCGCTGGTGAAGACGCTCGAGGAGTACGGCATCGGCCGTCCGTCCACCTACGCCAGCATCATCCAGGTGCTGCAGAACCGCGAATACGTGTACCTGGACAACCGCCGCTTCCGTCCCAGCGACGTCGGCCGCGCGGTGGCCAAGTTCCTGTCCGGGCACTTCATGCAGTACGTGGACTACGACTTCACCGCCCGGCTCGAGGACGAACTCGACTCGGTGGCCGCGGGTGAAGCGGCGTGGATCCCGCTGCTGGAGCGCTTCTGGAAACCGTTCAAGGCAACCATCGACGAGAAGAGCGAATCGGTGGACCGCTCCGAGGCCACCGGTTCGCGCGTGCTGGGCGTTGATCCCAAATCCGGCAAGCCGGTGTCGGTGCGCCTGGGGCGCTACGGGCCGTTCGCACAGATCGGCACCGCCGAAGACGAGGACAAGCCCAAGTTCGCCTCGCTGCGCCCCGGCACCAGCATGCACACCATCACGCTGGAGGAGGCGCTGCCGCTGTTCAACCTGCCGCGCACGCTCGGCCAGCACGACGGCAAGGACGTTACGGTGGCCATCGGCCGCTTCGGCCCCTTCGTCAAGATCGGCGATACGTACGCGTCGCTCGGCAAGACCGACGACCCGTACACCATCAGCTTCGACGACGCGGTGGAGCTGGTGCGCGCCAAGATCGAGATGATCGCCAACCGCACCATCAAGGTCTTCCCCGGCACCGACATCCAGGTGTTGAACGGCCGCTACGGCCCGTACATCACCGACGGCGAGAAGAACGGCAAGATCCCCAAGGACCGCGACCCCGCCAGCCTGACGCAGGCCGAGTGCGTGGCGCTGCTGGCCGAGGGCAAGCCGGTGCGCAAGGGCGGCCGCTTCGGCAAGAAGGTGGCCGCCAAGAAAGCCACGAAGAAAGCCGCGAAGAAAGTGGTCGAGGCCAGCGCTTCGGCAACGGCCAAGGCGCCGGCGAAGAAAGCGGTGAAGAAGGCCGCCAAAAAGGCGACGAAGAAGGCCGCGAAGAAGGCAACGACGACGACGGCAGCCAAGGCCGCTCCCGCGAAGAAGGCCGCGAAGAAAGCGGTGAAGAAAGCCGCGAAGCCCGCCACCAAGGCCGTGCCGACGCGCTCAGCGGCCTGACCAAAACGCCGCCGGGTCAGTCGCCCGGCTGCGGATACGTGGTGATGCCGCGCCGGGCCTTTTCTTCGGCCACGATGCGGCGCACGTCGGCCAGCAGCGCCGGCGCGTCGTACACCACGCCGCCCTTGATGGTGTAACGCACGCCGCCCACGCGGTGCAGCCTGCCGTCGGCGCCCAGGCGCGCGTGGCCGGTGCCATACAGCACTTTCAGGTTGGCCAGCGGGTTCTCGCCCAGCACCACCAGGTCGGCCAGCTTGCCGGCCTCGATCGAACCGATGCGGTCGGCCGCGCCCAGCGCCTCGGCGCCCGACAGCGTGGCGGCGCGGATCACCTCCAGCGGGTGGAAGCCGGCTTCGCGCAGCAGCTCCAGCTCCTCGATGGTGCCGAAGCCGTAGGTCTTGTAGATGTAGCCCGAATCGCTGCCGACCGTGACGCGGCCGCCGCGGTTCTTGTAGTCGTTCACGAAGGCCATCCAGCGCCGGTAGTTGTCCTTCCAGGCGGCCTCTTCCTCGCTGCCCCAGTCGAAGAAGAAGCTGCCGTGGTTGTCGCGGTTGGGCGTGAAGAAATCCCACAGCGCCGGATGCGTGTAGGCCTCGTGCCAGTCGGCGCGGCGCGCGCGCATCAGGTCGCGCGTGGCCTGGTAGATGGTGAAGGTGGGGTCGAGCGTGAAATCCAGCGCCAGCAGCTCGGTGATCACCGCCTCGTAGCGCGCACTGCCCTTCTCGCTGGCCTGGGCCCACAGGCGGCCGGCCTGGCCGAAGCGGTGCTGTTCGTCCTGGTAGTTGTAGTCGGCCGGGTACTGCTGCACGGTCTGGCCGTCGAACAGCGCCTCGGGCAGGCCGTACCAGTGCTCCATCGTGGTCAGGCCCCAGCGCGCCGTGGTGAGCACGTTCACCCGCGCCACGTCGAGCTGCGCATGGTGGCAGGCGCTGCCCATGCCGAGCTTCTTCAGTTCGTCGAAGGCGGCCTCCAGGATATCGGGGCGGTAGCCGAAGCACTTCATGCCCAGCGCGCCCCGCGCCTTCATGTCGCGCACCCACTGGCGCGCCTGTTCGGGCGTGGTGATGGGCGTGTCGCGCCCCGAGCCGAAGAAGGCGTAGGGGAAGATGCGCGGCGCCGTGATGGCGTTGGCGGCGCTGCGCTTCTGCTCGCCCACGCACCAGTCAATGCCGTTGCCGCAGCCGGGGTCGCGCACGCTGGTGATGCCGTGGGCCAGCCAGAGCTTGTAGACGTACTCGGCGCTGACGCCCTGTTCGTCGCCGCCGATGTGGCCGTGCAGGTCCACGATGCCGGGCATCACGTACTGCCCCGTGAGGTCCAACTCGCGGCCGCCGGCCTTGAGCACCGGGCGGTTGGCCGGGTTGATGGGCGCGTTGGCGCTGCCGACGATGCGCACTTCGGTGATGCGGTCGCCTTCCACCACGATGTCCACCGGGCCATGCGCCGGCGCACCGGTGCCGGTGATGACCGTGGCGCCGCGCAGGATCAGCTGCGGGTACGGGCCCTCGCCCTCGGCGCGCGGCGGCGCCACGGGAATGGCCGCCAGGACGGCGGCGGGCAGCAGCAGGGCAAGGATGAACAGCAGGCGCGTCATGGCGGAGTCCGGGCTGGAAGTGGCGGTGCCGCGGGCGGAGAATCCCGCCATGCGCCGATTCGTCCTGGCCAGCTTAGCCATTTTCCTGTGCGGCGTCGGCCCGGCCGCGACGCAGGACATCACCGTGTACCGCTGCCAGGACAGCGCCGGCCGCGTGACCCTGCAGGACGAACCCTGCGCCGAGGGCCAGGCCCAGTCCGAGCGCCGCATGGTGCGCCCGCAGGACCCCGCGCCCAAGGCCGCCAGCGCCGCCGCCGAGCCCGACCCCTCCACCCTGCCCGAGCCCGAGCCCCAGCCCGCACCGCTGCCCTATCCGCCGCCGCCGCTGTTCCAGTGCACCGACTTCGATGGCGAGGTGCGTTTCTCCGAAGCCTACGACCCCAACACGCGCTGCGTGCCGCTGTCGGTGCTGGGCTACGACGTGCGCGGCTCGGCGCAGGGCGCGGCCACCTGCCGCTGGGTGTCGGAATCGTGCCTGCGCATGGACGACGACGCGGCCTGCGACCAGTTCAAGGCAAGGCTGAAGCTGGCGCGCTCCAACGCCCTGCACGCCTTCAGCGACACGGCCGCCTTCCGCAAGTCCGAAGTCATCCGGCTTGAACGCATCGTCGGCGAAAGCTGCCGCTGAGCCCCGCGCTCAGAACCCGTAGCGGAGGAAACCGCCGTCCACCGCGATGCATTCGCCGGTGACGTAGCTCGACGCCGGCAGGCACAGGAAGGCCACCGCGGCCGCCACTTCCTCGGGTTCGCCGATGCGGCCCATCGGCGTGCGGTCTATCACTTCGTCCAGGTAGTCCGGGTCGGCCAGCGACGTGGACGTGCGGCGCGTGCGGATGTACCAGGGCGCCACCGCGTTCACGCGCACGCCGTCCTCGGCCCATTCGCAGGCGAGGTTCTTCGTCAGCTGGTGCAGCGCGGCCTTGGTCATGCCGTAGGGCGAGCCGGTGCGCACGTGCGTCAGGCCCGACACCGAGCCGACGTTGACGATGCTCGACGAGGCGTGCTGGCTCAGCAGCGGGAAGGCGAAGCGGCTGAGCTCGAAGGCCGAGAACAGGTTGGTCTCGAACAGTTCGCGCCACTCGGCGTCGGCGTAGTCCATGGTGGCGCGGCGGACGTTGCTGCCGGCGTTGTTCACCAGCACCTGCAGGCCGTTGCCCAGGTCCTCCACCCAGTCGAAGATTTCGCGGCGCTGTTCGGCGTCGGCCACGTCGGCTGCGAAGGCGCGCACCTGGGACTGCGGGAACTGTTCCTCGAGTTCGGTGCGCGTGGCTTCCAGCAGCGCCTCGTCGCGCGCCACCAGCATCACGTCGGCGCCCAGCCCCAGCAGTTCGGCGGCAATGGCGCGGCCGATGCCCACGCTGGCGCCGGTCACCAGCGCCACCTGCCCATCGAGTCGCCAGCGGCTGCTCGTCATTGGAACTCTCCCTTCGGCCCAGGCGTAGGATAGCGGCCAACCCGCCGAACGGAGCAGCACGATGCGACTTGCCCTGATCCTGATCGCCTGCCTGGCCACCGCGGCCTGCGACGCGCCCACGCCCGACCCGACGCCCGACACGCTGCCCGAGCCCAAGGCCACCGAGCTTCGCGACGCCATCAACCAGCCGCTGGACAAGGCCAAGGAAGTCGAAGCCACCCAGGCCGCCGACGAAGCCGAGCGCCAGAAGGCGCTCCAGGACGCCGGCGGCTGA
>DAORUD010000062.1:0-8925 GCA_035433005.1 Arenimonas sp. | reverse complement strand
GATCAGTAGGCGCAGAGGCAATGCGCCACCGCGCGGATCGGCGAGCGGCCCGTGCGGTCCAGCCAGGCCAGTTCACCCTCCACCCGGGCCAGCGTCTGGCGATCGAGCAGCAGCGGCGTGGGCGCCAGCACGCGCAGCACGCCCTGCATGCGGGCGCTGCCACCCATGTTCACCACGAAGTTCTCGAAGGCCGACAGCGGCTTCTCGATGTAGCTCACGCCGTACTTGCCTTCCTCCAGCTTGGCCAGCGACGCCGCATGGGCCAGCGCTGCTTCCAGGCCGCCCAGCTCGTCCACCAGCCCGCGCTCCTTGGCCTGCGCGCCGGTCCAGACGCGGCCCTGCGCCACCTGGTCGATCTTCTCGGGCGTGCTGCCGCGGGCGGCGGCCACCCTGCCGGTGAAGTCGGCGTAGCCCTTCTCGATCACCGACTGGATGATGAGGCCCGCGTTCGGATCCAGCGGCAGCGTGGGGTCGAACGCACCGGCCAGCGGCGCGGTGCGCACGCCGTCCGTGCTCACGCCGATCTTCTCGAGCACGCGCGGCACCGTCATCCACAGCCCGTAGATGCCGATCGAACCGGTGATGGTGGAATCGTCGGCATAGATGCGGTCGGCATTCATCGAGATCCAGTAGCCGCCCGACGCCGCCACGTTGCCCATCGAAACCACCACCGGCTTGCCGGCCGCCTTGGTCAGCTCCACTTCGCGGCGGATCTGCTCGGACGGGAACACGGCGCCGCCCGGGGAGTCCACGCGCAGCAGCACGGCCTTGACCGTCTCGTCCTCGCGCGCCTGGCGCAGCAGCGCCGACGTGGACTCGCCGCCGATGGTGCCCGGCGACTGCTCGCCGTCGAAGATCTCGCCCTGCGCCACCACCACGGCCACCTTCGGGCGGCTGTCGATGCCCAGGTTCTCGCGCATCAGGTGCGCCTGGTAGCCCTTGAGGTCGATCTGGCGGAAGCTGGTGCCGTCGTCGTCGGCGACGCCGCGCTCCATCAGCAGTTTCTCGACTTCCTGGCTGGTCATCAGGCCGTCCACCAGCTTCTCGTCCAGCGCCAGCTTGCCCAGGTCGCCGGAGGCGGCCTGCACGCGCGCGGGCAGCTCGTTGATCATCGCGTTGATGCCGTCCACGTCGAGCTTGCGCGCCTGCGCCAGGTCGGCCACGAAGCGCTGCCAGATGTCGGTCATCCAGAACAGGTCGGCCTCGCGCGCGGCGGGCGACGCCGCGTCCAGCACGTAGGGTTCGGCCGCGGACTTGAACTCGCCCACCTTGAACAGGTGCACGTCCACGCCCAGCTTGTCCTGCAGGCCGGCGCGGTAGTACATGCGGTAGCGGCCCAGGCCTTCCAGCAGCACGCCGCCCATCGGGTCGAGGTACACCTCGTCGGCCTGCGCCGCCAGGTAGTACTGCTTCTGCTCCATGTTGTTGCCGAACGCGACGATCTGCTTGCCCGACGCGCGGAAGTCGCGCAGCGCGGCGGCCAGGTCGCGCATCGCGGCGAAGCCGGCGGCGTTGAAGCCGTCGGTCAGCAGCACGATGCGGTCAATGCGCGCGTCGTCCTTGGCGGCCCGGATGGCGTGCAGCGCGTCGCGCAGCTGGATCTCGGGCTGGGCCTGGCCGGTGGCCTGGTTCACCACGCGGTCCACCGGCGCCGAGGTGAATTGCTCCACCAGCACGCCGTTCATGTCCAGCACCAGCGCCGTCTTTTCCTGCAGCGGCTGCACGCCCGGGTTGGCCAGGATGGCCACCAGCATCAGGAACAGCACCAGCAGGAACAGGATGTTGAAAACGAGCCGGCGGGCGAAGTTGACCGTATTCCAGATGCCGCCGAAGAAGCGGCGGATCGGGCCGGGCTGGGAGTGGGACATGGGGTGACTCCGGATTATCCAGCGGCCAGCATACCCAGCGCCGGTGAAGGCCGCATGGGCGTTAGGTCACGCGGACCGGCGGCAGGGGGCGGGTCGCCAGGCGCCAGAACCGCCAGAACAGCAGCGTGGCGGCCACGCTCAGCCCCAGTATCAGCCCGGTCCACAGCCCGGGCGCGCCCCGGCCGCCCACCACGCCCAGCCAGTAGCCCAGCGGCAGGCCCAGGCCCCAGTACGCCAGCACCGTGATGAACATCGGCACGCGCGTGTCCTTCAGGCCGCGCAGTGCGCCGGCCGAAAGCGCCTGCAGCCCGTCGGGGTACTGGAACACCGCCGCATACGCCATCAGCAGCGTCGCCAGCGCAATCACCGCCGGGTCGGCGGTGAACAGGCTGGCCAGCCAGCCGGCCGACGACACCAGCACCAGCGCCGACACCGTCTGCGCGATCATCGCCAGCCCGTAGCCGGCGGCGGCCGACCAGCGCACCGCCGACGGATCGCCCGCGCCCACCGCATGGCCCACCCGCACGGTGGTCGCCATCGCCACACCCAGCGGCACCATGAAGGCGAGGCTGGCGACGAGGATGGCGATCTGGTGCGCCGCGATCTGCGTGGTGCCCAGTTGGCCGATCAGCAGCGCCGTTGCCACGAACAGGCTGCCCTCCATGAACACCGACACGCCCATCGGCAGGCCCAGCGCCAGCAGCGCGCGGATCGGTGCCCAGCGCGGCGGATCGAAACGATCGAACAGGCCCAGGTCGGCGAAGCGCGGCGAACGCCACAGGTAGACCCACAGCGCCACGGTCTGGCAGTACAGCGTGACGGCCACCGCATAGCCCAGGCCCGCCGCGCCCAGGCCCAACCCGAACATCAGCCCGTAGCCCAGCGGCGCCAGCAGCACCAGGCCGGCGATGCCGAACACCATCGTGGGCTTGGTCCAGGCGATGCCCTCGCTGAGGTTGCGCAGGCAGAAGTACAGCGCCAGCGCCGGCGCACCCCAGCTGATGGCGCGCAGGAAGGCCTCCGCTTCCGGCCTGGCCTCGGCCGTGATGCCCATCGGCGCCAGCGCCAGCGCACCGCCGCGCACTACGAAGAACAGGCCCAGTCCCAAGGCCAGCGCGAGCCACAGCGCCTGCCGGAACACGGCGCCGATCTCGCCGCGGCGCCCGGCACCGTTGAGCTGCGCCACCGTCGGCGGCACCGCCATCAGCACGCCGATGCTGACCAGGATGACGACCGACCACACCGCGCTGCCCACCCCCACCGCGGCCAGCGTGACCGGGCCGTGGCGGCCGGCCAGCACGGTGTCCACGATGTTCATCGCCATGGACGAGGCCTGGCCCAGCACAAGCGGCAGCGCCAGGACAAAGCTGACGCGCATCTCGCGCAGCAGGCGCGCCGCGCGTGTTTCGGAATGACTCATGGGGTAATGCCGCGGCCGTCTGGGCCGCTATATTAGCCGCAGCCGCACCGGAGCCCGCCATGGACACACCCACGCCAACGCCCGCCGCCCCCGAAGCGCCGGCGCGCCGCTGCCAGAACTGCGGCGAGCCCCTGCTGGGCGAACACTGCTATTCCTGCGGCCAGCCCACCAAGGGCCTGGTGCGGCATTTCAGCAGCATCGTCGGCGACTTCATGGACTCGGTGTTCGAGCTCGACTCGCGCATCCTGCGCACGCTGGGGCCGCTGCTGCTGCGGCCGGGCTACCTGACGCTGGAATATTTCGCCGGTCGCCGCGTGCGCTACGTCAGCCCGGTGCGCCTGTTCGTGTTCCTGAGCCTGCTGGCGTTCTTCGCGGCCAAGCTCAGCGTCAATATCGACGTGGACGAAGGTGGCACCCCGCCCGTCATCGTCGACACCACGGACGACCCCGGCGACGGCATCCGCAACGCCACCACGGTGGCCGGGGTCGAGGCCGCGCGGGACGAGGCCATCGCGGCGCTGCGCAAGGTGCGCGCGGAGACGGCCAACGTCGGCGTGCCGGGCATGGCCGAAGGCGTGTCGGCGGGCATGGAGGCCGCGGAGAAGGGCGTCGCCGCCGAAGCCGCGCGCCGCATCGCCGTCATCGAGAAGGCGACGAGGGAAGGCAAGCCCGTGCCGCCCGCCGACAACGACGCCAACATCAGCTTCAACGGCTCGTCCTGGGACCCCAAGACCAACCCGCTGAAGTTCGACGCGCTGCCCGACGCCGCCAACGACCGCCTCAACGGCATGGTCGGCGACGCCAAGGACAACATCGCGCGCATCCAGAAAGACCCCAACCTGCTCAAGGACGCCTTCCTTTCGAACGTGCCGACCACGCTGTTCGCGCTGCTTCCGCTGTTCGCGCTGCTGCTCAAGTTCGCATACCTGTTCAAGCGGCGCATCTACATGGAACACCTGATCGTCGCCCTGCACAGCCACGCTTTCCTGTGCGCCGGCCTGCTGCTGGTGCTGCTGCTGGACGCGCTGGCGGGCTGGACCACGGCGCTGCCGTGGCTGTCGGGGCCCCTGGGCATTGCCGAGTTCGCGCTGGTCGCATGGCTGCCGATCTACCTGCTGCTGATGCAGAAGCGCGTGTACGGGCAGGGCTGGGTAATGACCCTGCTCAAGTACGGCGTACTGGGCACCTGCTACTTCGTGCTGGTCAGCCTGGGCGCGACGCTCAGCCTGCTGGTGAGCCTGGTGAACATGTAGCCACCGCGCCCGCGTTCAGCGCCCCGCGCGGGCGCGGATCAGGGCTTCGCGTTCGGCGGCGGGCGCCGCCACCAGGTCGCGGCGCAGGCTTTCGCGTTCGTTCGCCGGCAGGCGTCGCGCCAGCAGGGCCAGGTCGGCGCGCGCCTGCGGCGACAGCGCGCGCAGCAGCGCCAGCAGCGCAGGGCGGTCCTGTTCGGGCACGAAGGCAAACAGCGGCCTGAGCTGTGAGAAGCCCGGGCCGATCTCCGGCCCCAGCCACCAGTCCTGGCGTACGTCGGGCGGCAGACTGTCGAATTCGTCGCGCAACGCCTGCTGCTGCTCCGGCGACAGCGCCGCCATCCGCGTCGCGGCGGCGCGCACGCGCCCGCGCTCATCCGGCGACAGCGACTGCCAGGCGGCGAAAGGTCCGCGACGCTGCGCGCGCTGCGCCGCCGGAAGTGCGTCCCAGGCCCGCATGGTCGCCACCAGGGCCTCGCGCTGCGCCGCGTCCAGCCCCAGCCAGTGCGCGGCGTTGGCCTGCAGCCGTTGCCGGGTATCGGGCTCGAGGCCTGGCCATGCGCCGGCCAGGGGCGCCAGCAGGGCGCGCTGGGGCTGGGGCAGCTCCGGGAATGCGGCCGTCGTCGCCGCGGGCTCGCCTGCCGCCGGCGCGGTGTCGGGGGGCGAGGCGTTGGCCGCCGCGCCGGCGGACCCGGAGGCCGCCGCGTCAACGGGTTCGCCCGCCTCGGCCGAAGCCCTCCAGCTCAGCAGCGCCAGCCCGGTGGCCAGCCGCTCTTCGTCCGGCGCGGCCAGCAGCGCGTAGTCGGGATGCGTCACCCAGTCCGAGGCCTGGGTCGGGGGCACCGGCACGGGCGCCGGTTCGATCGGCAGGGCCTCGGTGCCGCCCGGCGCCAGCACCGGCCCCGGCGTCCAGAAGGTGGCCGCGAAGCCCAGCACCAGCAGCGCCAGGGCCGCCCAGGCCAGGCGCCGCCAGTGCGGCGATACCGGCTTGGGTGGCGGCGGCAGTGCCTCGGGTCCACCCGCCAGCACGCGCGCGCGCAGGGCCGCCAGCGACGCGGTGCGCGCCTCGGGCAAGGTCTTCACCTGCCGGTGCAGCCGCTCGCGCAGCGCACCCAACACCGCGTAGCTGATGCCGCCCTCGCCCAGCTGCTGCAGGGCGCGCTGCAGCGCGAAGCGGTAGGTGGCCTCGCTGATGCCCAGCACGCCGGCCGCATGCGGGAAGTCCAGCCCGCCCACCATGCGCAGCAGCAGGGCCGCGCGGGGGCCGGAGCTGATCGCCCGGAGTTCGGGCACTTCACTCTGCCCTCGCGACAGCTCCGCCTGGGCCATCAGGCGCGCCCAGAAGCCCGCCGGCCAGCCCGCGAGGGGGATGGCCGGGGAGTCGGCCCTGAACGCCCGCATGGCGCGCCCCAGGGCGGCCTCGGCGACGTCGTCGTTGCCGCACTGGACCTGGGCGAACACGAACGCCCGGCGCTCGATGCCGCGCAGGAAGGCGGACAGGGCCGGGGAAGGCGGGACGGTGGAAGGGGGGGTCGGGGAAGCGGCAGTCACACCGCCATTCTAGCCAGCCCGGTCAGGGAACATCGCGGTTGACAGTGCGAAAAATCCTGCTCAGCCAAGCCCGGCGCGGGTTCTGGCGTGAAACGTTGTGCACAGCGGCAGGGCGGGGGTGTGAACGGACCGCGGACGCGGCGCCAGACCCCACATGACCAATATGTGATATCGCCAAGTTGTTGTTTTAAAACGACTATGACGGCTTGGTTAAAAAATCGCCAACCCGGCCGGAGAGCCATTCACAAGGGGGATGCGCATGGCCGCCGGGAAGCTCTTCCACAGAGTTATCCACAATCCGTGTGGATAAGGGTTTTTCGGTTTTGTGAACAGTAGCTTAGGCAGCATTCGTGATGGAGTTAGCAGCAATGACGCGCAAGTAGGCCCCAAGGCCCTCCGGCACCCTCCGCAGGCTAGACTTCTCCCATGCCAGCTACCCCAGAAACCGCGCTGCGCCTGGCCCTGCCGGTGCCCCTGCCGCGGCTTTTCGATTACCTGCCGCCCGCCGGCCACACCGCCGATGCGGGCTGGGTCGGCTGCCGGGTGCGGGTACCGTTCGGCCGCGGCGACGGGGAACAGGTGGGCGTGGTGGTGGACTTGGCCGAACCACAGGCCGACGGTCCGGCCCTCAAACCCGCCCTGGCGCGGCTGGACGACGCCCCGCTACTGGCGGGGGAACTGTTCGAAAGCCTGCGCTGGGTCGCCGCCTACTACCACGCCCCGCTGGGCGAAGTGCTGGCCACCGCCCTGCCGGCGGCCCTGCGCGCCGGCCAGGCGCTGCCGGAAACGGCCCGCTTCGGCTGGCGCGCCACGCCCGCGGGCCTGCAGGCGGCCGCGTCCACCGGCCGCGACGGCAAGCCGCGGCGGCTCCTGATCCGCCTGGTCGAACGGCCCCTGGGCGAAGACCAGCTCGACGGGATGGAGGACGACTGGCGTCCGGCGGCGCGTGCCCTGGCCGAGCGCGGCCTGGCCGAGCGCGTGCGCCTGGCCGGCAAGGTCGAACCGCTGGCCACCGCGTCCGGGCCGGCGCTGATGCCGGCCCAGGCCGAGGCCCTGGCCGCGATCCGCGCCCAGCCCGGGTTCCGGGCCTGGCTGCTGGAGGGCGTCACCGGCAGCGGCAAGACCGAGGTCTACCTGCAGGCCATCGCCGCCTGCCTGGCGGCCGGCCGGCAGGCGCTGGTGCTGGTGCCCGAGATCGGCCTGACGCCGCAGGCGCTGCAGCGCTTCCGCAGCCGCCTGGGCGTGCCCGTGCATGCGCTGCACTCGGGCCTGGGCGACGGCGAACGCGCGCGCGCCTGGACCGCCATGGCGCGCGGCGAGGCGCGCGTGCTGGTCGGCACCCGTTCGGCGATCTTCTGCCCGCTGCCGGAAGCCGGCCTGATCGTGGTGGACGAAGAACACGACGGCTCCTACAAGCAGCAGGACGGCATCCGCTACCACGCGCGCGACCTCGCCCTGGTGCGCGCCAGCAAGCTCGGCGTCCCGGTGCTGCTGGGCAGCGCCACGCCGTCGCTGGAATCGCTGCACAACGCGCTGTCGGGCCGCTATGGCCACCTGCGGCTGGCGCAGCGCGCCGGCGGCGCGCGGCCACCGGTGGTGCGCGTGGTGGACGTGCGCAAGCGGCCGCTGCGCAACGGCCTGTCCGAGGACCTTCTGGACGCCGTGGGCCGCTGCCTGGCGCGCGGCGAACAGGCCCTGGTGTTCAAGAACCGCCGCGGCTACGCCCCCGTGCTGATCTGCCACGACTGCGGCTGGAGCGCGCACTGCAAGCGCTGCGACGCCGCCATGACGGTGCATGCCGGCGGCCGGCGGCTGATCTGCCACCACTGCGGCGCGCGCGCCACGCCGCCCAACGCCTGCCCCGACTGCGCCAGCCTGGCGCTGCAGCCCCAGGGCGCCGGCACCGAACGCATCGAGGAAGCGCTGGCCGAACGCTTCCCCGACGCGCTGATGATCCGCGTGGATCGCGAAACCACGCGCCGGCGCGACGCCATCGAAAAACACCTGGAGGCCTTCGGCGAACAGTCGGGCATCCTGGTGGGCACGCAGATGCTGGCCAAGGGCCATGACCTGCCGCGGCTGACGCTGGTGGCGGTGGTGGGCGTGGACGAAGGCCTGTTCAGCGCCGACTTCCGCGCCGGTGAAAAGCTGGCCCAGCTGTTGATCCAGGTGGCCGGGCGCGCCGGCCGCGCACAGTTGCCCGGCGAAGTGCTGCTGCAGACCCACCATCCCGAGCACCCGCTGCTCGCCACGCTGCTGTCCGGCGGCTACCCCGCGGTGGCCGCGCTGCAGTTGGCCGAGCGCGAAGTGGCCCAGTTCCCGCCTTATGCACACCTGGCGATGCTGCGCGCCGAGGCGCCCACCGAAGGCGACATGCAGGGCTTCCTGCACGAGGCGCGCGAGCAGTTCGGCAAGCATGAGGGCGTGCAGCTCAACGGCCCGATGCCCGCCCCGATGGCGCGGCGCGCCGGCAAGGCGCGCGGCCAGATCCTGCTCGACGCCGCCCAGCGCGGCCCGCTGCACGCCGCGCTGCAGGACTGGCTGCCGCGGCTGCAGGCGCTCAGATCGGCGCGCAAGGTGCGCTGGTCGCTGGACGTGGACCCCACCGACCTCTACTGAGGGAACGACCCATGGCGCAGACGCGCGAACCGCATGTGCTGGTGTTGGGGGGCGGCTTCGGCGGCCTGTGGGCCACGCGCGCGCTCGCGTCCGCGCCGGTGCGCATCACCCTGGTGGACCGCACCAACCACCACCTGTTCCAGCCGCTGCTGTACCAGGTGGCCACCGCGGGCCTGTCGGCGCCCGACATCGCGGCGCCGCTGCGGCACATCCTGCG
>DAORUD010000061.1:0-15389 GCA_035433005.1 Arenimonas sp. | reverse complement strand
GGCCAAGGGCGACCTGGCTTCGCTGGAAGTCTGCCCCCGCCGGCAACGCCCGGGTTTTGGCTATAGTCGGGGCGTAGTCGACCCCTCGGAGCCGCGCCTTGGACCTGACCGCCCTGCTGGTGATGATGGCGCACAAGAATGCGTCCGACCTGTTGCTTAGCCCCGGGGCGCCGCCCACCATCAAGATTGACGGCCTGAGCCGGGCGTTCAGCGATGTGGCGCTGAGCGTGTCCGACGTGCGGTCCATGGCCTTCTCGATCATGGACGAACACCAGCAGCGCGATTTCGAGGCCAATTGGGAAATGAACCTCGCCATCGCCATGGGCGACGTCGGCCGCTTCCGCATCAACATTTACCGCCAGCGTGGCGAGGTGGCGATGGCGGTGCGCTACATCACCAACAAGATCCCGTCCATCGAAACGCTGAACCTGCCGCCCCTGCTCAAGGACATCGTGATGCTGCCGCGCGGGCTGGTGCTGGTGGTGGGCTCCACCGGCTCGGGCAAGTCCACCACGCTCGCCTCGATGATCGACTACCGCAACAACAACCGCACCGGCCACATCCTCACCGTCGAGGAGCCGATCGAATACGTGCACAGCCACATCGTCTCGGTGGTGGACCAGCGCGAGGTCGGCCTGGACACCCACAGCTACGCCAACGCGCTCAAGAACGCCATGCGCGAAGCGCCCGACGTGATCATGATTGGCGAAATCCGCGACCGCGAGACCATGCAGGCCGCCATCTCGTACGCCGAAACCGGGCATCTGTGCCTGTCCACCCTGCACGCCAACAACGCCAACCAGACGCTGGACCGCATCATCAACTTCTTCCCCGAATCGGCGCGCGAGCAGCTGCTGATCGACCTCTCGCTCAACCTGCGGGCGGTGGTCGGCCAGCGCCTGCTCAAGGGCCTGCGCACCAAGCGCATCCCGGCGGTGGAGGTGCTGCTGTCCACGCCTTTCGTCGCCGACCTGATCGCCAAGGGCGAAATCGCCGCCATCCGCGAAGCGATGAAGCTGGGCAGCGACGGCATGCACACCTTCGACCAGGCCCTGTACGACCTCTACGCCGCCGGCGAAATCAGCTACACCGAGGCCATGGACAACGCCGACTCCCGCACCGACCTGGCGCTGCGGGTGCGCCTGCGCGGTCCGGCCCCCGGGGGCGGCGAAGTGGACGAAATGCAGCTCGAGGAGATGCCGTTCCCCGCCGCCGCCCGGGACGAACAGCGCCTGTCCTGACCCGGGATCCGACCGCGCAGGGGTGACGCGCTACGTCAGTGTGCGCGCCCTGCGGCAGTCAGTGCGCCACCGGCGCCACGGGGGCCGACGACCCCGGACGGGGCCGGCGACCGCCGGCCGGAGCCCATTTTCCCGCGCCCGCGGACGGATGCTCCACCCGCCCCGCGCGCCGCCGCCGCCGGCACCGCCCCTGCCAAAAAATGGCACGTTTCGTGCATGACCTGACGGATGTCCGGCACCACACCCCATCCCAAAGGCCTGCCGCTGCAGCTGGCAGGCATCGTCCTGGCGACCGCGGTCGCCCTGGGCCTGCAGGCGCGCGAGCGTGCACTGCAGTCCGAAAACCTCTACGTGTACACCGTGGCGGAAAGCCCCGCCGCCGGCGTCTGCGGCTACGACTACATTGACATGGGCCCTTCAGGCGGCCACGTGCCCCTGGCCCCCGGACACGCCAAGGCCGTCGCCGACGACGGCGGGGCCGTGGTGAAGCTGGCGCAGCCTTTCGAGTTCTACCAGTTGCCCACGCCTTCGCTGGTGGTGTCAGGCAACGGCTACCTGGCCGCCGCCGACTCGCTGGCGGTGGACGACGGCTCGGATTTCAGCAACGACTGCGCCCTGCCCTCGCGCGCCGACAACCCGGCCGCCAGCCAGAACCGCATCTACGTCTACCACGACGACCTGCGTCCCCGGGCCGGCGGCACCGTGCGCGAGGCGTACTTCGCCACGTGCCCGCGCCCGGGTGCGATGGGCGCAACGCAGGCCTGCACCGTGGTGGAATGGGACGGCTTCGAGCGCGCGGGCCCGGTGCCCAGCACGCAGCCCCTGCGCGCCCAGGCCGTGCTCTACCACGGCAGCTACGAAATCGCGCTGCAGTACGCGTCGCTGGACGACAGCCAGGCCTCGCAGGCCACCGTCGGCCTGCAGGGCTTCGACGGCCGCACGGCGCGCGAGGTCAGCTGCAACCAGCCGCGCCGCATCGCCGCGCGCCAGGCCATCTGCTTCTTCGACCCGCGGCACACGCCGGCGCGCGCCATCGCCAGCCGCTAGGCGCGGGCGCGGCCCGGCGGCCGTCAGGCCAGCGCGGCCTCCAGCAGTTCGGCCAGCAGCGCCTGCACCTTGGCGGCGCGATCGGGCTGGTAGCGCCCCGTGGCTTCGTCCATGTACGTGCACTGCGCCAGCTCGAGCTGCACCGCATCCACGCCTTCGCCGGGGCGGCCATGATGGCGGGTGATGTAGCCGCCCTTGAAGCGTCCGTTGGCCACCCAGGTGTAGTCGCGCTGCGCCGACAGCACCGACTCGATGCGTGCCTGCCGCGCCGGCGAACAGCTGGCGCCCGAGGCGGTGCCGAGGTTGAGGTCGGGCAAGCGCCCTTCGAACAGGAAGGGCACGGTGCTGCGGATCGAATGCCCCTCCCACAGCACGGCGCGACCGTGTGCGGTCCTCAGCCGCGCCAGCTCGCCCGACAGCGCCTCGTGGTAAGGGCGCCAGTAGCGCTCGATCCGCGCCGCCACTTCCTCGGCGGTGGGCTCCTGGCCCGGCAGGTAGACCGGTTCGCCGCTGAAGCGCTGCAGCGGGCACAGCCCGGTGGTGTTCTGGCCCGGATAGAGCGACAGGTCGTCCGGCGGCCGGTTGAGGTCGATCACGTAGCGCGAGTGCACCGGCACCAGCAGCGAGGCGCCCAGCCGCCTTGCGAAATCGTAGAGCCGGCTGACGAACCAGTCGGTGTCCGGCACGCCGCGCGCCTCGGGCGTCAGCCGGCCGGCCAATTCCTCGGGCAGCGCGATGCCGTCGTGCGGCAGGCTGATGAGCAGTGGCGACGTACCGCGGTGCAGGGAAAAGATGTCCATGGCTCAGGCCTGGGCTGCGAAGCGTGACGGCGCGTAGGGCGCCGGGTCGATGGGCGGCGCGCGGCCCAGCATCAGGTCGGCGATGATGCGTCCGGTGCCGGCCGACATGCCCATGCCCATCATGCCGTGGCCGGTGGCCAACCACAGGTTGCTGTGTCGCGGCGACCGGCCCAGCAGCGGCAGGTCGTCCACCATCATCGGCCGCCAGCCGCACCACTCCTCGCGCTTGACGGGTCCCGCCGGTTCCACCAGGTACTCGGCCGCACCGCGCTCGAGCGCCGTCAGCCGCGTGGCGTTCAAGGTGTCGTCGTAGCCGCTGAACTCCATGGTGCTGCCCAGCCGGAAGCCATCGTCCCAGGCGGTGACGCAGACGCTGCGCTCCTTGAGCACCAGCGGCCGCCGCGGCGCGAGCATCGGCCGGTCGTAGGTGATCGAATAGCCCTTGCCGGGCTGGATGGGGATTTCCAGCCCCAGGTTGCGCGCGAACCGGGGCGACCAGGCGCCCAGCGCCATCAGCACCTTGTCGCCGGTGCGGCGCCCTTCGTTGGTGTGCACCGCCTCCACGCCGCGGCGCCCGCTCTCGAAGCCGGTGACGCTCACGCCCTCTTCGATCACGCCGCCGGCCTCGCGCACCACGCGCGCCAGTTCGGCGGTGTAGCGGTCGGGTCGCAGCTGCGCGTCGCCGGGGAAATGGATCGCACCGGCCATGCCGGGCCGCAGCGCGGGCTCGTCGGCGGCCAGGGCGGCGGCGTCCAGCACGCTGGCGCGGATGCCCATCCGGGCCAGCAGCGGCAGGTCGCGCTGCTGCTTCTCCAGCGCCCGCGCGCTGCGGAACACGTAGTGGAAACCGCTGGCCTGGAAACCGCAGTCCAGGTCCTGGCCGAACACCAGGTCCTCGGTGAGCGCGCGCGAGAGCTGCAGCAGCGCGCCCTTGGCCAGGCCGCTGGCGAGCCAGTCGGTGCCGTTGCAGCGCCGCGCGGTGGCCATCAGCCAGCGCATCAATGCCGGATCCCAGCGCGGCTTGATGTACAGCGGCGCCGCCGGGCTCAGCATCCAGCGCAGGGCCTGGCCCACCATGCCCGGCGCGGCCAGCGGCGGCGCGTGGCTGGGCGTGAGCGTGCCGCAGTTGCCGTGGGAGGCGGCACCGCCCACCCGGCCCTGCTCGATGATCCGCACCGATCGGCCTTCCGACAGCAGGTAGTGCGCGCAGGCCAGGCCGATCACGCCGCCGCCCAGGATCAAGACTTCCGCGTCGCTGTCGCTCATGCCCGCATTCTACAGGCGCCCGGGGCCGCCGCCCGGCTCAGCCGCGGCGCATCGGCGGCCGCTGCAGGTAGGTGGCCGCCCGCCACAGCCACTCCATCGGCCCGAACCGGAACCGGGCCAGCCACCAGTGGCTCGCCAGCACCTGCAGCCCGTAGAAACCCAGCACGAACGGCACCTGCCAGGCCCGCGGCAGCTGTTCGAAATAGCCCAGGCCGTAGCCGGAGAAGATGAAGGTGCACACCACCGACTGCACCAGGTAGTTCGTCAGGGCCATCCGCCCGGCCGGCGCCAGCGCCCTCAGCCCCGCCCCGGTAGCGGGCGCGGACAGGCCGCGCACGATCCAGGCCAGGTAGCCCAGGCACATCAGCACGCCGCCGGCCATGGCCAGGCACATGGCCGCGCTTTCGCGCAGGCCCAGGATGCCCATTTCCACCGTGGGGGAAAGCGCGATGGACGCCGCCATCATCACCATGCCCAGCGGCAGTGCCACCCAGCGCAGCCGCGAGTGCAGCACCGCGTGGTCCTGCGGCCGGGCGATGGCGCCGCTGCGCACGAACCAGCCGCCCAGCAGGAACAGGCCCAGCAGCTGCCAGCCCCAGGCGAACAGGTAGGTCAGCATCATCACCAGGTCGTCGCCGCGCTGCGCCACCGCCTGCGCGTAGCTGCCCGAACCCTGGGCCTGCCGCTGCGCCTGGAGTTCGGCGGCCATTTCGGCGCTCATCTCCTGCTTCATCCCGGCCATCTCGAGGGCGCCTTCGGGCGTGAGGCCCGCGGCATCCACCATCAGGCCCGACAGCATCATCAGCGCTATGGGCAGCAGCATGAACGCGATACCCCAGCGCGGCAGTCGCGAGGCCGGGGTGTTGCGGAAGAACAGCAGCAGCAACAGCGCCACCAGCGCATAGGTGGTGAGGATGTCGCCCGACCACACCAGCAGCGCATGCGCCAGGCCGATGGCCAGCAGCGCCAGCACCCGGCGCAGGTACAGCCGAACGAACGGGCGGCCGGCGTCGGCGGCGCGCTGCATCATCACCGCGAAGCCCATGCCGAACAGCAGCGAGAACAGCGGGTAGAACTTGCCCTGCACGAAGAAGTAGATCAGCGCGTCGGCCCAGCGGTCGGCGCCGGTCAGCGCAGGGTCGATGCCGGTCAGTGCGCCGTTGAGCGGGCCGACCATGGCTTCGATGTTCATCAGCAGGATGCCCAGCAGGGCGAAGCCGCGCAGTACGTCCAGCGCGTCGATGCGCTCGCTGCCCTGCACGGGCCACAGCGGGTTGTGATCGGTCATGGTTCCAGGCCTCCCCGCCCGTTGGACTTCGATCATGGTCGGGTGCGGCGGGCACCGCAAGCGCGGCGCCAAACGAGGACGGCCCGCCGAAGCGGGCCATCCGGAAAGCGGCTGCAGGCGCGTTTCAGTGCTGCGCGCCGCCCTCGCCGTGCACGTGGCCGTGGTCGATCTCGACCTGCTCGGCTTCGCGCACCTCGACGATCTCGACCTGGAACTGCAGGGTCTTGCCGGCCATCGGGTGGTTGAGGTCCACGTCCACCACCGTGCCGCCCACCTTCACCACGGTCACCGCGCGCGGGCCCATGGAGCTGTTGAGCACCACCTGCTGGCCGGGATGCAGGCGGGCTTCGCGGAAGTGCTTCTTGGGCACGCGCTGGATCAGGCCTTCGCGGCGCTCGCCGTAGGCCTGGTCCGAAGCCACGATGGCTTCGAAGCTGTCGCCGACCACGTGGTCGAGCATGGCGTCTTCCAGGCCCGGGATGATGTTGCCGTGGCCGATCAGCACGGCCAGCGGCTCGCGGTCCTTCGAGGTTTCCACCGGCGGCTGGCCGGGCTCGGAGACGGTGTAGTGGAAGCGAACGACGCGGTTCTTTTCGATCTTCATGGAGTTTCCGGGAAAGGGCCGGTGACGCGACCGGCGGGATCGGGCAGACTCGGCCCGTGAAAGCGAGCGCGCATTATCCGGACCTGTCCCTTCCGGCGCCAGTTCCCGGCCCCGGGGCGCGGGCTGTCCGCCGTCGCGGGCCGCGCGCGGTGCTGGTCCTGCTGGTGCTGGCCCTGGCGGCCTGTTCATCGGCGCCCAAGCGCGCGCCGGCGCCCGCCGGCGGCCCGGGCCTGGCCATCCGGGACGTAGCGCCCGCCGACCCCTTCCGCGCCAACAACGTGCTGATCCGCGCGCTGGGCCTGGTGGGCACGCCCTACCGCTGGGGCGGCAACACGCCCGAGGGCGGCTTCGACTGCAGCGGCCTGGTGGGCTACGTGTTCCGCGATGCCGCCAGCCTGGTGCTGCCGCGGACCACCGGCGAAATCGCCCGCTTCGACGCCGGCACACCGCCGCGCGACCGGCTGGCTTCGGGCGACCTGGTGCTGTTCGGCAAGGGCAAGTCGGTCTTCCACGTGGGCATCTACGTGGGCGAGGGCCGCTTCGTGCACGCGCCCAGCACCGGCGGCACCGTGCGCCTGGACCGCGTGGACGGCCCCTACTGGCGCGACCACTACGCCGGCGCGCGCCGAGTCCTGGACTGAGTTTTTTTGCCACGGATTTACGCGGATAAACGCGGATAAATCCAAGAACCCAATTGGTTTCCGCTTTATCCGCGTTTATCCGCGTGAATCCGTGGCCAAAGGCTTTGGCTCCGGCCGGAGCCACAGCCACGTCCCGACGATGGCCATGATGGCGGTGCCGATGGCGGCCATCCACCAGCGCGGCGCGGTGGCGAAAAAGATGATCGAGCACGCGGCCATGGTGCCGATGGACCAGCGCTTGGCAGAGCGGCTCACGGCGCCGCTGGCCTGCCAGTCGCGGATCATCGGCCCGTACAGCCGGTGCGCCAGCAGCCACGCGTGCAGTTTTTCCGAGCCGTTCGCCGCCGCCCAGGCCGCCAGCAGCACGAAGGGCGTGGTCGGCAGGCCGGGCAGGAAAATGCCGATGATGCCCAGGCCCAGCGCCAGGTAGGCCAGTCCCAGCCACAGCCAGCGCTTGGCGCGGCGGCCCGGGCTCATGCCTGGCGCAGGCTCGCCACGGCCTGTTCGATGTCCTTGCTCAGGGCCATCACCTTGAGCGCGTAGTCGGCCAGGCGCTGGTCGTCCGGGTCCGCGGGTGTCCACGCCGGCACCGCGGTGGGCCTGCCTTCGACGCCGTCCAGGGCCACGAACACGATCACGCAGTGCGTGCACAGGCGGTCGCCGCCGTCCTGCATCGGGTCGCGTGCGCGCACGTCAATGGCGAAGTGCATGCTGCTGGTGCCGGTGTAGACCAGCTTGGCCGTCACTGTCACCAGGTCGCTGGTGCGGATGGGCGCGACGAAGCGGATGCCGCCCACGGCCACGGTCACGCTGTAGCGGCCGCTCCAGCCGACGGCGGCGGCGTAGCCCACCTGGTCTATCCACTTCATCACCACCCCGCCGTGCACCTTGCCGCCGTAGTTCACGTCGGTGGGCTCGGCCAGGAAGCGGAAAGTCAGTTCACGCTGCGCACCACTCATGCGGCCATCCCCTCGCCGCGTCGCGCGGCGTCCGGGGGATTCTAGCCCTGAAGCGACGGCGCGCCGGCGATGCCGGCCATCGCATCGCGCACCGATCGCCGGCGCATGCGGGCCTGCAGCCGGTCGCGGTGCCGCGCCAGGGCGCGGGCCAGGGCGATGCGGGCGGCGCTGTCCATGGCCAGGGGCAGGCGGCCGCGGGCCTGCACGAAGTCGCCGTAGGCGGCGATCACGTGGCGCAGGTGCTTCATCAGCAGCTCGAGCATGATGGCGTCGTCCAGCAGGCCGATCACCGCCACTTCGTCCGGGATCAGGTCCTCGGGGTCGCTGAAGTAGGCCAGCAGCCGCAGCACCTGGGCCCGTTCGACCTGGGGCAGCGCCCAGGCCTCGTCCTCGAGCATGTCCAGCAGGCCCGCCACTTCCTGGATCTGCCGGCGGATGTAGCCCGGTGCCGTGGCGATGGGCAGGGTCTCGAGCGCGTGGCGGGCGGCGTCCACGATGTCGCACTCCTCCGCGCAGGCCACCCGCCGCTCGGCCCGGGCCAGGGCCTCGTGGAAGCGTTCGATGTCGCCGGGCTCGAGTTCGAAGGTGATCTTCATCGGCCCGGATCGTACGCCAGCCTGAACACTTCCTTCACCGTGCCAGAGGTCCCGCTGGCCGCCGGAGCCGGTTTCGCGTAGTCTCCGCCCTGTTTGCTGCACGGCTGACCGTTTTCCCCCGGTATGCCCGCCACCCAGGTCTCGAGCCCGCTCGTCCTGCGTCTGGCCCCACTCCGCACGCCTTTCGCTGCGCAAACCCGTCAGGCCCGACCTGGGACCTGCCGTAAAACCAGCTTCACCAGCTCGCAGCGCGGTTTCAGGGAACGCTCCGGGTTACGCAACGGAGTACATCCATGTCTTTTGAAACCCTTGGGCTCGCGCCCGAGCTGAACCGTGCGCTCGCCGAACTCGGCTACGCCAACCCCACCCCGATCCAGGCCGAAGCGATCCCGCTGGTCATGGCCGGCCACGACCTGATGGGCGGCGCCCAGACCGGCACCGGCAAGACCGCGGCGTTCTCCCTGCCCCTGCTGCACCGCCTGGCCCAGGCCGGCCCGCAGTCCGGCCCGCGCAAGCCGCGCGCGCTGGTGCTCACTCCCACCCGCGAGCTGGCCGTGCAGGTGCACGACAGCCTGCGCGCCTACGGCAAGCACCTACGCCTGAACAGCGCCACCGTCTACGGTGGCGCCGGCATGCAGCCGCAGATTGATGCGCTGCGCCGCGGCGTGGACATCCTGGTGGCCACCCCGGGCCGCCTGCTCGACCATCTCGAGCGCCGCAGCGTGGACCTCTCGCACGTCGAGATCCTGGTGCTGGACGAAGCCGACCGCATGCTCGACATGGGCTTCCTGCCCGCGATCAAGCGCGTGATGGCCAAGATCCCGTCGCGCCGCCAGACCCTGCTGTTCTCGGCCACCTTCGAGGACGCCATCAAGAAGCTGGCGATGGAGTTCCTGCGCGAGCCGAAGGAAGTGCAGGTGTCGGTCCGCAATGCGGTCGCCACCAACGTCACCCACATCGTCCATCCGGTGGACGCGAGCCGCAAGCGCGACCTGCTGCTGGACATCCTGTCCAAGCGCTACCAGGACCAGGTGCTGGTGTTCGGCCGCACCAAGCACGGCTGCAACCGCCTGTCCGAGCAGCTCGACAACGCCGGCATCAACTCGGTGGCCATCCACGGCAACAAGAGCCAGGCCCAGCGCCTGAAGGCCCTGCGCGACTTCAAGTCGGGCAAGGCCCGCGTGCTGGTCGCCACCGACGTCGCCGCCCGCGGCCTGGACATCCCGCTGCTGCCGATGGTGATCAACTTCGACCTGCCGATGGTCGCGGAAGACTACGTGCACCGCATCGGCCGCACCGGCCGCGCCGGCGCGTCCGGCGAAGCCATTTCTCTGGTGTCGTCCGATGAAGGCGGCCTGCTGCGCGCCATCCAGCGCGTGCTGAAGGCCGACATCGAGATGGTGGTGGTGGAAGGCTACGAGCCGCAGCGCCAGATCCGGATGGGCAACGACGCCCCGTCGGGCCGTCCGGCCGGCGGCCAGCGTCCGCCGCAGCGCCATGCGCGTCGCCCGCACGTGGCCAACGGCGAGCGCCACGCGCACGCCGGCCCGAAGGGCCCGCGTGACGGTGGCCGCGGCGACGGCGGCCGCGGCCGCAGCGACGGCACCCGCACCGCGCGCTGACCCCCGAAAAAACGAAAAAGGGGTCAGAGAACATTAGCGTTTGAAACGCTAATGTTCTCTGACCCCTTTTTCTTTCATCTTTCAGGCGTTCGGGGCGGTGGCTGGCTTGCGGACGCTGAGCCAGGCGCCGCCCAGCAGCAGCGCCACGGCGACGGCCTGGGTCCAATGCGGCGTGGCGTGGCCGAACGCCAGCAGCAGACCGGTGGACAGCAGCGGCGCGGCGTAGGACAGCGTTCCCAGCGTGGCGATGTCGCCGCGCTTGGTGCCGATGTCCCACAGCCAGAACGCGATGCCCGTCGGGCCGAGACCCAGGGCGATGATCAAACCCCACTGTGCCGGCGTCGGCGCCACCGTGGTTTCCAGCGCGAGGTGCGACAGGCCGCCCAGGATGCCGACCACCAGGCACGATCCGGCCATGGCCGCGCTGGACACCGCCTCGAAGCGTCGGTTCAGAACCGAGTACAGCGCCCAGATCACCGCGGCACCCAGCGCAGCGGCATAGCCGGGCACGTGCGCGGGGTCGATATGGAGCGAGCGGCCGCGCGTCACCAGCAGCACGGCCGCGCCCAGGCCCAGGAAGGTGCCCAGCCACTGCCCCGCGCGCACCCGCGTGCCGCCCCACATCGCTGCGAACACCACGATCAGCAGCGGCCACAGGTAGTTGATGAGGTTGGCCTCCACGGCCGGCGCACGCTTGAGCGCAATGAAATACAGCGCGTGGTATCCAAACAGCGCACCGATCCCCAGCGCGCCGGCCGCCCACGGCTGCCTGAGCGCCGCCGCACCCGGCCCACCGGGCCGCAGCAGCAGCGCCACGCCGGCCACGCCGGCGGTGCCGAAGCCCATCGCCAGCAGCTGGAACGGCGGAATCGCGCCGGTGGCGGTGGTCAGCACGGCCAGCGACGACCACAGCAGAACGGCCGCGAAACCCGCCATCGTGGCGCGGCGGCGCGACATCATCCGCGCGGCGCCCCGCCCTCGAGGCCGATGTCGGTGGCCGCGGCGTCGTACACGCCCTGGTCCAGCAGGCCGGTTTCCTTCGCCACCAGCACCGGCACCAGCACCTGGCCGGTGACGTTGGTCATGGTGCGCATCATGTCCAGCACGCGGTCGATCGCCACCAGGTAGCCGATGCCCTCCAGCGGCAGGCCGGCCGAACTGAGCACCACCGTGGCCATCACCGTCGCCGTGCCCGGCACGCCGGCGGTGCCGAAGCTGCCCAGCACCGAGGCCAGCAGGATGATGAAGTACTGCGACGCCGACAGTTCAATGCCGAAATACTGCGCCACGAACACCGCCGTCAGCGTCGGGAAGATGGCGCCGCAGCCGTCCATCTTGATGCTGGCGCCCAGCGGCACCGCGAACGCGGCGTACTCGGGCTTCACGCCCAGGTTGTGGGTGGCCGCGCGCAGCGACGCCGGCAGCGCGGCGAAGCTCGACGAGGCCACGAACGCAATCTGCATGGCCGGGAAGGCGCCGCGGAAGAACTTCAGCGGGTTCAGCCCATGCGCCAGCAGCAGCCCGCCGTAGACCAGCACGATGTGCAGCGCGCAGGCCAGGTACAGCGCGAACACGAAGCCGCCCAGCGGCAGCAGCCGCTCGAAGCCGTACGTGCCCACCAGCGCGGCAATCAGCCCGAAGGTGCCGATGGGCGTGAACTCCAGCACGAAGCGCGTCACCTGGATCATCGTGTCGCTGGCTTCGCCGGCCAGCGCGCGCAGGCGCGCGGTCTTCTCACCCAGCTTCACCAGCGCGAAGCCCACCAGGCCGGCGAAGAAGATCACCTGCAGGATCTTGCCCTCGGCCAGGGCCATGAAGGGGTTGGCCGGCACCACGTCCAGCAGCACCGCCACCGGGCCCGGCACCACCTTCTCCACGTAGCCTGCGTCCGGCACCAGGGCACCCAGGCCCAGCCCCGGCTGCAGCACCAGCGCCACCGCCAGGCCCACGCCCACGGCCAGTGCCGCAGTGATGGCGAACCAGGCAAAGGTGCGGCCGCCCAGCGCCGCCACCGACTGCTGGCCATGCAGGCTGGCCACCGCATTGATCACGGCGAAGAAGACCAGCGGCGTGGCGATCATCTTGATCAGGGTGACGTACAGCGTGCCCAGCGGCTGGAACCACGGGCCGGCCTGCGGACCCACCAGCCAGCCCACCAGGCCACCCAGCAGGAAGCCCGCCAGCACGCGCTGCCAGAACGGGATTCGGAACCAACGGGTCAGCAGGGACATGGCCGGGCTCGGCAGGGACGATGGCCGACCATACCCAGTCCCCGGCCGCGGGTCACCCGCGCCGCCGCCAACGCACCGTTGCGGGCGATAATCGCGCGTCTTTTCCGGAGCAACCCATGATCGTCATCACTTTCCTTGCGGGCCTGGCCCTGCTGATCCTCGGAGCGGACCTGCTGGTGCGCGGCGCATCGCGCCTGTCGCTGTCGCTGGGAATCGCCCCGCTGGTGGTGGGCCTGACGGTGGTCGCCTTCGGCACGAGTGCTCCGGAGCTGGCGGTGTCGGTGAAGGGCGCGCTGGATGGCCAGACCGACATCGCCATGGGCAACGTGGTGGGCAGCAACATCTTCAACGTGCTGTTCATCCTGGGCCTGTCGGCGCTGCTGGCGCCGCTGGTGGTGGACCGCCAGCTGATCCGGCAGGAGGTGCCGATCATGGTGGGGCTGTCGGCGCTGGTGCTCTGGATGGCGATGGACCTGGGCATTTCCTTCGCGGACGGCGCGGTGCTGCTGGGCGCGCTGCTGGCCTACATCGTGCTGCTCTACCGGCAGGGCAAGAATGCGGCGCCCTCGGAGGTGAGCGATGCCCTGCTGTCGAACGCGCCCGGACTGCTGTCGCGGCTGCCGGTGCAGCTGGCGCTGATCGTGGTGGGCCTGGCGATGCTGGTGCTGGGTTCGCGCTGGCTGGTGGACGCCGCCACGACTTTCGCAACGATGCTGGGCGTCAGCCCGCTGGTGATCGGCCTGACCATCGTCGCGGCCGGCACCTCGCTGCCCGAGGTGGCCACGTCGGTGATCGCCGCTCTGCGCGGCGAGCGTGAAATCGCCGTGGGCAACGTGCTGGGCAGCGGCATCTTCAACCTCGGCGCGGTGCTGGGCATCAGCGCCATGGTGTCGGGCACCGGCCTGCAGGTGCCCCCGTCACTGCTGGCCTTCGACCTGCCGGTCATGCTGGCGGTGGCCGTCGCCTGCCTGCCGGTGCTGTTCACCGGCCACCTGATTGCGCGCTGGGAAGGCGCGGTGTTCCTGGGCTACTACGTGGCCTACACCGCGTACCTGGTGCTCAATGCGCAGCAGCACGACGCGCTGGAGGAGTTCACGCTGGTGATGCGCACCGTGGTGATCCCGCTGACCGTCCTGACGCTGGCGGCCGTGGCCTGGCGCGAGCTCAAGCGCTGGCGCCGGACCCACCCCTGAGGCTCAGAACGGCTTGAAGTAGACCAGCCACAGCACCGGGATGGCGAGCACCAGCGGCACCTCGTTGAACCAGCGCAACGCGGTGGCCGACGGCAGGGCCGCGCCCGCCGCCGCGCGCTTGATCCAGCGGCCCGTGAAAATGAAGTGCGCCAGCAGCAGCGCCACCAGGGTGAGCTTGGCGTGCACCCAGCCGCCCTTCATGCCGAAGTGCATCCACAGGGTGAGGCCCAGCAGCAGCGCGATGCCGAACATCACATGCCCGAAGCGGTAGAGCCGGCGGCCCATCAGCGCAAGTCGGTCACGGACCGCGGGTTCGGCGCCGGCCTCGGCCAGGTTCACCAGGATGCGCGGCAGGTAGAACACCGTCGCCATCCAGGCCATGACGAACAGGACGTGGAAGAGTTTGGTCCACAGGTAGGCCATGCGTTTGCTCCGTCGGGGAGGCGGCAGGATGCCACGGCGGCCGCGCCGGGCACCACGCCGCCGGCGAAGGCCGGCAAACACGCCCCGGTTCAGGCACTTGCGGGGCGTTTGGGGTACAATCGCGCGCCTTCTTCGTGTCCGTGGTGTGCCGGTATGCGAAGTCTTCCCGATTCAGTCGGACCCAGAAAAACGGACCTCCCATGACCGCCCAGACGACGCAGGCGCCCAGCGCGCCGATGCAATTCCGTGAACTCGCCCTCAGCGAGCCCCTGCTCAAGGTGCTCGGTGAACTGGGCTACGAGACGCCCTCGCCCATCCAGGCCGCCACCATCCCGCACCTGCTGGCCGGGCGCGACGTGCTGGGCCAGGCCCAGACCGGCACCGGCAAGACCGCGGCGTTCGCGCTGCCCATCCTGTCGCAGATCGACCTCTCCCAGACCAAGCCCCAGGCCCTGGTGCTGGCCCCCACCCGCGAGCTGGGCATCCAGGTGGCCGAAGCCTTCCAGCGCTACGCCACCCACATGCCGGGCTTCCACGTGCTGCCCATCTACGGCGGCCAGAGCTACGGCCCGCAGCTGCAGGCCCTGCGCCGCGGCGTGCACGTGGTGGTGGGCACCCCCGGCCGCATCATTGACCATCTCGAGAAAGGCTCGCTCGACCTGTCCCTGCTCAAGAACCTGGTGCTGGACGAAGCCGACGAAATGCTGCGCATGGGCTTCATTGACGACGTCGAGGCCATCCTCAAGAAGATGCCGGCCGTGCGCCAGACGGCGCTGTTCTCGGCCACCATGCCGCACGCCATCCGCCGCATCGCCCAGACCTACCTCAAGGACCCGGTGGAAGTCACCATCGAGGCCAAGACCCGCACCGCCGAGAACATCCGCCAGCGCAGCTGGGAAGTCAGCGGCATGCACAAGCTCGACGCGCTCACCCGCATCCTGGAGGCCGAGAACTTCGACGCCATGATCGTCTTCGCCCGCACCAAGCTGGCCACCGACGAACTGGCCGAGAAGCTGCAGGCCCGGGGCTTCGCCGCCGCCGCCATCAACGGCGACGTGGTGCAGGCCCAGCGCGAGCGCACCATCCAGCAGCTCAAGGACGGCAAGATCGACATCCTGGTGGCCACCGACGTGGCCGCCCGCGGCCTGGACGTGGAGCGCATCAGCCACGTGCTGAACTACGACGTGCCGCACGACACCGAAAGCTACGTGCACCGCATCGGCCGCACCGGCCGCGCCGGGCGCAGCGGCGAGGCGATCCTTTTCATCGCCCCGCGCGAACGCAACCTGCTGCGCGCCATCGAACGCGCCACGCGCCAGCCCATCACGCCGATGGAGCTGCCCACCGTCGCCGACGTCAACGACGTGCGCAAGTCCAAGTTCAAGCAGCAGATCACCGACACGCTGGCCACCGGCGAACTGGTGGAGTTCCGCAAGCTGATCGAGGACTACGAGCGCGAGATGAACGTGCCCGCCATC
>DAORUD010000060.1:0-15558 GCA_035433005.1 Arenimonas sp. | reverse complement strand
GGTTCGGCCAGCACTGCGGCGCGCAGGCGCACCACTTCTTCGTGCGGGTCCGCCGGGGCGTCGGCTTCCGGCGCCGCGGCTTCCACGGCCGCCAGCGGCTGCACGCCGTGGTGGGACAGGAACTCGCGCAGCTGGCCCTCGGGCAGCGCCCCCGGGAAGCCGTCCACGATCTGGCCGTCCTTCACCAGCATCACCGTCGGCACCGACTTGATCTGGAAGTAGCCGGCCAGCTGCTGTTCCTTGTCCACGTCCACCTTGGCCAGCAGGAAGCCGCCGTTGAACTCGCCGGCCAGCTTTTCCAGCACCGGCCCCAGCGTCTTGCAGGGCCCGCACCAGGTCGCCCAGAAATCCACCAGCACCGGCACTTCCTTGGACTTGAGCAGGACGTCCTGCTCGAACTGGGGAAGGCTGGCGTCGAAAACGTGGGGGCTGGCGGCGGTCATCGGGGTTCCGTGGTGGGGCGGGGCGCAGGGGACATGGTGGCATCCGCGCCCGTTCACAAGCCCGCGCGGCGGCCGCGCGGGTGCGGGGGCGAAGGCTTCAGGGCTGGCGGTAGA
Source organism: Arenimonas sp. (assembly GCA_035433005.1). Taxonomy (GTDB): domain Bacteria; phylum Pseudomonadota; class Gammaproteobacteria; order Xanthomonadales; family Xanthomonadaceae; genus Arenimonas. Next base: position 15,001 of record DAORUD010000060.1, on the reverse strand, counting down.
CCACGCCGTCCTTCATCACGAAGTCCACCTTCTTCACCGCCTGGATGTCGGCCAGCGGGTCGCCGGGCATCGCCACGATGTCGGCGCGGAAACCGGGCGCCAGCTGGCCGATGTCGGTCGCGCCAAGCACCTGCGCCGCGTTCACCGTGGCCGCCTGCAGTGCGTCCGCGGCCGGGTAGCCGGTTTCCACCATGAAGATGAACTCGTCGGCGTTGTCGCCGTGGTGGCCGACGCCTGCGTCGGTGCCGAAGCCGATCTTCACGCCCGAGCGCCAGGCGCGGCCGAAGGTGTCCTGGATCAGCACGCCGATGCGCGCCGCCTTCGGGCGCACCACGGCCGGGTAGAAGCCGTCCACCCTGGCCTTGTCGGCGACGAACTTGCCCGCGCTGATGGTGGGCACGTACCAGGTGCCGTGCTTCTTCATCAGCGCGAAGATCTCGTCGTCCATGTAGGTGCCGTGCTCGATGCTGGTCACGCCGCCTTCGATGGCGCGGCGCATGCCTTCCTTGCCGTGGGCATGGGCGGCCACCCGGTAGCCGTAGTCCTTCGCGGCGGCCACCACGGCGGCCACTTCGGATTCGGTGAACTGCGGGCCGTCGCCGCTCTTGGCATAGCTGAGCACGCCGCCGGTGGCGGTGATCTTGATCACGTCCGAGCCTTCCTTGTAGCGCTGGCGCACGGCGGCACGGGCCTCGTCGGGGCTGTTGATGACGCCTTCGGCCGGGCCGGGCGTGCCCAGGGCCTGCGAAATCTCGCGGTTCATGCCGTTGGTGACGTCGGCGTGGCCGCCGGTGGTGGCGATGGAACGGCCGGCGGCATAGATGCGCGGCCCTTCCACCAGGCCCTGGTTGATGGCGTCGCGCAGGGCCAGGGTGGTGTCGCCGCCCAGGTCGCGCACGGTGGTGAAGCCGGCCTGCAGGGTCTTGCGCGCATAGCCGGTGGAGCGCAGCACGGTGAACTCGGGGTTGAGGCGGAAGCCTTCGGAATAGCTGTCGGGGCTGGACTGGCCGTCCAGGTGCACGTGCAGGTCTATCCAGCCGGGGCTGCAGGTGTGGCCCTTGAGGTCCACCGAGCGCGCGCCGTCCACGGGCGCCAGGCCGGCCCGGATTTCCCGCACCTTGCCGTCGGCCACCACCACCGTCTGGTCGGCCTGGCTGCGGCCGGCGGCGCTGTCGAACAGCTGGCCGCAGTGCAGGGCGAGGGTCTCGGCCTGGGCCAGGGCGGGCAGGGCGAGGCAAAGGGCGATCGGCAGCAGTCGGTGGGTCGGGCGCATGGAGTTCCCCTGGAGTGGAATCCCGATGGTACCCGTTGTCGCCGCGGCGGCCACCGGGGCCGCCGATTTGTTACGCTGGACGCCTGTTTTTTCCTGCCCCAAACCCATGTCCGACATCCAAGACCCCAACGCCTACGACCCGAAGGCGGTGGAAACCGCCGCGCAAACCCACTGGCAGGCCACCGGCGCCTTCCAGGTGCGCGAAGACACCTCGCGGCCCAAGTACTACTGCCTGTCCATGCTGCCCTACCCATCGGGCGCGCTGCACATGGGCCACGTGCGCAACTACACCATCGGCGACGTCATCAGCCGCCACCGCCGCATGAAGGGCTTCAACGTGCTGCAGCCGATGGGCTGGGACGCCTTCGGCCTGCCGGCCGAGAACGCCGCGATCAAGAACAACACCGCGCCGGCGAAGTGGACCTACGCCAACATCGACCACATGCGCAGCCAGTTGAAGTCGCTGGGCTACGCCTACGACTGGTCGCGCGAAGTCACCACCTGCAAGCCCGAGTACTACCGCTGGGAACAGCTGATGTTCGTGCGGCTGTTCAAGCAGGGCCTGGTGTACCGGCGCAACGCGGTGGTGAACTGGGATCCGGTCGACCAGACCGTGCTGGCCAACGAGCAGGTCGTCGACGGCCGCGGCTGGCGCTCGGGCGCGGTGGTGGAGAAGCGCGAGATCCCGCAGTGGTTCTTCCGCATCACGGCCTATGCCGATGAACTGCTGCGCGAGCTCGATGCGCTCGAAGGCTGGCCGGATGCGGTCAAGACCATGCAGCGCAACTGGATCGGGCGCTCGGAAGGGCTGGAAATCCGCTTCGACGTGGCCGGCGGCCATGCGCCGATCGAGGTCTACACCACGCGTCCCGACACCCTGATGGGCGTGACCTTCGTCAGCGTCGCGGCGGAGCATCCGCTGGCCACGCTCGCCGCGCAGTCGAATCCCGCGGTGGCGGCCTTCGTGGCCAGCTGCAAGTCCGGCGGCGTGGCCGAGGCCGAACTCGAGACCATGGAGAAGCGCGGTATCGACACCGGACTGCGCGCGATCCATCCGCTGTCGGGCGCGGAAGTGCCGGTGTGGATCGCCAACTTCGTGCTGATGGGCTACGGCACCGGCGCGGTGATGGCCGTGCCCGGCCACGATGAGCGCGACTTCGAGTTCGCGCACAAGTACGGCCTGCCGGTCCGGCAGGTGATCGCGGTCGAAGGCGAAAGCTACGACGCGTCCACCTGGCAGGACTGGTACGCCGACAAGGCCGCGCCGACGCTGCGCCTGGTGGACTCGGGCGAGTTCGACGGCCTGGGCTTCCAGGCCGCGTTCGACGCCATCGCCCGCAAGCTGGCGCACGGCCACCAGGCCGAGCGCCGCGTGAACTTCCGCCTGCGCGACTGGGGCGTCAGCCGCCAGCGCTACTGGGGCTGCCCGATCCCGGTGGTGTACTGCGAACAATGCGGCGCCGTTCCGGTGCCCGAAGACCAGCTGCCGGTGGTGCTGCCCGAGGACGTGGCCTTCACCGGCATGGCCTCGCCGATCAAGGCCGACCCGGAATGGCGCAAGACCACGTGCCCGGGCTGCGGCGGCGCGGCCGAGCGCGAAACCGACACCTTCGACACCTTCATGGAGTCGAGCTGGTACTACGCGCGCTACACCTCGCCCGGCGCCACCGACCTGGTGGACGAGCGCGCGAACTACTGGCTGCCGGTGGACCAGTACATCGGCGGCATCGAACACGCCATCATGCACCTGATGTATTTCCGGTTCTATCACAAGCTCATGCGCGACGCGGGGCTGGTGGCCACGGACGAACCGGCCACCAATCTCCTGTGCCAGGGCATGGTGATCGCCGACACGTATTTCCGCGAGAACCCGGGCGCGCCCAACGACTGGTTCAACCCGGCCGACGTGGACGTGGTGCGCGACGCCAAGGGCCACGCCACCGGCGCGGTGCTGCGCAGCGACGGCCTGCCGGTGCAGATCGGCGGCACCGAGAAGATGGCCAAGTCCAAGAACAACGGCGTTGATCCCCAGACCATGGTGGACCGGTACGGCGCCGACACGGTGCGCCTGTTCTCGATGTTCGCCGCGCCGCCCGAGCAGAGCCTGGAGTGGAACGAGGCCGGGGTGGAAGGCATGGCGCGCTTCCTGCGCCGGGTCTGGTCCCAGGCGCACCGCCACGTGGCGGCCGGCCCGGCGCCGGCGCTCGACGTGGCCACGCTCGACGCCGCGCAGAAGGCGCTGCGCCGCCAGCTGCACGAAACCATCCAGAAGGTGGGCGACGACTACGGCCGCCGGCACACCTTCAACACCGCCATTGCCGCGGTGATGGAGCTGATGAACGCCATCGCGAAGTTCGACGACGCCAGCGACCAGGGCCGCGCCCTGCGCCAGGAAGCCTTCGAAGCGGTGACGCTGCTGCTCAACCCGATCACGCCGCACACCTCGCACGCCCTGTGGCAGCTGCTGGGGCATGAGCAGGCCACGCTCGAGGACCTGCCGTTCCCGGTCGCCGACCCGCAGGCCCTGGTGCGCGAGGCCGCCACGCTGGCGGTGCAGTTGAACGGCAAGCTGCGCGCCACGCTGGAGGTGTCGCTCAACGCCAGCAAGGAAACCATCGAGGCGCTGGCACTGGCCGAGCCGAACGTGCAAAAGTTCATGGAAGGCCTGACCGTGCGCAAGGTCATCGTGGTGCCGGGCAAGATCGTCAACATCGTCGCGGGGTGAGGCAAATGCAGCGTCTACTGGTCCTGGTTTGCCTGGTCGCGATGCTCGCGGCCTGCGGTTTCCGTCCCCGCGCCTCGCTGGCCCTGTCCAGCGACCTGGGGCCGGTGAAGGTGCAGTCGGCCGATCCCTACAGCCCGCTGGCGCAGGGCCTGTCCACCGCGCTGGCGCGCGCCGGCGCGCAGTCGGCCGTGGACGGCCAGCCTTCGTCCACCCTCAAGGTGGTGTCCGAGGCCTTGGCCACCCGCCCGCTGGCCCTGGACGACCGCGCCCAGGTGCGCGAGTACGAAACCCGCTACGCGGTGAAGTTCGAGCTGCTTGACGCCGCCGGCGCCGTGCAGGTGCCGGTGCAGGAAGTGGTGCTGACGCGCGAGTACACCTACGACAGCGTGGCCTCCGCCGGCAGCCCGGCCGAACAGGAGCTGCTGCAGCGCGAGCTGCGCCGCGACATGCAGGCCGCCATCCTGCGCCGCCTGGACGCGGTGCTGCGCGCGAAATAGCCCGCCCATGGAGCTCAAGCCCGATCGCCTGGAGCGCCAGCTCGCCGGCGAGCCGCTGCGCCCGGTGTACCTGGTGGCGGGCGCCGAGCCGCTGCTGGTGCAGGAGGCCGCCGACGCCATCCGCGCCAGGGCGCGCGAAGAAGGCTACGGCGAGCGCGAGGTCTACGACGCCGACAACAGCTTCAACTGGAACACGCTCACCCAGGGCCTGGCCTCGCTGAGCCTGTTCGCCAGCCGCCGCCTGTTCGACCTGCGCCTGCCCAGCGGCAAGCCGGGCAAGGACGGCAGCGAGGCGCTTCGCGAGTACTGCGACAAGGCGCCGCCCGACACCGTGCTGCTGATCACCGCGCAGGAATGGTCGAAGGCGCACGCCGGCAAGTGGAGCGAGGCCATCGCGAAAGTGGGCCACCTGGTGGTGGTGTACCCGCTCAAGACCCACGAACTGGGCGAATGGCTGCAGCGCCGCCTGCGCAGCCGCGGCCTGCTGGCCACGCCCGACGCGGTGCGCCGGCTGGCCGACCGCGTCGAAGGCAACCTGCTCGCTGCGGCCCAGGAAGTGGACAAGCTGGCCCTGCTGGTGGGCGAGGCCAGGGGCCCGAAGTCCGAGGCCATCGACGTGGAGCAGATGGAGCGGCTGGTCGCCGATTCGTCGCGCTTCGACGTGTTCAAGCTGGTGGACGCGGCCCTGGCCGGCGAAGCGGTGCGCGCGGTGCGCATGCTGGCCGGCCTGCGCGCCGAGGGCGACCAGGTGGCCGGCCTGATGCCCATGGTGGCCAAGGAAGTGCTGGCGCTGTGCGCGCTGTCGCGCGCGGCGGAGTCGGGCAACGTGATGTCGGCCATGCGCGAGGCGCGCATCTGGGAAAGCAAGCAGGCCATGTACCGCCGTGCGCTGGAGCGGCACCCGCTGTCGCGCTGGGAAGCGTTTGCCGCCGAATGCGGCCGCATCGACCGCACCGCCAAGGGCCGCGGCGACGGTGACGCCTGGCTGATGCTCGAGCGCCTGCTGGTGGGCATGGCCGACGCCCGGGCGCGCAAGCTGCTGGCCTGATGGCGCTGGCGCTGCTCTACGGCGGCACGTTCGACCCGGTGCACGCCGGGCACCTCGCGGTGGCGCGCGCCGCGCGCGACGCGCTCGGCGCCCGCGTGGCCTTCCTTCCCGCGGCCGATCCGCCTCACCGCGCGGCGCCGGGCGCCAGCGCCGAACAGCGGGCATGCATGCTGGAGCTGGCCATCGCCGGTGAAGGCGGCTTCGCGGTGGATCGCCGCGAGCTGCGTCGCGCCGGCCCGTCGTGGACCGTGGACACGCTGCGCGAGCTGCGCCACGAACGCGGCCCCGACGCCCCGATCGCCTGGCTGGTCGGCGCCGATGCGTTCCGCGGGCTGCCGGACTGGCACCAGTGGCGCGCGCTGTTCGACCTGGCGCATTTCGTGGTGGCGGTGCGCCCCGGCCACGGCCTGGATGCCCTGCCCGCGGACCTGGGCGAGGCCTGCGCCGGCCGCTGGCTGGCCCACCCGGCGGGGCTGGCCGACCGCCCCGCGGGCGGCCTGTTCCGCCTGGACATGCCCCTGCACCCGGCCTCGGCCACCGAGCTGCGGCGCCGGCTGCGGGCCGGAGAGCCGCACGGGGGCTGGCTGACGGACGCCGTGGCCGGCTTCATCGGGCGCGAAGGCCTGTACCGGGGCGGGGCGGCGCCGGCAGGCGTATAATCCGGCTCGTCTTTCCCGATCCGAGTACCGCGTTGACCACCCAAGCCCACGTCATCAAGACCCAGATGCCCGACCCGGCCCCGTCGCCGGAGGCGATCCTCAAGCAGGTGCACCTGGCGCTGGAGGAGATGAAGGCCAAGGACACCGTCGAAATCGACGTGCGCGGCAAGACCAGCATCGCCGACTACCTGGTGGTGGTGTCCGGCACCTCGACCCGCCACGTGAAATCGGTGGCCGACGAAGTGGTGCGCTTCGCCAAGAAGTGCGGCGTGATGCCGCTGGGCGTGGAAGGCGAGCGCGAGGCCGAGTGGGTGCTGGTGGACCTGGGCGACGTGATCGTGCACGTCATGCTGCCGCGCGTGCGCGAGTTCTACGCGCTCGAGCGCCTGTGGACCGTCGGCGACCAGCCGCCGGAATCCTCCGCTTCCGAGTAAGGCGTTTTTTTGCCACGGATTTACGCGGATGGACGCGGATAAGGCACAAGAAGGTTTTATCCGCGTCCATCCGCGTGAATCCGCGGCCAACGCTTTTCCCATGAATTGCCGATGAAAGCCCGGCTGATCGCGGTCGGTGAGCGCGCGCCCGACTGGGTGGCCACGGGCTTTTCCGAATACCAGAAGCGTTTGTCGCACTGGCTGCCGCTGGAGCTGGTGGAGGTGGCGCCGGGCCTGCGCGGCAAGGGCCGCGACGCGGCGCGCGCGATGTCCGACGAAGGTGCGCGCGTGCTGGCCGCCGTGCCGCGCGGCGCGCTGGTGGTGTGCCTGGACGGCCGCGGCAAGGCCTGGTCGTCCGAACAGCTGGGCCAGCGCCTGGAGCACTGGCGCCAGCAGGGCCGCGACCTGGCCTTCCTGGTCGGCGGCCCCGAGGGCCACGCCCCCGAAGTGATGGCCGCCGCCGCCGAAAGCTGGTCGCTGGGGCCGCTCACCCTGCCGCACATGATCGTGCGGCTGGTGCTGGCCGAGCAGCTCTACCGCGCGGCCAGCCTGCTGGCCAACCATCCCTACCACCGCGCCTGATCGCCGCCCCAATAGGGGCTGAAGCCGTGGCCCGCGCGGGCACATCCGGCGTGCCGGGAAAGCACGGCACCGGCTATGCTTGGGCGATGCTCTATCTCGCCTCGCAATCACCCCGCCGCAGGGAACTGTTGGCCCAGCTCGGCGTCCCGTTCGGGCTGCTGGACGTGGACGTTCCCGAACAGCGCCTGCCCGGCGAACCGCCGGAAACCTACGTCAGCCGCGTCGCGCGCGAGAAGGCCGGCGCGGGCCTGCTCAAGGTGGTCGGCAGCCCGGGCGCCGTGGTGCTGGGCGCCGACACCGAAGTGGTGCTGGACGACGCCGTGTTCGGCAAGCCCGCCGACGACGCCGAGGCGCTGCAGATGCTGGCGCGCCTCTCGGGTCGCACCCACCGGGTGGTGTCCACGCTGTGGCTGGTGGACGCGGGCCGCGAACAGTCCGCCACCTGCATCACCGACGTCACCTTCGAAACGCTCACGCCGGCGCAGGCCCGCGCCTATGTCGCCACCGGCGAGTGCTTCGGCAAGGCCGGCGCCTACGCCATCCAGGGCCGCGCGGCCGCCTTCGTGTCCCATCTTTCCGGCAGCCATTCGGGCGTGATGGGGCTGCCGCTGCACGAAACCGCGCGCCTGCTGCGCGGCTTCGGCCTGATCGACTGAACCGGGGAATCGGATGTCCGAGGAAATCCTGATCAACGTCACTCCGCGCGAGACCCGCGTGGCGGTGGTCGAGAACGGCATGCTGCAGGAACTGCACATCGAGCGCGCCTCGCGCCGCGGCGTGGTGGGCAACATCTACAAGGGCCGCGTGCAGCGGGTGATGCCGGGCATGCAGGCGGCGTTCGTGGAAATCGGCCTGGACCGCGCCGCGTTCCTGCACGCCTCCGACATCCTCAAGCTGCCCCTGGTGCCGGCGGGCGAGGGCGACGAAGCGCCGCCGGCGCCCAGCGGCCCGCCGCCGTCCATCAACTCGCTGGTGCACGAAGGCCAGGAAATCGTGGTGCAGGTGGTCAAGGACCCGATCGGCAGCAAGGGCGCGCGCCTGACCACGCAGATATCCATCCCGTCGCGCTACCTGGTGTTCCTGCCGCACTCGCGCGTGCTGGGCGTGTCGGCGCGCATCGAGGACGAAGCCGAGCGTGCGCGACTGAAAACGCTGATGGCCACGCTGGCCAATGGCTCGGGCCAGGGCTACATCGTGCGCACGAATGCCGAAGGCCAGCCCGACGAAGCGCTGGCCGAGGATGTGGCCTACCTGCGCCGCGCCTGGGACGTCATCAAGTCGTCCAGCGCCAGCAGCAAGGTCGGCCAGCGCATCTACGAAGACCTGCCGCTGCCGCTGCGCGCCGTGCGCGACCTGATGCGCAAGGAAGTGGAGCAGGTGCGGGTGGATTCGCGCGAGGCCTTCGACCGGCTCACCGCGTTCGCGCGGCAGTTCATGCCGGCGCTGGCCGAACGCATCGAACACTACTCCGGCGAGCGGCCCATCTTCGACCTCTACGGCGTGGAGGACGAGATATTGCGCGCCATGCAGAAGCAGGTGCCGCTCAAGTCCGGTGGCCACCTGGTGATTGACCAGACCGAAGCCATGGCCACGGTGGACGTGAACACCGGGTCGTTCCTGGGCCAGCGCAACCTGGAGGAAACGGTATACCGCACCAACCTCGAGGCGGCGCAGGCGGTGGCGCGCCAGCTGCGGCTGCGCAACCTGGGCGGCATCATCATCATCGACTTCATCGACATGACCGACGACGAGCACCGGCGCCAGGTGCTGCGCACGCTGGAGAAAGGCCTCGCGCACGACCACGCGCGCACGTCGGTGTACGAGTTCTCGCCGTTGGGCCTGGTGGAGATGACGCGCAAGCGCACCACCGACAGCCTGGAGCGCCAGCTGTGCGAGCCCTGCCACGAGTGCGGCGGCCGCGGCACGCTCAAGACCGCCGAGACGCTCACGTATGAAATCTTCCGCGAGATCACCCGCGCCGTGCGCCAGTTCGAGGCCACGCAGCTGCTGGTGATCGCCTCGCCCAAGGTGGTGGGCAAGATCACCGAAGAGGAATCGGCGGCGGTGGCCGAGCTCGAGGAATTCCTGGGCAAGTCCATCCGATTCCAGGCCGACGAGCAGTACGCCCAGGAGCAGTACGACGTGGTGCTGCTGTAAGGCCACCGATGCACAGCCCGCTGCGCCGCCGGATCCGCCACGCCCGCCGCATCGTCGGCTACGGGCTGTTGGTGGTGCTGATCCTGGCCGCCGCCGCGGTGGGCGTGGTGAACCAGATGCTGCCGCTGGTGGAGCGCAATCCGCAGAAAGTGGCCACCTGGCTGAGCGAGCGCGTCGGCCAGCCGGTCACCTTCACCCACGCGCGCGCCGAATGGACCCGGCGCGGGCCGCGCTTCACGCTGGACGGGCTGCGCATCGGCGAAGGCGAGCGCCTGCTCGACATCGGCCGCGCCGAACTGCTGGTGGCGGTGTATTCGGGCTTCCTGCCCGGCGCACCGCTGACCGAACTCAAGGTGCGTGAACTGTCGCTGGCGCTGGAACAGGGCGCGGACCGCCGCTGGCGCATGGTCGGCCTGCCGTTCCAGCCGGTGCCCGGCGTGGACCCGCTGGACACGCTCGAGGCCCTGGGCGAACTGCAGGTGGAGCGCGCGAAGCTGGTGGTGCGGTCGCCGGCGTTCCGGCGCGAGCTGTCGCTGCCGCGCGTGGACCTGCGGCTGCGCATCAGCGGTGCGCGGCTCAAGGCCGGCGTGCAGGCCTGGGCCCGGGTGGGCGGCACGCCGATGACGGCGGTGGTGGACCTGGAGCGCGGCACGTGGTCGGGCCCGCTGTGGGCCGGCGGCGAAGCGCTGCGGCTCGACGACTGGTCGCCGCTGCTGGCCGACACCGGCCTGGTGGTGGCGGGCTCGGGCAACGTGGACCTGTGGGCGCGGATTGACGCCCAGCGCATCATGGACGTGCGCAGCCGCGCCGAGCTGGCGCCGCTGGCGTTCGGTGCGCGCAAGCCGTGGCGCAGGATGCCCGATGGCTCGCTGTCCTCGCCGCCGGTGGCCTTCGAGCGCGCCAACCTGCTGGCGCGCTGGCAGGTGGACGACAACGGCTGGCAGCTGCACGCGCCGGAGCTGCATTTCCACGAGGCGGGCCGGCGCGAGCCGCGCAGTTTCGACGGCCTGTGGCTGGCGGGCGGCAAGCGCTTCGCCCTGCATGCGCCGCGCATGGACCTGGCGCCGGCGCGCGCGCTGGCCACGCTGAGCGACGCGGTGCCGGCCGGCCTGCGCGAATGGCTGCTGGAAGCCGCGCCGGACGGTGAACTGCGCCACGTGCGCGTGGATGGACGCGACGGCGCCTGGCGCGGCTCGGCGAAGGTGGATGCGGTGGGCTGGAGCCCCTACGGCAATCGCCCCGGCCTGCAGGGCCTGGCGGGCAGCGCGGCGTTCGACCAGTCCGGCGGCGTGTTCAAGCTGGGCAGCGGGCCGGTGCGCTTTGACTGGCCCGGCTTCCGCCAGCCCATGGACGTGCGCGCGGCCGGGACGCTCGGCTGGTGGCGCAGCGGCGCGCAGTGGACGGCCGGCGCCAGCGCGCTGCGCGTGCGCGGCGACGACTTCGGCGTGCTGGCGCGCGTGGAGCTTCAGTTCCAGGGGCCGGGCCGCAGCCCGCGGCTCGACCTGGCGGCCGAGGTGGATCCGTCCACCGTGCAGGCGGCGAAGAAGTTCTGGGTGGTGGGCAAGATGCCGCCGGCCACCATCGACTGGCTGGACAACGCGCTGCAGGAAGGCACGGTGGAACTGGGCCGCGCCGCGCTGGGTGGCGAACTGGCCGACTGGCCGTTCCGCGAAGGCCAGGGCCGCTTCGATGCGCGTGCGCGCGTGGTGCAGGCGCAGGTGGCGTTCAACCGCGACTGGCCGGTGGCCGAGGCGCTGGACCTGGACGTGGCCTTCGACGGGCCGGGCATGGCGCTCGATGGCTCCGGCGCCATCCTGGGCAATCGCGTCGGCCGCGTCGTGGGCGGCATCGCCGATTTCCGCGACCCGCGGCTGCTGCTGGACATCAACGCCGCCGGCCGCGGCGAGTCGCTGCAGGCGCTGATGCTGGCCAGCCCGCTGCGCGCGAACTACGAGGAACACCTGCTCAACGCCCGCATCCGCGGCCCGGCCACGGTGGCGCTGCAGCTGGACCTGCCGCTGGCGGCGCGCCTGGGCGACCGCCGCATCGAGGGCACGATCGACCTCGCCGATGCCGCGCTCTCCGATCCGCGCTGGGGCATCGCCTTCACCCAGGTGCAGGGGCGCACGCGGTTCAGCGACCATGGCTTCGCGGCCGACGACCTGCAGGTGCTGTTCGAAGGTGAACCGGCGCGCTTCAACCTGTTCGTGGGCGATGGCTACACGGGCAGCCCGTCGCTGGCCGCGCGCGCCACGCTGGAAGGCCGCTTCCCGCCGCAGGTGCTGCTGGCGCGGCACGAGCCGCTGCGCTGGCTCAATCCCTGGCTGGCCGGCAGCAGCCAGTGGCGGCTTTCGCTCGACGTGCCCCAGGCCCTGGCGGGCGCGCCGGCACCGCCCGCGCGCCTGGACGTGCAGTCCGACCTGGTGGGCACCGCCATCACGCTGCCCGCGCCGCTGGGCAAGGACGCGGCCACGCCGCAGCCGCTGTCGCTGCAGGCGCCGCTGCCGGTGGGCAAGGGCGAAATCACGCTGACGCTGGGCGAGCTGATGCGCCTGCGCGGCCGCATGGGCGCGGACAACGCGATGACCGGCCTGATCCAGCTGGGCACCGGCGCCGACGCGCCGCTGCCGGCCGAGGGACTGGCCGTCGTCGGCGCCAGCGACACGCTGGATGCCGCCGGCTGGATCGGGTTCGCGGCCAAGGGCGAAGGTGCGGGCGGACTGCGTGCGGTGGACCTGCGCGTGGCCCGGCTTGACCTGCTGGGCTCGGAGTTCCCGGACACGCGCCTGCGCCTGCAGCGCCAGGCCGACCACACCCAGGTGCAGCTGCTGGGGCCGGCCATCGAGGGTGCCGTTCGCATTCCCTCCGCGCTCGAACAGGGCGTGCAGGGTCGCTTCGAACGCCTGCACTGGCCCGAGAAACCGCCGGCGCCCGAGCCATCGGCGGCTGGTGCGGAAGCCATCGCCCTGGCCGACGAAGAAGTGCCCGGGCAGGACCCCGCGGCGCTGCCACCGCTGGATTTCACGGTGAAAGACCTGCGCATGGGCGCCATGGCGCTGGGCCAGGCCGAGCTGCGAACGACGCCGGTGGCGCAGGGGATGCGCGTGGACCGTTTCAGCACCCGCGCGCGCGGCATGCAGCTGACCGCCAGCGGCGACTGGCTTCGCGCGGGCGAAGGGCGCAGCCGGTCGCGCTTCGACGTGGACTTCTCCGCGCGCAGCCTGGGCGAACTGCTGGGCGCCTTCGGCCTGGCCGGCATGGTCGAAGAGGGCGAAATCAAGGGCAAGCTGCAGGGCAGCTGGGCCGGCTCGCCGGGCGCGTTCGCCCTGGCGCGCTTCGAAGGCCGCCTGCGCGCCGACGTCGGCGAAGGCCAGCTGCTGGAAGTCGAACCGGGCGGCGGCGGGCGCGTGCTGGGCCTGATCAGCCTGGCCGAGATCCCGCGCCGGCTCAGCCTGGACTTCAGCGATTTCTTCCAGAAGGGTTTCGGCTTCAACACGATGAGCGGAGAGTTCGTGTTCTCCGGCGGGCGTGCCAGCACCGACCTGCTGCTGATCAACGGCCCCGCCGCCGAGATCCGCGTGAGCGGCTCCACCGACCTGCGCCTGCAGCAGTACGACCAGCGCATCGAAGTGCTGCCCAAGACCGGCGGCGCGCTGCCCGTGATCGGCGCCCTCGCCGGCGGGCCCGTGGGCGCGGCCGTGGGCGCCGTGGCCCAGGCCGTGCTGCAGCAGCCGCTCAAACAGGCGGCGCGCACGGTCTACCGCATCAGCGGGCCGTGGAAAGACCCCAAGGTGGAAGTGCTCGAGAAGGGGCCGCCGCCGGCCGAACGCAAGCCGGCGGGCGGCCGCAGCCCGGCACCGACCGGTGGCACGGGCGCTGCGGCCCCCGGCCGGCAGCCCGGGCCCGGGGCCGGCGTCGCGTCGCGGCGCCCTTGAACCGTCCCTTCGCACCCGCACCTGTTTCCATGACGAATCCTTTTCCCTGGCGGCATACGCAATGACCGAAACCCTTGAACTCGCCCAATCCCGCCTGCTCGCGCCCGGCGGCCTCGGCCTGGACGGCCTGGGCGCGGCCTTCGGCCGGCTGATGGGCCCGGGCGTGGACTACGGCGACCTGTACTTCCAGCACAGCCGGCGCGAGGGCTGGAGCCTGGAGGACGGCATCGTCAAGGACGGTTCGCATTCCATTGAGCAGGGCGTGGGCGTGCGGGCGGTGAGCGGCGAGAAGACCGGCTTCGCGTATTCGGACGACATCCGCGCCGACGCGTTGCTGGAGTCGGCCGGCGCCGCGCGCGCCATCAGCCGCAGCGGCGCCAGCGCGCCCGGCGGCCAGCGCATCGTGGTGCCGGGCCGCGCGCTGTATGCGCCGGTGGATCCGATAGACCAGATGGCCACCGACCTCAAGATCCAGGCGCTGCGCGACGTGGACCAATGGCTGCGCGCGCAGGACCCGCGCGTGAAGCAGGTCACCGTCAGCCTGGCCGGCGGCGTGGACACCGTGCTGGTGGCCAGCAGCGACGGCAGGCTGGCGTCCGACGTGCGGCCGCTGGTGCGCCTGAACGTGCAGGTGATCGTCGAACAGGACGGCCGTCGCGAGCAGGGTTATTCCGGCGCCGGCGGGCGCTACGGCTACGCCGAGCTGCTTTCCGGCGACCGCCCGCGGGCCGTCGCGCGCGAGGCGCTGCGCCAGGCCCTGGTGAACCTGGACGCCGTGGAAGCGCCGGCCGGCACGCTGCCGGTGGTGCTGGGCCCGGGCTGGCCGGGCGTGCTGCTGCACGAAGCGGTGGGCCACGGCCTGGAGGGTGACTTCAACCGCAAGGGCACCTCGGTGTACGCCGGCCGCATCGGCGAGCGCGTGGCCGCGCCGGGCGTCACCATCGTGGACGACGGCACGCTGGCCGGCCGCCGCGGCTCGCTCAACATCGACGACGAAGGCACGCCCACCCAGTGCACCACGCTGATCGAGGACGGCATCCTGCGCGGCTATATCCAGGACACGCTCAACGCGCGCCTGATGGGCGTGGCGCCCACCGGCAACGGCCGCCGCGAAAGCTTCGCGCACCTGCCCATGCCGCGCATGACCAACACCTACATGCTGGCCGGCGACTACGAGCCCGCCGAGATCATCGCCTCGGTGAAGAAGGGCCTTTACGCGCCCAACTTCGGCGGCGGCCAGGTGGACATCACCAGCGGCAAGTTCGTGTTCTCGGCCACCGAGGCCTACCTGATCGAGAACGGCAAGATCACCCGTCCGGTGAAGGGCGCCACCCTGATCGGCAACGGCCCCGAGGCGATGACCCGCGTGAGCATGGTCGGCCGCGACCTGGCGCTGGACGAGGGCGTGGGCATCTGCGGCAAGGACGGCCAGAGCGTGCCGGTGGGCGTGGGCCAGCCCACCCTGAAGATCGACGCCATGACCATCGGCGGCACGCGGGCGTGATCGCAGGAGCGGTTGGCCACGGATTTCCGCGGATGAACGCGGATAAAAGCGAAAGCGTTTGGAGTTTGAGCGGAGCGCGTTCAGTGCCTGCGGCGCTGCCCATTCGATTTGGCTTTATCCGCGTTCATCCGCGGAAATCCGCGGCCAAGACCTTTGCTTCAATCCTGCCCGGCGCCCGCGGCCAGGA
>DAORUD010000059.1:0-15818 GCA_035433005.1 Arenimonas sp. | reverse complement strand
ACGGCATCCTGCTGGTCACCGGCCCCACCGGCTCGGGCAAGACCACCACGCTGTATGCCGCGCTGAGCAAGCTCAACACCCCCGACGTGAAGATCATCACCGTCGAAGACCCGGTGGAATACCAGATCGAGGGCATCAACCAGATCCAGGCCAAGCCGCAGATCGGCCTGGATTTCGCCCACGCGCTGCGCAGCATCGTGCGCCAGGACCCCGACATCATCATGATCGGCGAAATGCGCGACCTGGAAACCTCGCGCATCGCCATCCAGTCCGCGCTCACCGGCCACCTGGTGCTGAGCACACTGCATACCAACAACGCCGCCGGCGGCATCACCCGCATGATGGACATGGGCGTGGAGGACTACCTGCTCACGTCCACGGTGAACGGCATCCTGGCCCAGCGCCTGGTGCGCCGCATCGAGCCCACGCACATGGAGCGCTACGAGGCGCTGCCCGAAGTGGTGGAGGAGTTCGGCCTGCGCCGCTTCCAGCCCGAGGGCACCATCTACCTGTACCGCCCGAAGCCGTCCGCGCTCACGCCCACCGGCTACCTGGGCCGCACCACCATCATGGAATTCCTGGTGATGAACGACGGCCTGCGCCGCCTCGTCATGAAGCACGCCGGCATGGGCGAACTGGAAGAAGCCGCGCGCGCCTCGGGCATGCGCACCATGTACGAGGACGGCCTGCTCAAGGCCATGCAGGGCCTGACCACCATCGAGGAAGTCCTGCGCGTCACGCAGGAAGGCTAGGGCCATGGCGCTGTTCCGCTACAAGGCGCTGTCGGCCGCCGGCGAAGCCCTCGACGGCCAGATGGAGGCCGCCAGCGCCGACGAAGTGATCGCGCGCCTGCAGGACCAGGGCCACCTGCCGGTGGAGGCGCGACGCGCCGACCAGGCCGGCGGCGAAGGCCTGGGCGCGCTGTTCAAGCGCAAGGAGTTCGGCGGCGAACAGGTGCTGCAGTTCACCCAGCAGCTGGCCACGCTGCTGGGCGCGGGCCAGCCGCTGGACCGCGCGCTGGGCATCCTGCTCGACCTTCCCGACACGCCCGAGGCGCGCCGCGTGATCGAACGCGTGCGCGAGGCGGTGCGCGGCGGCACGCCGCTGTCCACCGCGCTGGAACAGCAGCACGGCCCGTTCTCGCGCCTGTACGTGAACCTGGTGCGCGCGGGCGAAGCCGGCGGCAACCTGCACGAAAGCCTGCGCCGCCTGGCCGACTACCTCGAGCGCAGCGCGCAGCTGCGCGGCCGCGTCATCAACGCGCTGATCTACCCGGTCATCCTGGTGGTGCTGGTGTTCGCCTCGGTCAGCTTCCTGCTGGCCTTCGTGGTGCCGCAGTTCCAGGCCCTGTTCGAAAGCATGGACGCGCAGCTGCCGTGGTATTCCACCGCCGTGCTGCAGGTGAGCCTGCTGGTGCGCGGCTGGTGGTGGGCGCTGCTGCTGGCGGGCGCGGGCCTGGCGGCGTGGCTGTATTCGCGCTTCAACGACCCGGCCGCGCGGCGCGCGCTGGACGCCCGCGTGCTGGGCTGGAAGTTCCCCGGCGACCTGGTGGCCAAGCTCGACACCGCGCGCCTGGCCCGCACCCTGGGCACCCTGGTGCGCAACGGCGTGCCGCTGCTGACCGCCCTGAACCTTTCCCGCCCCGTGCTGTCCAACCGCGTACTGGCCGAAGCCATCGAAGCCGCGGCCGAAGACGTCAAGACCGGCAGCGGCCTGGGCTACGCCATGGCGCGGCAGAAATGTTTCCCGCGGCTGGCGGTGCACATGATCCAGGTGGGCGAGGAGTCGGGTGAACTCGACGCCATGCTGCTCAAGGCCGCCGACACCTTCGACCAGGAAACCGCCAACGCGCTCGACCGCCTGCTGGCCGCCCTGGTGCCCGCGCTCACCGTGCTGATGACCCTGGTGGTGGGCGCGATCATGGTTTCCGTGCTGCTTCCCATCTACGACCTCACCAACTCCATATAGGCCTTCCCATGCGACGCACCCCGATGTCCCGCCACGCCGCCCGCGGCATGAGCCTGATCGAACTGATGATCGTGATCGTGCTGATCGGCTCGGTGCTGGCGCTGATCACCAGCCGCATCATGGGCGGCCAGGACCGCGCCAACGTGCGCATCACCGAGACCCAGCTGGTGACGCTGGCCGGCAAGATCGACCAGTTCCGCATGGACACCGGCAAGCTGCCCGAATCGCTCGACCAGCTGGTGACGTCGCCGGGCATCCCGAGCTGGCTGGGCCCGTACGCCAAGGCCGAGGAGCTGAAGGACCCGTGGGGCGGCACCATTGACTACCGCCGCCCCGGCGAGTCGGGCCCGTTCGAACTGGTGAGCCTGGGCGCCGACGGCGCGGCCGGCGGCGACAGCGTCAACGCGGACATCCGCAAGCCCTGAGCCCCGGGCCCGCAAGCCACGGCTTCCGATGAAAGCGCAGCGCGGGTTCACCCTGGTCGAGCTGGTGGTGGTGATGGTGCTCATCGCCGCGCTGGCCGGCCTCGGCGCGGCCGCCATCAGCTCGGGCCTGCCGGGCCAGCAGCTGCGCGGCGCGGCGCGCGGCATGGCGGTGGAGCTGCGCTTCGCGCGCGCCCAGGCCATCGCCACCGGGCGCGAGCAGACCTTCGAGATCAACGTGGCCGACAAGCGCTGGATCTCGGCCGGCAAGCGCGAAGGCACGCTGCCCGATGACATCGACATCGTCGCCACCACCGCGCGCGAGGAACAGCCAGAGCGCGAAACGGCGGTCATCCGCTTTTTCCCCGAGGGCGCGTCCACTGGCGGCCGCGTGGTGCTCAAGCACGGCGACGCCGCCTGGCGCATCGACGTGGGCTGGCTGACCGGCGAAGTCACCCTCACCCGCGGCGAGGGCCGGCCATGAGGCGGCAGCGCGGCTTCAGCCTGCTCGAGGTGATCCTGGCGTTCACGCTGCTGGCGGTGGCGCTCGGCATCCTGATGGCCATCCTGGGCGGCGGCCTGACCCAGGTGCGCGGCGCGGCCGACGCCAGCGTCGCCACGCTGCACGCGCAGTCGCTGCTGGACGAAGTGGGTGTGCTGGAGCCGATCGAGCCCGGGCGCCGCGGCGGCGAGTTCGACGGCGGCCGCTATCGCTGGGAGATGCAGATCAGCGAAGCCCAGGACCCGGCCCCGGCGGGCGTGGCCGACCCGGACGCCGCGCCGGTGGAAACGGTCGGCCGGCAGCTGCCCTCGGCGCCGCTGCTGTATCGCATCGAACTGGAGATGGCCTGGGGCGAGGGCGAGTTCGAGCGCCGCATCCAGTTCGTCACCCTGCGCGCGCGCACGCCGCCCACGCCGCTGGAGGCCCTGCCGTGAAGCGCGCGCGCGGTTTCAGCCTGGTGGAGGTGATGCTGGCCACGGCCCTGCTGGCCACCGGCATCGCGCTGGCGTTCGCCACCTTCGCCAATGCCGCCAAGGCCACCGGGCGCGCCGAGGAAATGGCCCAGCGCAACGAACGGCTGCGCGCCGTGCAGTCGTTCCTGCGCCGCCAGGTGGAGGGCGCGCTGCCGCTGCCGTTCGAGTTCGTGGACGCCACCGGCGAGGCCACCGTGTTCGAGTGCGACGGCAGGACGCTGCGCCTGGTGGCCTCCATGCCCGGTTACCTCTCGCGCGGCGGCCCGCACCTGCAGACCTTCGAACTGGTGCGCGGCGAGTCGGGCCTGCGGCTGGAGTTCAGCCACCAGCTGCTCACGCCCGACGGCCCGCTGGAGGCGGAGCGCGAGCCGGAAGTGCTGCTCGACGGCATCGCCGAGGCGGGCTTCGAAGTGCGCACGCTGGACGACAACGGCAAGCCCGGTCCCTGGACCGACGACTGGCCCACGCAGGACCAGTTCCCGCGCCTGGTGCGCCTGAAGCTGCGCATGCGCGACCCGCACGCGCAGTGGCCCGAGCTGGTGGCCGCGCCGCGCCTGGCGCAGGCCCCGCTGCCGTCGAACGTCGGCGTGCCGATCCAGGGCGACCAGTGAAGCGCCCGCCGCGCGGTGCCGCATTGCTGCTGGTGCTCTGGCTGCTGCTGCTGATGGCGGGGCTGGTGGCGGTGTTCGCGCTGGGTTCGCGCACCGAGGCGCTGCAGGGCAGTGCGCTGCGCACGCAGGTGGCCAGCCGCAACGCGGCCGAGGCGGGCATCGAAGTGGCGGTGCTGCGCCTGTCGGCCAACGATCCCGCCACGATGTGGGTCCCCGACGCGCGGCCGTATCCGTTCGACTTCGAAGGCTACCGGGTGGAAGTGCGCATCCAGGACGAGGCCGGCAAGGTCGACCTCAACGCCTCCGACGCGTCGCTGCTGACGCGGCTGATGGCCAGCCTGGGCGTGGAGGACGGCAAGGCGCGCAACCTGGCCGCCGTCATCCAGGACTGGCGCGACCCCGACGAACTGCTGTCCATCGAAGGCGGCGCCGAGGACCGCGACTACGCCGCGGCGGGGCTGCCCTACGGCGCCAAGGACCAGCCCTTCACCACCGTTTCCGAACTGCAGCAGCTGCTGGGCATGGACCGGGACACCTACCGGCTGCTGGCCCCGCACGTCACCGTGTTCACCGCGCGCCCGGTCCCCGAGGCCGGGCTTTCGCAGGCAGCGGTGCTGCAGGCCCTGGGCCTGACGCCCGACCAGGTGGCCCGGCTGGTGGCGGCGCGCGAGGCCTGGCAGCCCGGCCTGCCCCTGCCCCTGTTGCCCGACGGCACTCCTATCGCCGTGGTCGGGTCGGGAACGTATAGTGTTGCCAGCCGCGCCACCCGTCCCGACGGCAACGGCGTCGAAGTGACCGCCGTGCTGAGGATCGGCGCGGGCCTGGGCTTCGGCCAACTTTATGCGCCGCTGTCCTGGCGGACGGGAGAACCCGACTGATGCCCGCCGCCGACCGAATTTCGACCCTGCTCGACCCCATCACGCTGCGCCTGGCCCGGACTTCGCTGCCGGCGCGCGCACGCGAGGCGGTGTCGGCCCTGCTTTCGCTGCTGCCGGCGCGCCTGCGCGCGCTGGTGGAAGGCGACGACCAGCGCCTGTTCCTGCTGCGCCGGCACGACGAAGTGGAGCTGCTGGCCGCCGGCCGCCGCGGCGATGCGGTGCTCGGCCGCCTGCCGCTGGACGATGCAACGGTGCTCGAAGACGCCCGCCGCCGGCTGGACGACAGCGCGGTGCCGCGCTGGCTGCTGCTGCCGGTGCAGCAGGTGCTGCGCCGCACGCTGGTGCTGCCGGCCGCCGCCGAGCCGCGGCTGCAGCAGGTGCTGGCCTTCGAACTCGACCGCCAGACGCCGTTCGCCGCCGACCAGGTGAGCTTCCACGGCCGCGTGCTGTCGCGCGACGCCGCGGCCCAGCAGCTGTCCGTCGAACTGCTGGTGCTGCCCCGCACGCGGCTGGACGCCGAACTGCTGGCGCTGGGCACGCTGGGCGCCGACCTGGCCGGCGTGGACGTGGTGGACGCCGACGGCCGCCGGCAGGAAGTGAACCTGCTGCCCGAGTCGCGCCGCGAACATCGCCACGACCCCGTGCGCCGCCTCAATGCCGCACTGGCCGCGGTGGCGGTGGTGGCGCTGTTCGCCACGCTGCTGCTGACCCTGGCCAACCGCCGCGAACTGCGCGACGACTTCCGCGCCCGGGTGGAAGTGGCCACCGCCGAAGCCCGCCAGGCCCGGCTGCTGCGCAACCAGCTGCAGGTGTCGGCGCAGGCGGCCAACTTCCTGGCGGCCACCCGCGCCAGCCGGCCGACCATGCTCGAGGTGCTGGACGACATCACCCGCCGCATTCCCGACGACACCTCGCTGGACAAACTCTCCATCAACGACGACAACCTGGTGATGGTCGGCCACAGCAACGCCGCGCCGGCGCTGGTGGCGCTGCTGCAGGATTCGCCGCTGCTGGTGGAGCCCGCGCTGTCGGGCGCCGTGCAGGCCGACCCGCGCACCGGCCGCGACCGCTTCACCCTGGCCGCGCGCATCGCCGTGCAGGACAAGCCGGAGGCCGCCGATGCGCCCCGTCCCTGAGCGCGCCCGCGTGCTGGCCATCGCCGCGGCCGTGGTCGCGGTGGCCTACCTGGTGCTGCTGCACTGGTGGTGGACCGCGCCCATGCTGGCGATGGGCGATGAAATCGCCCAACTGCGCGACGAGGAGCTGGCGCTGCGGATGGAAATCGCCCAGCGCCCCGAACTCGAGCGCGAACTGGCGCGCGTGCGCGAGTTCGAAGCCGGCAACCCCGGCTTCCTGCCCGAGACCAACAAGCAGCTGGCCACGGCCGCGCTGGTGCAGCGCCTGGAGTCGGTGGTGGCCGCGGCCAGCCCGCAGCCCGGCCGCTGCCAGATCACCGCGCGCACGCCGTCGGAAGCACGAAGCCAGGAACCCTTCACCCGCGCCACCGTGCAGGTGCGCCTGCGCTGCGGCGTGGGCGAACTGGGCGCGGTGCTGCACGCGCTGGAAAGCGGCAGCCCGCAGCTGTTCGTGAACAACCTCGACCTGCTGTCGCGCTCGAGCTACCTGGGCGCCGGCCCGGACGGCGGCGGCGTCGAAGTGGGCTTCGACCTGTACGGCTACCTCAGCACGCCTTCGGAGGTGCCGCGTGATTAACGCGCTGCGTCCCGCCAGCGCGCTGCTGGCCGGGCTGGCCCTGTGGGCGCTGTGCCTGGTGGTGCTGGCCCTGTTCGGCCTGGGCGGGCGCGTTGGCCCGCACCCGGCCAACGGCGCGCTGACCCCGGCGCTGCCGGTGGTGACGCTGGACGCCGTGGGTTCGCGCCTGGGCCCGGCCAGCGACTACCTGGAAGTGGGCAACCGCCCGCTGTTCAGCCGCGACCGCCGCCCCGCGCCCATGTCCGCCGACCCGGGCCAGGCGCAGGTGCCGCTGGAAGTGAACCTCACCAGCGTGCTCATCACGCCGCAGCTCAAACTGGCCATCGTGCAGAACGTCAGCGACGGGGCCAGCCGCCGCGTGCGCCTGGGCGACACGCTGGAAGGCACCGCCTGGCGCCTGGTGCAGCTGGAGCCGCGCCGGGCCGTGTTCGAAGGCCCGGAAGGCCAGCGCGACCTCGCCCTGCGGGTGTTCGACGGCTCCGGCGGCCAGTCGCCCACGCCCCAGGCGGCCAGCGCCGCGGGCGGTCCGGTGGCCCTGCCGCCCGGCGCCACCGCGCCCGACAAGGCCGAGGCGCCGGGCGTGGCCGCGGCCCCGGGCGGCAACGCATCGGGCAACGCGCCCGCCCCGACGACGGTCGCTCCCGTCACTCCCGAAGAACAGGTCGAAGCCATCCGGCGTCGCATCGAGGCCAGGCGCGCCATGCGTGCGGCCGAGGCGGCGGCCGAGCAGGCGGCTTCGGAAAAGGCAAACAGGTAAAGTGAAGCGATGACCAGACTCCCGTCCGCCGTGCCCGCCCTGGGCCTCGCCCTGATCGTTTTCCTCGCCGGCTGCGCCACCGTGGCCACGCCGCAGGTGCGCCGCGGCGACGACCCGCTGGCCGGGGTTGCGCCCGCCGCGGCTGCCGAAGCCACCGACGCCGGCCAGGCCGGCACCGGCACCGGCACCGGCACCGCATCGGCCAACGGTGCGCGGCTCACCCCCGGCACCGGCCTGGTGATCAACCAGCGCGCCGCGTCCACGCCGGCGCCGTCGCTCGACTCCACCGGTGAGGCCACGTTCAACTTCGAAGGCGAATCGGTGCACGCGGTGGTCAAGGCCATCCTGGGCGACCTGCTGCAGCAGAACTACGTCATCGCGCCCAACGTGCAGGGCCAGGTGACGCTGGCCACGCCGCGCCCGGTCAACGCCGCGCAGGCGCTGAGCCTGCTGGAGATGGTGCTGGGCTGGAACAACGCGCGCCTGGTCTGGTCCGACGGCCGCTACAACGTGCTGCCCACCGACCAGGCCATCGCCGGCAACCTCTCGCCGCGCACCGGCGGCGCCGCCAATGCCCGCGGCTATGAAGTGCGCGCCGTGCCGCTGCAGTTCATCTCGGCCGAAGAGATGAAGAAGGTGCTCGAGCCCTACGCCCGCCCCAACGCGGTGGTGAGCGTGGACAGCGCGCGCAACCTGATCGTGCTGGCCGGCACCCGCAGCGAACTGCAGAACTACCTGCGCACGGTCGAGATCTTCGACGTGGACTGGCTGGCGGGCATGTCGGTGGGCGTGTTCCCGCTGCAGTCGGCCGAGGCCGCCAAGGTGGTGGACGAACTCAACGGCGTGTTCGGCGAAGGCGGCAAGACGCCGGTGTCGGGCATGTTCCGCTTCATGCCGCTGGAAGGTCAGAACGCCGTGCTGGTGATCACGCCGCAGGCGCGCTACCTGCGCGAGGCGCAGACCTGGATCGAGCGCCTGGACGCGGGCGGTGGCGAAGGCTCGCGCCTTTACACGTACGAAGTGCTGTACATGAAGGCCACCGACCTGGCCGACCAGCTGGGCCAGGTGTTCGGCGGCGGCAGCGGCGGAGCTTCGGGTCGCAGCGAATCCAACGCTTCGCCGTCCATCATGCCGGGCCTGGAGCCGGTGCAGATCCGCTCCACCGACACGCCCGCGCCCGATGCGGCCGGCGCCCGGGGCCGCGAAGCGGCGGCGCAGGCGTCCGGCGGCGCGTCGTCGTCGTCCGGCGGCGGCGACGGCATCGCCCTGGGCAACGACCAGGACGTGTCCATCAGCGCGGTGGAAGCCAGCAACGCCCTGCTGGTGCGCGCCAGCCCGGGCCAGTGGGAGTCCATCCGCCGGGCCATCGAGCGCCTGGACACCATGCCGCTGCAGGTGCACATCGAGGCGCAGGTGGTCGAGGTGCAGCTCACCGGCGAGCTCAGCTACGGCGTGAGCTGGTTCTTCGAGAACGCCGTGGAGGACGTGGCCGAACTGCCCAGCGCCCAGGGCCGCAGCATCTGGGGCGACATCGCCGGCACCATCGGCGGCGACGGCCTGGGCTGGACCTTCCTGGGCAAGAACGCGGCCGCGGTCATCACCGCGCTGGACGACGTGTCCGACGTGCGCCTGCTGTCCACGCCGTCGGTGGTGGTGCGCAACAACGCCGAGGCCAAGCTCGACGTCGGCACCAAGATCCCGGTCAACTCCACCAGCTTCAACCCCATCACCGGCGAAAACCCCGGCACGGGCAACGGCACCTACACCCAGGTGCAGTACCTGGACACCGGCGTCATCCTCACGGTCACCCCGCGCATCAGCCGCGACGGCACCGTGTTCATGGAGATCGAACAGGAAGTCAGCTCGCCGGGACCGCCGCGCGCCAACGACCCCACCGGCAACGTGCCCATTAACAAGCGCAGCCTGATCACCGAAGCGGCCATCAAGAGCGGCGAAACCGTGATGCTGGCCGGCCTGATCACCGAGGGCAACACGGTGGGTAGCAGCGGCGTGCCGGGCCTGAGCCGCCTGCCGGTGGTGGGCGGGCTGTTCGGTACCAAGTCGCGCACGTCCGACCGGTCCGAAGTGATCATCCTGGTCACTCCGCGCGTGATCCGCGACCCGGCCGAGGCGCGCAAGCTCACCGACGAGTACGGCGAACGCTTCCGCGCCCTGGACCCGATCCGCGCCGAGTCCGCCGCCCCGCAGCGCTGACATGGTGCCGGCCACGCGCGCCGTCTTCCGCGAGCTGCTGCGCAGGGAGCTGGAGGAGCGCTACCGCGGCAGCCTGCTCGGTGCCGCCTGGCTGCTGCTGCTGCCGCTGCTGCAGCTGGCGGTGCTGGCCTGGGTGTTCGGGCACCTGATGCCGGCACGCGCGCACGGCGGTGAACTGCCGTACGCCGCCTTCCTCGCGCTGGGCCTGTGGCCCTGGAACCTGTTCGCCAACGCCGCCAACCGCGGCGTCACCGCGCTTACCGACAACGCCGCGCTGATCGGCAAGGTGGCCGTGCCGCACACGCTGTACGTGGACGCGCGCGTGGCGGCCAGCGTGGCCGTGGACCTGGCCGGCTTCGCGCTGGTGCTGGCGGTGCTGCTGGCATCGGGCGTGGCGCTGTCGCTGCCGGGCCTGCCGGCCGCCGCCGCGGCGCTGGCCGTGGTGGGGGTGCACGCGCTGGCCGCGGCGCGGCTGCTGGCGGTGCTGCAGGTGTTCCTGCGCGACATCGCCACGGTGATCGGCCAGCTGCTGGTGCTGGGCTTCTTCCTCACGCCCATCCTGTACGACCGCAGCCTGCTGCCGGCGGCGGCCGCGAAGTGGCTGGCCGTCAATCCGCTGGTGGTGCCGGTGGAAACCGTGCGCGGCGCGCTGTCGGGCCAGGGCGCGGACTGGCCGGCGCTGGCCGCGAGCCTGGCGGTGGCGGCGGTGCTGCTGCTGTTGGCCAATGGCTTCCTGCGGCGCGCGCGCAGCCACCTGGAGGATTTCCTGTGACCGCGCCGCCGCTGGTGGAGGCCGTGGGCCTGGCCAAGCGCTACCCCGTGCTGGGCCACCGTGGCGACCGCGTCAGCGCGCTGTGGGACGTGGTGCGCGGGCGCCGGCCGCGGCGCGTGGTGAGCGTGCTCGAGGGCGTGGACTTCGAAGTGCATGCCGGGCAATCGCTGGCCATCATCGGCGAGAACGGCGCCGGCAAGTCCACCCTGCTCAAGCTGGTGACCGGCGTGCTCACGCCCAGCGAAGGCCACGTGCGCACGCGCGGCACGGTGGGCGCGCTGCTGGAGCTGGGCGCCGGCTTCCACCCCGAACTCAGCGGCCGCGACAACGTGCGCCTGTCGGCGGCCCTGCACGGCATGGACGCCGCCACGCTGGCGGCGAAAATGCCCGAGATCGAGGCCTTCGCCGACATCGGCGGCTACCTGGATGAACCGGTGAAGCACTATTCCTCGGGCATGGTGGTGCGGCTGGGCTTCGCGGTGGTGGCCGCGGTGCGGCCGGCGCTGCTGATCACCGACGAAGTGCTGGCCGTGGGCGACGAAGGCTTCCAGCGCAAGTGCATCCGCTGGCTCGACGACTACCTGGCCGGCGGCGGCACCTTGCTGCTGGTGTCGCACAGCCTCTACCACGTGCAGAAGCTGTGCCGGCGCGCGCTGTGGCTGCACGAGGGCCGGGTGGCCGCGGTGGGCGACGTGTTCGAGGTGAGCCAGCGCTACCTGGCCGCGCAGGAAGCCAGGCAGAAAGGCGAAGCCGTGGCGCCGCCCTCGGTGGCGGCGCGGCCGGAGTACTCGGTGGAGTCGGTGACGGTGAACGGCGTGGCCGGCGAAGGCGCGGTGGTCGTGGCCGCCGGCGACCGCGTGGTGCAGGACGTGGTGCTGTGCAGCCGCGACGGCCGCGCGCCGGTGATGCTCAACGGCTGGGTGCGCGCCGACGGCACGCCCGTGTACGGGGTGAGTTCGGAAATGGACGGCGTGCCGGCGCAGGCGCTGGGCGGCGGGCGCTTCCGGTACCGGCTTTGCTTCGACGCGCTGTCGCTGCTGCCCGGCAGCTATCGCCTGCGGGCCAGCGCGCTGGATGCGGAGGGCCTGCGACTGTTCGACACGCTCGACCGCGAAGTCAGCGTCACCGGCCAGGCGCGCGAGTACGGCCTGGTGCGCCTGCCGCACCGCTGGCTGGGGGCCGACGAATGAGCGCGCTGCCCACCGTGGTGGTGCCGGTGCACAACGCACTGGATGCCCTGGACGCCTGCCTGGCCTCGCTGGACCGCACGCTGCCGGCCGGCGCGAAGGTGCTGGTGGCCGACGACCACTCCAGCGACCCGCGCATCGCGCCCATGATCGAGAGCTGGTGCGCGCGTACGAAACTGGCCGCGCGCCACGTGCGCCGCGCGCGCAACCTGGGCTTCCCGGCCAACTGCAACGCCGCCTTCGCCGACACCGGCGACGACGACGTGGTGCTGCTCAATTCCGACACGCTCACCACCGCCGGCTGGCTGCAGCAGATCGCCCGCTGCGCCGCCAGCGACCCGCGCATCGCCACCATCACGCCGTGGTCGAACAACGCCGAGATCTGTTCGTTCCCGCGCTTTTGCGAAAACAACCCGGTGCCCGACCAGCCCGACGCCCTGGCCGAGGCGGCCGCGGGCATGGCGCCGGTGCTGTATCCCGAGCTGCCTACAGCGGTGGGTTTCTGCATGTTCGTGCGGCGCGAGGCGCTGCGCCGGATCGGCGGCTTCGACGCCGAGACCTTCGGCCGCGGCTACGGCGAGGAGAACGACTTCTGCCTGCGCGCGGCGGCCATGGGCTGGCGCAACGTACTGTGCGAAACCGCCTACGTGGTGCACCTGGGCGGCGCCTCGTTCGGGCCGCTGGACATGGCGCCGGGCGGGGAAAACCTCGAGCGCCTGCTGGCGCGCTGGCCCGACTACAACGAGCGCATCGCCCGCTTCATCATGGCCGATCCGCTGGCGCCGCTGCGCCTGCGCCTGATCGATCGCCTGCAGGCGCTGGCTGCGTCCGGCCCGCAGCGCGACCTGTTCGGCTAGCATTCGGCCATGGCCCAACCCGTCCTTCCCTTCACCGGCGAGCGCTACACGCCCGAGAACGCGCTGGAGATCGCCGCCGAGCACTGGCACCGCTACGCGTTCGCGCGTGCGCTGGCGCCGGGCCGCCGCGTGCTGGACGCGGCCTGCGGCGAAGGCTACGGCAGCGCGCTGCTGGCCCGCGCCGGTGCCGACGTGCTGGGCGTGGACATCGGCGCCGACGCGGTGGCGCATGCGCGTGCCCGCTACGCCGGCATCGCCGGGCTGCGCTTCGAACAGGCCGACGCCACGGCGCTGGACGCGCATGCCGACGCCAGCTTCGACCTGGTGCTGAGCTTCGAGACGCTCGAGCACGTGCACGCGCAGGAACGCCTGCTTGACGGCTTCGCGCGCCTGCTGGCGCCGGGCGGCCTGCTGCTGGTGTCCACGCCCGACAAGCGCACCTACACCGACCTCACCGGCGAAGTGAACCCGCACCACGTGCGCGAGCTGTACCGCGACGAGTTCGAGGCCCTGCTGGCCGCGCGCTTCCCGGCGCGGCGGCTGTACGGGCAGAAGAACCTGTTCCAGTCGGTGCTGTGGGCGCTGGACGGGCAGGGCGGCGGCGCGCAGGCCAGCACGCTGGCCGCCGACGATGCCGTGGTGGAAGGCGTTGGCCCGGCACCCATGTATTACCTGGCCGCCTGCGCGCGCGACGAAGCCGCGCTGGCTTCGCTGCCCGCGCTGTCGCTGTTCGGCGACACGGCGGAAAGCGTGTACGCCGACTACCGCGCCGAGATTCGCCGCAATCGCGCCGCGGCCGCCCACATCGCCCACCTGGAGGCGGAAGTGGCGCGCCTGCGGGGCGGGGCGTGAGCAACACCACCCACGATTTCCCGGTGACCGGCGACAACGGCGCGCGCGATTTCAGCGCGCGCGACATCGCCGTGATCGTGGTCACCTACGCCAGCGCCAGCACCATCGAGGCCTGCCTGTTCCGCCTGCTGGCCGCGCGCGACGTGGCCCGCGTGATCGTGATAGACAACGCCTCGCCCGACGACACCCCCGCCCGCGTGCAGCGCATGGCCCAGCGCGATCCCCGCATCACCCTGGTGCGCAACGAGGAAAACCGCGGCTTCGCGGCGGCCTGCAACCAGGGCGCCACGGCGGTGTCGCAGCCGTGGATCGCCTTCGTGAACCCCGACGCCTACGTCGAGCGCGACACGCTCTCGCGCCTGGTGGCCTGCGCCACCGCGCGCGCCGGCGCCGGCCTGCTGGGCGTGGAGCTGGTGGACGAAGCCGGCGTCGTCGACCAGGCCTCGCGCCGCGCTGATCCCTCGCTGCGCGACCAGCTGTCGGGCCTGGGCCGGCGCGAGAATCTTTTCCTGGGCCGCGACCCGGCGCAGAAGGTGCAGGCGGTGGACGCCGCCTCGGGTGCGCTGATGCTGCTGCCCACCGGCCTGTACGTGCGGCTGGGCGGCATGGACGAAGGCTACCGCCTGCACGCCGAAGACCTGGACCTGTGCCGCCGCGTGCGCGAAGCCGGCTACGAAGTGGTGGTCGCCAACGACCTGCGCGTGACCCACGTGCGCGGCGTATCCAGCCGCCGCCGCCCGGTGTGGGTGGAATGGCAGAAGCACCGCGGCCTGTGGCGCTACTTCACCAAATTCGAGTCGCGCGACACGCCTGCCTGGCTCAGGCCCGTGCTGTGGTGCGGCCTGTGGTCGCATTTTGCCCTCGCGTCCCTACGAGCCGCCTGGCGCGCGAGGCAATAAGAACGGGGTCAGGTTAACTTCTTTTCACTAACGGTCCGTTAGTGAAAAGAAGTTAACCTGACCCCGTTCCTGATGCTTACTTGAGGGCCTTGTAGCGCAGGCGGTGCGGGCGGGCGCCTTCTTCGCCGAGGCGACGCTTCTTGTCTTCTTCGTACTCGCGGTAGTTGCCCTGGTAGAACTCCACGTGCGAGTCGCCTTCGAAGGCGATGATGTGGGTGGCGATGCGGTCCAGGAACCAGCGGTCATGCGAGATGACCAGGGCGCAGCCGGGGAACTCCAGCAGGGCGTCTTCCAGGGCGCGCAGGGTTTCGATGTCCAGGTCGTTGGACGGTTCGTCCAGCAGCAGCACGTTGCCGCCCTGCAGCAGGGTCTTGGCCATGTGCAGGCGGCCGCGTTCGCCGCCCGACAGCGTGCCCACCAGCTTCTGCTGGTCGCTGCCCTTGAAGTTGAAGCGGCCGATGTAGGCGCGCGACTGGATCTCCACCTTGCCGATGGTGATGATGTCGCTGCCGCCCGACACCGCCTGCCACACGTTCTTGTCGGCCTCGAGCGCGTCGCGGCTCTGGTCCACGTAGGCGATCTTCACCGTGTGGCCGATGTTCACTTCACCCTTGTCGGGCTTTTCGGCGCCGGTGATCATCTTGAACAGCGTGGACTTGCCCGCGCCGTTGGGGCCGATGATGCCGACGATGGCGCCCGGCGGGATGGTGATGTTCAGGTCGTCGATCAGCAGGCGGTCGCCGAAGCTCTTCGAGACGTTCTTGAACTCGATCACCTTGTCGCCCAGGCGCTCGCCCGGCGGGATGAACAGCTCATTGGTTTCGTTGCGGCGCTGGTACTCGAACGACTGCAGGTCTTCCAGGCGCTGCAGTCGGGCCTTGCCCTTGCTGCGGCCGCCCTTGGCGTTCTGGCGCGACCACTCCAGTTCCTTCTGCAAGGCCTTCTGGCGGCCCTTTTCCTGCGACTCTTCCTGCTTCAGGCGTTCGGTCTTCTGGGTCAGCCATTCGCTGTAGTTGCCCTTCCACGGAATGCCCTTGCCGCGGTCGAGCTCCAGGATCCACTCGGCGGCGTTGTCCAGGAAGTAGCGGTCGTGGGTGACGGCCACCACGGTGCCCGGGAAGCGGGTGAGGAACTGTTCCAGCCACTCCACCGATTCGGCGTCGAGGTGGTTGGTGGGTTCGTCGAGCAGCAGCATGTCGGGCTTGCTCAGCAGCAGGCGGCACAGGGCCACGCGGCGCTTTTCACCGCCCGACAGCTGGCCGCAGATGGCGTCCCAGGCCGGCAGGCGCAGGGCATCGGCGGCGATCTCCAGCTGCAGCTCCAGGGTGGCGGCGTCGCCGGTGGCCAGGATGGCCTCCAGGCGCTGCTGTTCGGAGGCGAGCTTGTCGAAGTCGGCGTCTTCTTCGCCGTAGGCCGCGTAGACCTTGTCGAGCAGCTCCTGCGCATGCAGCAGGTCGCCCACGCCTTCTTCCACGGCCTGGCGCACGGTGTGCTCGGGGTTCAGGCGCGGCTCCTGCTCCAGGTAGCCGACCTTGATGCCGGGCGCCGGGCGGGCTTCGCCGGTGAAGTCGGTGTCCACGCCGGCCATGATGCGCAGCACGGTGGTCTTGCCCGAGCCGTTCAGGCCCAGCAGGCCGATCTTGGCGCCCGGGTAGAAGGACAGCGAGATGTCCTTGATGATCTGGCGCTTGGGCGGCACGGTCTTGCTGACGC
>DAORUD010000058.1:7569-16224 GCA_035433005.1 Arenimonas sp. | reverse complement strand
CATCAACCTGGCGCTTGGCTCGGCCTACGTCGAGGAAAAGTCCTACCAGGACTACCGCGCCGCCACGCCCTGACGGGCCCGGCGGCCCGGCCGCCGCACCCGGGCGCCGCGGCGCTCAGCGCCGGCGGCGGCGGAAATCAATCTCGTTGAGCAGGGCGTTGCTGCTGGCCAGCATCGGGATGTAGTCGGCGCCGGTGCCGAAGTTGCGCAGGTTGGGGAAGATTTCCATCGCATCGCCCTGGCGCAGGCCGAACCAGCGCGACAGCGTGCTGCCCAACTGTTCGATGGCCGTGGTGGGGATCATGCGGCCGCGGCCCACGTCCTGGTCGCCACCCAGGCGCATTTCCGGCATCTGGCCGTAGATGCGCCGGCCCACCACGTCGCCGCCCACGATCCAGCTGTGCCCGCCCCAGCCGTGGTCGGTGCCGTCGCCGTTGTTGTTCAAGGTGCGGCCGAAGTCGGTCATCGTGAACGTGGTGACCTGGTCGGGCACGCCCAGTTCGACGGTGGCGTTGAAGAATGCGGCCGATGCCTCGCTGAGCGTGCGCAGCAGGCGCTCGTGGTCGGGCAGCATGTTGTCGTGGGTGTCCCAGCCGCCCAGGCCGACGAAGAAGATCTGGCGCTTCTGGCCCAGGGCCTTGCGCGCGGCGATCGTCCGCGCCACGGTCTTGAGCGTGTCGGCCAGGCGGTTCTGGCCGGCCACGGGGAAGGGCGTGGTGATGGCCGGCGCGTTGTTGAGCGCGTTGAAGGCGAACTCACTGAAGTCGATCGCGCGCTGGCTGATGCGCGCATGTTCGCGCGTGAACAGCGACGAGTCGCGCTTGGCGGCGTCCAGCAGCTTGTAGAAGGCATCGCGCCGCGGCACCACGCGCGACCAGGTCTGGGTGGGGCGCAGCGTGTCGTTGATGCGGCTGGGACCGCTGCTGCCCATGGTGTACACGCCGTCAGCGGCGCCGCCCTGCCACATGTTGGCGCCCGACAGCGAAATGCTGGTCGGCAGGCTGGAGCCGGCCAGCATGCCCGAGGCCGCGAGGCGGTCGGCGATCTTGCCGCCCCAGCCCGAGCGCGCCGCGGTCTCGCTGCCCATGGACATGCTGTAGGCCTGCTGGTCCACGTGCGAGAACAGCTCGGGCGGCAGCGGCACGCTGCGCGCGGTGTAGGCGGCCTTGGTGGTGGGTGCGATCAAGGGCCCGACGTTCGCCACCAGGCCGGCCCGCCCGGATTCGAACAGCGCCTGCATTTCCGACAGGGCCGGGTGCAGGCCCCACTGCACGCCGCCGTCGCCGCTGAGCGGCGTGATCGGCAGCAGGTTGGCCTGGGCGATGGACAGTGCGGGGCGCGCGGCCTGGTAGTTGGCGTAGGCGGCGGTGGTCCGCGGCACCACCATGTTGAAGCTGTCGGCGCCGCCGAACAGGTAGATGCACACCAGCGCCCGGTAGTCGTCGGCCCCGCCCAGGTCGGCGGCCTGCACCATCTGCAGCCGGCCCAGGGTGGCAAACGCCGCGGCGCTGCCCAGTGCGATCTGCGTGGACTGCGCGAGGAAGCGGCGGCGCGCCTTGGAATGGTCGTTGCTGCTCATGGCTTACCTCTGCACTGCAAACTGGGGCGACGAAGCAATCAGGAAGACCATGTCTTCCACCCGGTCGCCGCCGCCGTCGTTCATGGACGTGGCGTAGGCCGCATCCACCAGGATCTGGCGCATGGCCGGGCTCATGCGCCCCGCCATCAGCAGCAGGTTGAGCCGGTCGGCGAGCGCCCCGGGCGACACCGCCAGGGCCTTCTCCGCGCTCAGGTCAAGACGGAAGCGCGCGGTATAAAAGCGCGCGTCGTTGACCGTGGCCGGGATGGTGGTGTCGTCCCGGTCCATCTGGAACAGGCGGCCATGCCAGTGGTTGAAGGTGGTCATGGCCGTGGCTTCGTTGAGGATCTGCAGCTCGGGCGCCACCAGCCCGCGGCGGCGGAACTCGCCCGGCGGCTGGTAGTTGGGCCGGTAGAAATTGAACACCGACGGTGACGACATCACGGTCTGGCCCATGTCGGGGCCGGCGCCGCGGTTGCGCAGCAGCGCGCGCGTGGTCGGGCCCGCGGCCGTGGCCACCGACTGGCCCTGGGCGTTGAACGCGCGCCAGATGGCGGTCAGCCGCAGCATGGGCTCCTTCACCTTGCCGTATTCATCGCCGGCGGCCAGGGTCATGTTGCGCGCCTCGTCGTCCATCAGCACTGCCTTCACCACGGCGCGCAGGTCGCCGCGCACGCCGGCGCCGTTGTTGTTGAACACGGTGGCCACGCGGCGGACATAGGCGGGCGAGGGGTTGCTGGTGACCAGCCGCTGGATCAGGTGCCTGGCCAGGAACGGCCCGACGTTGGGGTGGTTGGCCAGCGCGTCCAGTGCCGATTTCAGGTCGGCCTCGGCGGTGCGGCCCGAGGCCAGGCTGGTGCCGGGGAACAGGGTCTTGGCGCCGGTGTCGTGGTAGGTCGCCCAGGCGGTCATCGGGCGGATCAGGCCGGGCAGCTTGACGTCGTCTTCCCACACCCACCAGCTGGCCGCGCCGCCGAAGTTCCAGCCGGTCAGGGCGCGCGCGAAGTTGGTGATGACTTCGTTGTTGTAGGTGGGGATGGTGTTGCCGGCGGCGTCGCGCTTGGGCGTGCCGTCCAGGTTGAGCTCGACCAGGCCGATCGAGAACAGCTGCATCACTTCGCGGGCGAAGTTCTCGTCCGGCTCGGTGTTGCGGCTAGGGTTGGCCTTCTCGTTCTGCAGCATGCCCAGGTAGCGGCCCATCAGCGGATGCAGCGCCACTTCCTCCAGCAGCGCGCGGTGGCTGCCGAAGGCGTTCACCGCCAGGGTGTCGTAGTAGTCGCTGACCGCCAGGTGCGAGTAGCCCACGTTGTCGCTGGCGTCGGAGATGACGAAGAACTGGCTCAGCGCGAAGGCCACGCGCTGGCGCAGCTGGTCGTTGCCGCTGACCGCGATCTGGGTCCAGGCGTCGTGGCGGCTCAGGCTGCAGCCGTAGGCGAACTCGCAGTCGCGGTCGGCCTGCGACGTGTAGTGCGGGCCCAGTTCGGCCTGCAGGGCCTGGTGCACTTCCAGGTGCAGGGTGGCCGGGCGGGTGAACTGGTCGTCAATCCACGCCGAGTAGCCCAGCGACGCCACGCGGCTGATTTCGCTGCTGGTGGCGCCGTACGTGGCCTGCTGCAGGAAGCGCGAGGCCTCGGCCTGGTTGGCCGGCACCGCCACGCTGGTCACGAAGCCGCCGCCGGTGGCGCCGGCAAGGTTCCAGTTCTGGTTGCGCCCCGAGCTGGGCTGCTGGCACTCCCAGAGCCGGGCCAGGGCGCCGTTGCTGGACGAGCTGTTGCCAATTTCCACGCACAGGCCCGACGCCAGGTGCCGCAGCCGGTAGCTCGTGGCCGTGCCCAGGCCTTCGAGCCGGAAGCGCTGGCCGGCGCTGGTGTTGCAGACCACCTGGACCAGCGCGGTGCCGTTGCTGGTGCCGTCGGC
Source organism: Arenimonas sp. (assembly GCA_035433005.1). Taxonomy (GTDB): domain Bacteria; phylum Pseudomonadota; class Gammaproteobacteria; order Xanthomonadales; family Xanthomonadaceae; genus Arenimonas. Next base: position 12,728 of record DAORUD010000058.1, on the reverse strand, counting down.
GCGTGCGGTCAGGCACAGGTTGGCCGAAGTGCGGATGTTGGCCACCTGCGGCAGGCCGGCCACCGGCAGGAAGCGCAGGGTCTGCTGGGCGCTGGCATTGCAGGCGTTCTGGGTCAGCTGGACGTCGGCGGCGGTGGACGCGCCGGGCAGTTCCAGGCACTTCCCGCTGTGCGCCGCCACGGCCGTGCTGTTGAAGGTGGTGAGGTTGGGCAGCGTCTGCGCCGCCAGCGGGGCACAGGCCATCGTGAGCAGGATGGCCGGCAGGATCCGGCAAGGGGGGCTGCGCATCTTGCGGCTCCGTGGGGGGCGGTGGGTCGCTGGCCGCGCGGGTCGCGGCGGTTCAGCACACGTGTACACCAAGCCCGGCGCGGATTCTTCGTGAAGGAGGAAGAAATGTGAACCAGTTCACATTTTGGCGTTCGGCGCCCGTGGCGCTGGACTCGGTCCCCGGCGCCGGATCAGCGCGGCAGCCGGCCCCGGCCATCCGCGGCCGCGGCGTAGGCGTCGAACCGCTCCAGCACGTCCGGCACCGTCACCAGGTCCATCACGCCCGGGAACTCGACCCGGCGTCCCCAGCGCACGTCACCGGGCGGGATCTTCAGGAACTGCGCGACCGCTTCGGGATAGCGGTTCACGCACCAGCGGGTGTCGGAGTAGGGGCCCGAGCGCCCGGCGTCGGTGCACGCGTGCAGCCCCAGCACGGCCGTGCCCATCGCGTTGGCCAGGTGGGTGGGCCCGGAGTCGGGCGTCAGCACCAGGCTGGCGCGGGCCAGCAGGGCCAGCAGCTGCTTGAGGGTGTCCTTGCCCACCAGGTCCAGGGCCGGGGCCGACATGGCCGCGAGGATGGCGTCGGCGGTGTCGCGCTCGAGCTGGCTGCGGCCGCCGCACAGCACCACGCGCCAGCCCCGCGCCGCGGCGTGGTCGGCCACGGCGGCGTAGCGGTCGGCGCGCCAGTTGCGCAGCGGGTGGCTGGAGCAGGGCGACACCAGCAGGGTGGGCTGGTCGCCCGGCAGCTGCTCCGCGGCCCAGGCGTGCGCGGCCTCGGGCACCGGCATGCGCCACTCCACCGGCCCGGGGGCGATGCCCAGCGGCGCCAGGAACTGCAGGAAGGCATCCAGCACGTGGTGGCCGCCGGCCGCGATGCGTTCATTGATGAACAGCGAGTGGCCTTCCTTGCTGCGCGCCCGGTCGAAGCCGATGCGGCGGTCGGCGCGCACCAGGGTGGACGCCAGGCCCGCGCGCAGCGCCAGCTGCAGGTGCAGCAGCACGTCGAACCGGCGGCCGGCGAGCTTGCCGCGCAATTCGCGGAAGCCGGCGAGCCCGGCCTTCTTGTCGAACACGATGAACTCGACGCCGTCCAGGCCCTCGAGCAGCCTGGCCTCGCCCTTGCCGATGATCCAGGTGATGGCCAGCCCGGGCATGCCCCGCTGCAGCGCGCGCACCAGGGCCAGCGCGTGGGTGGCGTCGCCCAGCGCCGACAGGCGCAGCAGGCAGAGCGATCGCGGCGCGGTGTTCACGGGCATTGGTTAGACTGGCCGGCATGGAAGTGAACGCTGCCGCCGCCGAGCGACACCAGCCGTTCCGCGATGCTCGCGGGACGGGCTCGATTGTGTTCGACGCGGTGCGGCTGCGGCAAGCGGGCCCCGAACTGCTCGACCCGGGCCACTACGGCGATGCAGCCAGCGCGGTCGCGGGTGGTGGCCGCGGCGCGGCCTGGTTCGTGCGCGGCCAGATGGGCGACGCGGTGCTGCGGCACTATCGCCGCGGCGGACTGATGGCCCGCCTTGGCCGCCAGCGCTACGCCTGGCTGGGCGAAGCGCGCGTGCGCAGCGTCGCCGAGTTCCGGCTGCTGGCCGAACTGCACCGCGAGGGCCTGCCGGTGCCGGCGCCGCTGGTGGCCGGCTACTGGCGCATGGGCTGGGGCTACCGCGCCGCCATCCTGGTCGAACGCATCGCCGGTGCGCGCGCGCTGTCGCAGTGGCTGCAGGGCAGTGCCGACGGCGCGCCCTGGGAAGCGGTGGGCGACATGCTGGCGCGCTTCCACCTGGCCGGTCTCGACCACGCCGATCTCAACGCCGACAACGTGCTGGTGGATGACCGCGGCCAGCCCTGGCTGATCGACTTCGACCGCTGCGTGCGCCGCCGCGCCGCCGGCGGCTGGCGCGAGCGCAACCTGCGGCGGCTGGAGCGTTCGCTGGCCAAGCGGGACCCCGATGGCCGCTGGCGCCCGGGCTTCGCGCGGCTGCAGCGCGCCTACGCGGCCGGGCTGGCGGCGGTGTCGGCATGAGCTGGGCGCTGCGCTTCCTGGGCGTGGGCAATGCGCAGGCGGCGGTGACGCTGGGTTCGGCAGCGGCCGTGATCGAGCGCGACGGCCGCCCCGAGCTGATGATTGACTGCGGCCAGGAAGCCCTGACCGCGTTCCAGCACCGCTACGGCGCGCTGCCCGATGCGGTCTACATCACCCACGTGCACATGGACCACGTGGCGGGCCTGGAGCGGCTGTTCTTCGCGACTTACTTCGACCCCGCGCGGCGCGGCAAGGTGCGGCTGTACGTGCCGGTGACGGTGCTGCCGCACCTGCAGTCGCGCGTGGCCGACTACCCCGGCGTCGTGGCCGAGGGCGGCGCCAACTGGTGGGACGCTTTCCAGCTGGTGCCGGTGGCGCGCGGCTTCTGGCACAACGATTTCGCCTACGAAGTCTTCCCGGTGCGCCACCACCTGCCCGACACCGCCTTCGGCCTGCGCCTGCCCGGCAGCGTGGTGTGGACCGGCGACACGCGGCCCATCCCGGAAATGCTGGCCCGCCATGCCGACGCCGGCGAATGGGTGGCGCACGACTGCGCGCTGCACGGCAATCCGTCCCACAGCGGCATTGACGACCTCGAGCGCGAGTACCCCGCGTCGCTGCTGTCGCGCTGCGTGCTCTACCACTACGCCTCGGCCGGGGACGCCGAGGCGCTGCGCCGCCGCGGGCACCGCGTCGCCAGCGCCGGCGAAGCGCTTGAGCTGTCCGACCCGACGTCGGGGCTTGCCGCGTGAGCCACCCGCCGTCACCCGCGCTGCCGCGCGATGCCCTGGGCCGGCCGCTGCACGACCTGCGCCTGTCGGTCATCGAGACCTGCAACTACCGCTGCCCCTACTGCATGCCCGAGGGCCTGACGCCCGAGGAAACGCCGCTCGACCGGGCCAGCCGCCTGGACTTCGACGAAATCGAAACCGCCGTGCGCGCCTTCGCGCGCCTGGGCGTCAGCAAGCTGCGCCTGACCGGCGGTGAGCCGCTGCTGCGCAAGCATCTGCCCGAACTGGTGGCGCGGCTGGCGGCGGTGCCGGGCATCGAAGACCTTGCGCTGACGACCAACGGATCGCTGCTGGCCGGCCAGGCGCGCGCGCTGCGCGAGGCGGGCCTGCACCGGCTCACGGTAAGCCTGGACGCGATGGACCCGGCGCTGTTCCGCGAACTGTCGGGCGGCCGCGGCGACATCCGCGACGTGCTGGCCGGCATCGAGGCCGCCCAGGCCGCGGGCTTCCGCTCGATCAAGATCAACTGCGTCGTGCAGCGCGGCCTGAACGACCACGAGGCGCTGGCCATCGCCGAACGCTTCCGCGGCACGCCGCACGTGCCGCGCTTCATCGAATACATGGACGTGGGCAACTGCAACGGCTGGCGCCGCGAGGGCGTGGTGCCCTCGGCCGAGCTGCGCGACCGCATCCACGCGCGCTGGCCGCTGCAGGCGCTCACGCCCACCTATCGCGGCGAAGTGGCGACGCGGCATGGCTACGTCGACGGCGGCGGCGAGGTGGGCTTCGTCAGTTCGGTCAGCGATCCGTTCTGCGGCGACTGCCACCGGGCGCGGCTGTCGGCCGACGGGCAGCTGTTCACCTGCCTGTTCGCCACCCGCGGCCAGCCGCTGCGCGAACACATCGGCCGCGGCGAAGACGCGCTGGCCCAGCACCTGGCGGGCCTGTGGCGCCTGCGCGCCGACCGCTACAGCGAACAGCGCGCGTCGGCACCCGCCGACCGCAAGAAAATCGAAATGTTCTACATAGGCGGCTGACATGGCGAAGTCGAAACTCACGCACCTGGATGCCGCCGGCCGGCCGGCGATGGTGGACGTCTCGGCCAAGGCCGCCACCGCGCGCGAAGCGGTGGCCGAATGCCGGGTGAAGTTCCCGCCGGCGGTGGCGGCCGCGCTGCGCAAGGCCGGGATGGGCACGGCCAAGGGCGCGGTGGTGGACACGGCGATCATTGCCGGCACGATGGCGGTCAAGCGCACGCACGAACTGATCCCGCTCTGCCACCCGCTGCCGATCGACGGCTGCCGCTTCGACGTGGCCTGGCTCAATGACGCCACGCTGCGCATCGAGTGCGCGGTCAAGACCACCCACCGCACCGGCGTGGAAATGGAAGCGCTGACCGGCGCCACCGTGGCCGCGCTGACGGTGTACGACATGTGCAAGGCGCTGAGCCACGCGATGGTGATCGGCCCGGCGAAGCTGCTGGCCAAGCGCGGCGGCAAGCGCGAAGTGGGCGGCGCGCGCGCATGAGCGTGACGGTGCTCTATTTCGCCAGCCTGCGCGACGCCGCGGGCGTGGACCGCGAACAGCTGCCGCTGCCGGCGTCGCTGGATTCGCTCTACCTGGAACTGGCCGCGCGCCACGGCTTCAGCCTGCCGGCCGCGAAGCTGCGCGTGGCGGTGGACGGCGCGTTCGCGCGCTGGGACAGCCCGCTGCGCGAGGGCTGCGAGATCGCCTTCATCCCGCCGGTGTCGGGCGGATGAGCCGGTTCGCGATCAGCGAGGTGCCGTTCGACATCGCGCCGCTGCGCGAGCAGCTGCTCGGCCACGACGCCGGCGCCTACGCCAGCTTCGAAGGCTGGGTGCGCAACCACAGCGAGGGCAGGGCGGTGCAGGGCCTGTTCTACGAAAGCTACCGCGCCCTGGCCGAATCCGAAGGCCAGGCCATCATCCACGAGGCCCTGCAGCGCTTCGCCATCACCCGCGCCGCCTGCGTGCACCGCACGGGCGAACTGGCCCTGGGCGACCTGGCGGTCTGGGTCGGCGTCGCCGCCGGCCACCGCGGCCCCGCGTTCGAGGCCTGCCGCTGGATCATCGACGAAGTGAAGTCCCGCGTCCCCCTCTGGAAACACGAACGCTACGCCA
>DAORUD010000058.1:5655-7469 GCA_035433005.1 Arenimonas sp. | reverse complement strand
GGAAGGCAGGAGGGGACCCTGGGTTTGCGAAGCAAACTTAGGGCCGCCATTTCGGGCTGCGCCCGAAAAGGCGGCAGCCCCGCCGGCTTGCCCCGGCACCCGCATCAGTCAATACCGTTGCTGCCTTCCGGCCCTGGCGGAGTTTTCGACCTAGCGTCGCGGGGGGCCGACGGGGCCACCATTGAAGCGAACGGCGCGCCGTGGGGCGCGCCGTCTTGTGAATCACCGCAGCCCGGGGGCGACGGTTTGCATAGTGGCGGAGAGAGAGGGATTCGAACCCTCGAAACGGGGTTTAGCCGTTTACACACTTTCCAGGCGTGCTCCTTCAACCGCTCGGACATCTCTCCGCAGAGATAACCGCCTGAAACAAGCGGGAAAGCATACCGGTTGCGGGGGTCGGGAACAAGCGCGGCGATTCCCGCTGGCCCGGGACCGGGGGGGTTGGCACAATGGCCCGGTTAGCCCCGCCCCGTCCCGAGTGCCCGCATGTCCTATCTGGTCCTTGCCCGAAAATGGCGCCCGCGGCGCTTCGCCGAACTGGTGGGGCAGGAGCACGTGGTGCGTGCGCTGAGCAATGCGCTGGAGACCGGCAAGGTCCACCACGCCTTCCTGTTCACCGGCACCCGCGGCGTGGGCAAGACCACCATCGCCCGCATCTTCGCCAAGTCGCTCAACTGCGAGCGCGGCACCAGCGCCGAACCCTGCGGCGAGTGCGCGGCCTGCCGCGACATTGACGCCGGACGCTACGTGGACCTGCTGGAAATCGACGCCGCCAGCAACACCGGCGTGGACGACGTGCGCGACCTGATCGACAACGCCCAGTACCTGCCTTCGCGCGGCAAGACCAAGGTCTACCTGATCGACGAAGTGCACATGCTGTCCAAGGCGGCGTTCAACGCGCTGCTCAAGACCCTGGAAGAGCCGCCGGAACACGTGAAGTTCCTGCTGGCCACCACCGACCCGCAGAAGCTGCCGGTCACCGTGCTGTCGCGCTGCCTGCAGTTCAACCTGCGGCGCCTGGACGAAGCCCAGATCGGCGGCCAGATCGGCCGCATCCTGGAGGCCGAGGCCATTCCCGCCGAGCCGGCCGCCGTCGCTCTGCTGGCCCGCGCTGCCGACGGCAGCCTGCGCGACGGGCTGTCGCTGCTCGACCAGGCCATTGCCTACACCGGAGGCCAGCTCAACGCCGCCGCGGTGAACGCGATGCTGGGCACCGTGGACCGTTCGCAGGTGGGCGCGCTGCTGACCGCGCTGGCCGCCGGCGACGGCGCCGCGCTGATGGCCTGCATTGACGAACTGGCCTCTTTCTCGCCCGATTTCAGCCACGTGCTGGAAGACCTGGCCACCGCCATGCACCGCGTCCAGCTGCTGCAGATGGTGCCCGGGATGGAGGCCGACGCCGGGGCGGTGGACGTGGCCGGGCTGGCCGCGCAGCTGTCGCCCGAACTGGTGCAGCTGTGGTACCAGATGGCGGTCACCGGCCGCCGCGACCTGGGCCTGGCGCCCAGCCCGCGCACCGGCTTCGAGATGTCGCTGCTGCGCATGCTGGCGTTCCGCCCGGCGGGCGAGGGTGCCGCCCTGCAGGCTGGCCCGCGCGCGGCCGCGGGCGCCGCCTCCGGGGCCGCGCCTGGCGCGGCGTCGTCGCGCGCTGCCCCCGTCGCGGCGCCAGCCGTCACTACGCCGGCCGCAGCCGCACCCGTTGCCGCTGCGCCCGTTGCCGCTGCGCCCGGCATCGCGGCGGCTGCACCTTCCACCGCTGCGCCGGCCGCCCACGCCCACGGCGCCCCGCCAGCCGCCACCGTCGCCCCCGTCGC
>DAORUD010000058.1:0-5555 GCA_035433005.1 Arenimonas sp. | reverse complement strand
CCGTCGCCCCCGTCGCACCGCGCCCGGCGCCTGCACCGGCCGGCCCGCTCGCCACGGCCGACGACTGGCTGTCGCTGGTGTCCGGCGTCGGCCTCAAGGGCCCGGTGCGCGAACTTGCCGCGCACAGCGCGTTCTGCGGCTACGCCGACGGCGCCCTGCAGCTCTCGCTGCCCGACAGCTTCGACCACCTGCGCAGCGACGGCCTGGTGCGCCAGCTCGCCCAGGCGCTGGCCGGCCCGCTGGGCGCGCCGCCGCAGATCCGCTTTGAATCCGCGCGCGCCGCGGCCGGCGAAACCCTGCACTCGCGCACCGAGCGCCAGAAGGGCGAACGCCAGTCCGGCGCCGAATCCGATTTCCTTTCCGATCCCGTGGTGAGCCGCCTGGTGCAGCAGGGCGCCACCGTGGTCCCCGACTCCATCCGTCCCTTCGACGACCACTGAAACAGAGGAACACGCCATGCGAGGCAACATCGCCCAACTCATGCAGCAAGCCCAGCGCATGCAGGAAAACCTGAAGAAGGCCCAGGACGAACTGGCCAATATCGAAGTCCAGGGCCAGTCCGGCGGCGGCGTGGTCAAGGTCACGCTCAGCGGCAAGATGGAGTGCCGCAGCGTGCGCATCGACCCGTCGGTGTACGCCGACGCCGAGATGGCCGAAGACCTGATCGCGGCCGCCTTCAACGACGCCGTGAACAAGGCCAACGAGGAAAGCGCCAAGCGCATGTCCGCCGCCACCGCCGGCATGCCGATCCCGCCGGGCATGAAGCTGCCGGGCATGTTCTGAAGCCTCGCCGATGAGCGCCGTGCCCCTGCTCGAGCAGTTGATCGACGCACTGCGCTGCCTGCCCGGCGTCGGCCAGAAATCGGCCCAGCGCATGGCCTACCACCTGCTCGAGCGCGACCGCGAGGGCGGCCTGCGCCTGGCCGGCGCGCTGGCCGAGGCGGTCGAACGCGTGGGCCACTGCGAGTCCTGCCGCGACTTCAGCGAAACGCCGCTGTGCGCCATCTGCGCCAGTTCGTCGCGCGACCGCAGCCTGCTGTGCGCCATCGAATCACCGGCCGACCGCCTGGTGATCGAACAGGCCACCGGCTTCCGCGGCCTGTACTTCGTGCTGCAGGGCAGGCTGTCGCCGCTCGACGGCATCGGCCCGCGCGAGCTGGGCCTGGACAAGCTGGCCGAGCGCCTGGCCGCCGGCGAGGTGCGCGAACTGATCGTGGCCACCAACCCCACCGTGGAAGGCGAGGCCACCGCGCACTACCTGGCCCAGCTGTCGCACCAGGCCGGCGTGCGCCCCAGCCGCCTGGCCCACGGCGTGCCGCTGGGCGGCGAACTGGAATACGTGGACCGCGGCACGCTGGCGCATGCCTTCGGTTCGCGCATCGAAATCACTTCCTGAGGGACGTCCGATGGCCGCTACGCTGTTCGACAGGATCATCGCCCGCGAAATCCCCGCCGACATCGTCTTCGAGGACGAACACGTGCTGGCCTTCCGCGACATCCATCCGCAGGCGCCGGTGCACGTGCTGTTCATTCCCAAGCGCCCGGTGGCCACGCTCAACGACCTGGGGCCGGGTGACGAAATGGTGGTGGGTCGCCTGGCGATGGCCGCGGCCGCGTTCGCCCGGCGAGAGGGCTTCGCCGACGACGGCTACCGCGTGGTGATGAACTGCAACCGCGACGGCGGCCAGACCGTGTTCCACATCCACCTGCACCTGCTGGCCGGCCGCGCCATGCAGTGGCCGCCGGGCTAGGCGCGCCGGCTCACCAGTAGAAGGGCGCGCGCTCGACGATCACGTCCACCTCGCGGCGCTCGGGCCACAGGAACACCACGTCGGCGGCCAGCCGCGGGTAGCGGTAGTCGTAGTCACCGACCTTGCGCACTTCGTGCCCGTCCACCTGGCCGGTGAGGGTGACCTCGCGCCCGGCCTTGAACACTTCCGGGTCATAGAAGCCGGCGCGGCAGGCCAGGAAGCGGCCCGAGCTCTGGTCACGGGCCAGTGGCCGGCCGTCGCCGCCCAGGCGCACGCCGACCACCTCGAAGCAGGTGCGCGTGGCCTGCGGCTCGACGGCCACGATGCGGCCGCCCCAGCGCACGCGGTCGCCCATGCGGTCGTCGCGCGCGGCCTGCCCCGGCTCGATGGCCGAGAACTCGCCCTGCAGCGCCTTGGGCGCGGTGACGCAGCCGGCCAGCAGCAGCGTGGCGGCGAGGGGAAGGAAAACTTTCATGGGGATCCTCCGGGGTGTGCGTCGTCGGGGTCGGGTTCGGCGTCGGGGCGGTAGGCGCGCAGATCGGCGACCAGGCGGGTCGCTTCCCCGGGCGGCAGGGCAGCCTGAGCGTATCGCCAGCGGGCATAACGCCGGCTGAGTGAACGCAGCCGGCTCGCGTGGCCCGGGATGGCCTCGGCCAGCCGCTCGCCGTAGCTCAGCGGCGGCTCGTGCGCGGGCTTGGCCAGGCCCGCACGGCGCAGGCGGCGGGTGAAGTCCAGCCACGCCGCCTGCACCGGGTCGCGCGGCCGCGGGCGGCCCCGCATCAGCAGCCACAGCGTCAGCCCCAGCGCCAGCCCCGCCCCCACCGCGAAGGCGGCGCTGAGCTGTGCGCCGCTGGCCTGTTCGATGCCCAGCGGACGCAGCAGGCTGGCCTGGCGCGCGGCGTTGAAGCCCAGCACCAGGTCGTTCCAGTTGCGCCGCGCCCAGTCGCCCAGGTCCAGCAGCGGCGCGAAGTTCGACGGCAGCAGGGACTCGCTGCGCGCCAGGTCTTCGACGGTGTCGAGCACACGCTCGGGCGCCACCGCGGCGGTCGGGTCCACCCGCACCCAGCCTTCGCCGGGCAGCCACACTTCGGCCCAGGCGTGGGCGTCCATCTTGCGCACCACCCAGTAGTCGCCGTAGCGGTTGCGATAGCCGCCGGCGTAGCCCAGCACCACGCGGCTGGGAATGCCCGCGGCGCGCATCAGGTTGGCGAAGGCCGAGCTGAAGTGCTGGCAGAAGCCCACCTGGGTGTCGAACAGGAAATCGTCCACCGCGTTGCGACCGCTGGGCGGCACGTCCAGGCTGTAGCTGAACTCCTGGTCTATCCACGCCAGCGCCCGGCGCACCACGGCCGCATCGTCGCCGCCGGCCTCCTCGCGCCAGGTCCGGGCAAGTTCGCGCATGCGCGGGTTGAGCCCTTCGGGCAGCGACAGCGCCAGCTGCCGCTCCCCGGCGGACAGCGTCGAGCCTTCGCGCGCGTCCACCGACGACACGCCGGTGTACTTGAGCAGCTGCACCACCGGTTCATCGGCCTGCACCGAGTAGTCGGTGCGCAGCTGTCCGCCGGCCGGCGCCTGCAGCGGAAGGTCGAGCGTGACCAGGTAGCGGCGGTCGGTGGGCTCCATCGAGATTTCGTAGCGCAGGGGCGCCGCCCGCGGCTGCAGCGTCGCCGGCGGCGACGACATCGTCGCCGCCACGCGCCCGCGGCTCCAGGTCTGCCCATCGAACGCCCACAGCACCTGCCCGCGCCAGTAGAGGTCCTTGCGCGCCGGCTCCGCGCCTTCGAAGCGAACGCGCAGGGCCGGCGTGTCGTCGGCGAACAGGTCCACCCATTCGTCGGGCGTCATGCGGTCACCCAGCCCGCTGCGGCCCAGCGCATTCTCGGGCAGGCCCCAGATCGGGCTGGACAGGCGCGGGAACAGCCAGAAACCGGCCAGCGCCAGCGGCAGCGCCATGACCACCGCGATGCCGACGGCGCCCACCAGCGGGCGGCCCACGCGCGCCACCGGTGCGCCCGGGCGCTGTTGCGCCAGCAGGGCCAGCGCCAGCAGCAGCAGGGCCGCCGCCGGCAGCGCCAGCGCCAGGCTCAGTGGCCCCTGGTCCTGCAGGAAGGCCGCGAACGGCGCGAACATGGAAAAGCCCAGCAGGCTGCGGGCATCGCGCAGGCGGTGGGTTTCGAAGGGTTTGAGCGCCAGCAGCGCCGCCAGCAGCGCGCAGCCGGCGTCGCGGCCGATGCTGAAGCCGTGGCTCACCATCACATAGCCCATCAGCGACACCAGCATCGCCAGCCGCACCACCACCGGCAGCGGCCGCAGCACGGCCGCGCCCACCGCGGCGACCACGCCCAGCCCGATCGCCAGCAGCGTCGGCACCTGCAGCAGCAGGGGCAGCAGGCAGGCCAGGGCGGCCGCCATGCACCAGGCGCGCAGCCGCGGCGGCAGGGCTTCGGCGACGGGCTCAGGCATGGGGCATCAGGGCCAGCGCGCGCAGGCAGGCGTGGCGGTGTTCGGGCCCGGTGCCCGGGCCGACCACCGCCGAAGGCAGCCGCAGGCGGTAGCGGCGGCCCTGGCGCTCGGCCTCCAGCACCCAGCGGGCCAGGCGGCGGATGCGCGCCTCGTGGTCGAGCTTGCCCAGCGTGAACCAGTCCAGTTCCAGTTCGCGGTTGGCGGTGGCTTCGTACTCGCGCACCAGCAGGCGGTCGGCGCGCGCCGACGATTTCCAGGCGATCTGCCGCAGGCCGTCGCCGGCGCGGTACTCGCGCAGGTGGTGCGGCTGCTCGCCGTGGTTGCGCGTGCGCCGCGACTGGCCGTCGCCGCCCAGGTCGGGCAGGGGCACGGCTTCGGCCTCGGGCGCCGGATACACCAGCAGCCTCGTATCGGGCCGCAGCCACGACCAGGCGCGCGCCAGCCCGAACGGCCGCAGCGTGGACAGGCGCAGGCGCCCGGGCGACAGCCAGCCGCGCCGCAGCGTGGGCACGGCGATCACCATTTCGCCGCGCTCGCCGGGTGCCAGGTCCAGGAAGGCTTCTTCCTCGCCTGCGCGCAGCTCCAGGCCCGAGCGCTGGCGGTTTCCGCTGGCTTCGAACGCCAGCCGCAGCATCAGCGGCTTGCCCGCCGGCACCGGTTCGGCGTGCAGCGCGATCAGGCGCAGGCCCGACAGCGTCAGGTGCGCGTGCACCAGGCTGTTGTGCGCCACCGCGATCAGCACGAAGGCCAGCAGCAGGGCCGGGTTGTTGTTGTAGTTCAGGCCGCCCATCAGCATCGCCAGCAGCATCAGCGCCATGAACAGGCCGAAGCCGGTCGGCAGCACGTACACGCGGCGCCGGTCAACGACGATGGGCAGCGACTCCACCGTGCGCGGGCGCACCAGGGGCAGGCCCGCCAGGCGGTCGGCGAAGCGCTCGATCAGGTCGCGCGGCCGGGCCAAAGGGGTCAGTCCACCGCCACCGCGCGCAGGATGCTGGCCGCCAGCGCATCGCGGCCTTCGGATTCGGATTCGGGCACCAGCCGGTGCGCGGCCACGTGGCTGAAAAGCGCCTGCACGTCCTCGGGCTGCACGTGGTCGCGGCCATCGAGCAGGGCGTGGGCGCGCGCCCCGCGCAGCAGGCCCAGGCCGGCGCGCGGCGACAGGCCCACCTGCACGCCGGGGTGGCGGCGGCTTTCCTGCATCAGGGCCTGCACGTAGTTCACCAGCGCCGGGCTGGCGTGCAGCCGCTCCACCGCCGCGCGCAGCGCGATCACGTCGTCGCCGCTCAGGCGCGGCATGCTTTGGGCGATGAGGTCGCGGCGGTCTTCGCCTGCCAGCAT
>DAORUD010000057.1:0-16334 GCA_035433005.1 Arenimonas sp. | reverse complement strand
GATGCGCTGCACGTAGAACTGCTCGGTGGCCTGCGCGTTGCCGCTGATCATGATCACCGGCAGGTCGCGCGTGACCGGGTCGCGGCGCAGCTGGCGCAGGGCGGCGAAGCCGTCCATGCCCGGCAGCACGATGTCCAGGAAGATCAGCTCGGGCGCCTGGGTGCGGGCGATTTCCAGGCCCTTTTCGGCGTCTTCGGCCTCCAGCACCTCGTAGCCGTTCTGGCGCAGCATGCGCGAGAGCAGGGCGACGATGGTGGCCGAGTCGTCGATCACCAGCATGCGCGTGCCGGGCCGGGCGTTGAGGCGGGACTTGCCGCGGCGCTCGGGGCCGGACGGATTGGGCGCACTGGCGGGTTCGGCCGAAGGCGCCGGCGCGGCCGGCACGCCGGCCACGGGGGCCGGGCCGCCCTCGGGGGCGGGCGCGGGCCTTGGGGCGGGCGGGCTTCCCCAGCCGAACATCCGCTTGATGCGTTCGTACACGTCCAATGCCGCAACCCCCGGATGACTGCCAGCGCGTAGTGTCCACGGCGCGTGCGCGGCTGGCAATCCGCGCCGCGCTGGACATCGTCGCCCGCGGCGCGCACCCTGCCGGCCCATCCTCCTTCCAAGGCGCGGCCCGTGGCCCCGAAATCCACCGTCTACAAGGCCCGGCTGCAGGTCAGCGACATGGACCGCCAGCACTACGGCAGCCACGAGCTGGTGCTGGCGCAGCACCCGTCGGAAACCGACGAGCGGCTGATGCTGCGGCTGCTGGCCTTCGCGATGTTCGCCGACGAGCGGCTGGAGTTCGGCCGCGGCCTGAGCACCGACGACGAGCCCGACCTGTGGCGCAAGGACCTCACCGGCCTGGTCGAGCAATGGATTGACCTGGGCCAGCCGGATGAATCGCGCCTGCGCAAGGCCTGCGGCCGCGCCGGCGAGGTGGTGCTGCTGACCTACGGCGGCCGCGGCGCCGACCTGTGGTGGGAGAAGAACGAAGCCGCGCTCGCCCGCTGCCGCAACCTCGCCGTGTACGACGTGTCGGCCGAGGACAGCAAGGCGCTGTCGGGCCTGCTCAAGCGCGGCATGGACCTGCAGGTGCTGGTGCAGGACGGCGTGCTGCAGGTGATGGACGGCGAGGCCGCGCTGGAAATCACGCCGCGCCTGCGCCGCGGCCCGGGCTGAGCCTCAGTCCAGCGCCTTGGCCTCGGCCGTGCCCAAGGTGGTGGGGTCGGGCTTGTGCGCGGCTTGCCGCGACAGCAGCGGATGCGCGAACACGCCGGCCAGGATGATGGCCACGCCGGCGTAGAACAGTGCGCCCAGTTCGCGCTGTTCGTTCAGCAGCAGCACCGCCAGCACGATGGCGTAGACCGGCTCGAGGTTCACCGCCAGCTGCGCCGAGAACGCGCTCATGTGCCGCAGCGCCACCAGCGACAGCGCGAACGGCAGCAGGGTGCAGGCCATGGCCAGCACCCCCAGCAGCACTGCGTCGTTGAACCCCGGCAGCACCAGCGGCGACCCGAACCAGGGCAGCAGCGGCGTCAGCAGCGCCAGCATCAGGCCGCCCGCGCCCAGTTCGACGCAGGTGACGGTGAGCGGGTCGGCGCGCTCCACGTAGCGCTTGTTCAGCGCCCCGAAGAACGCCACCAGCACCGCGGAAATCGTGCCCACCACGATGCCCGGCCGCATGCCCGCCGGCACGCCGCCCACCACCAGGGCCACGCCCGGCACCACGGCCACGCCCAGCAGCAGCTCGCGCGGCTCGAAGCGCTTGCCCGTTATCCACGGCTCCACCATCGGCACGAACACCGTGGCCAGCGCGATGCAGGTGACGGCCACCGACGCGTTGGCCAGCTTGATGGCGCCGTAGAAGGTCAGCCAGTGCAGTGCCACCAGCGTGCCGATGCCTGCGTAGGTGAGCAGCAGCCGCGCCGGCAGCGCCGCCACGCCGCGCCACACGCGCGGCACCAGCAGCAGCGCCGCGGTCACCAGGCCCATGCGCCACACCACCAGCGCCATGGCCGGCATCGTGATGGCCTTGCCCAGGATGGCCGTGAAGCCCCACAGCAGCACGCACAGGTGCATCTGCCACTGCGCCTTCGCGGCCGGCGTCACGCGGGTTCGCCCGTGCCGGCCAGCGCGCGCTTGGCGGCGGGCGAGAGCTGCTTGATGGCGTACTCGGCCTTGAGCGCGCTGGAGCGGTCGGGGTGTTCGAAGCGGGCCAGCAGCTGCCGCGGCGGATGCGAGCGGGTGTAGCGCGCGCCCTTGCCGGCGGCGTGTTCGGCGTAGCGCTTGTCCACGTCCACGGCCACGCCGGTGTACAGGCTGCCGTCGCGGCACTCGATCAGGTACACGAACCAGGCCATGTCAGCGCAGGCTCACCGCGATGCGGCGCCAGTCCTCGCGCACGTCGGCGCAGTCGCCGCCGCCCATCGCGAACTCACGGCAGACGAAGGGGCGCTGCTCGTAGATGCTGCAGCACATGCGTTCGCGGTCCAGGGCCAGGCACCAGCCGTCGTCGTCCTTGCCCATGATCAGGTAGCCGTCCGCGTCTTCGTCCAGGAAGTGTTCGGGCGGCGCGTCGCCGGGCAGCACCAGCACCGGCAGCTGGCAGCAGCAGGCCTGGCAGTCGGAGCACTGGATGGCGGGGTCGGTGGACACGCCGCCATTGTCCCATGCCGCGGGCCCGGCGGCCTTGTTTCAGCCCTTGGCCGGCACCGCACGCACCGGCAGCGGCACGTTGCACAGGTCGATGTGGCCGGCGGGCTGCACGTACCAGCCGTCGCGGCGGTTGCGGCGCGATTCCACCAGCTTGGCGAACGCGGGCGTGTCGGTGCGGAACACTTCGATCGCGGTGCGTTCGGCGTCCGGCACCTGCGCGGCCAGGCGGATGGCGCGGATGGGGGTGCGCTGTTCGGGCTTTTCATAGAAGCCCAGCGGGCCGGTGCCGCGGGGCAGCACGCTCAGCTGCTCCATGCCCTGCACCACGCGGCCCACGGTGGTGATGTTGCGGTCGAGCTGGCGCGGCGACTGGCCGGTGACCACGTACAGTTCGTTGCCCTTGCTGCTGTCGGCGGCGGTGTCGCGGCCGGCGCCCACGGCGCCGTAGCAGTGCGCCAGCCAGGCCGCGTTGGCCTTCGGGTCGCGCGCGGCGGGGAAGCCCTGCACGAAGCCCACTTCCGGCGCCCAGCCGTCCACGTCGGGCAGTCGCGTGAAGTCCAGTCCCGCGGCGTCGCGCACGAACTCGGCGGGCAGGGCGGCGTCGGCCTGGCCGAGCGGGCGCACCTTGGCCGGGTCGTCGGCATTCGCGTCGCCCCACTGCACCACGAAATTGTCCTGCGAGCGGTTGATGCTCAGGCCGTCGAAGTAGCCGGCGCGCACCAGGGTGCGGATGTTGGCGACGTGGCGGGGCGCGAACGCCGGCGCCAGTTCGATCACCACGCGGCCGCTGTCGAGCTCCAGGTACAGGGTGTTTTCCGGATCGAGCGCGCGCCAGTCGGCGGCCGTGGACTGGTCCAGCACGTCCTGCATGGTCAGCGCCGGCTGCGGCTGGTCGGCGGACACCGCAGCGGGCAGGGCGAAGGCGAGGGCGAGCAGGGCGGGGCGCAGCAGGGTCATGGCGGGCTTCCGGGCGGTGTGGATGCGGCAGCCTAACCGATGCCGTGTGGGAGGGCCTTCAGGCCCGACGCTTGCGGAGGAAAGCGTCGGGCCTGAAGGCCCTCCCACAGGGGCTTCAAGGGCCGCTGTCGGGGTCGGGCGGGGGTTCGTGCATCGCCGCGAGCTGTTCCTGCATCTGGGTGATCACCGACTCCCAGTGCCGTGGCGCCTCGAACCATGGGAACGCGGCGGGGAAGGCCGGGTCGTGCCAGCGCCGGGCAATCCAGGCGTTGTAGTGCAGCAGGCGCAGCGTGCGCAGCGGCTCGATCAGGTGCAGTTCGCGGCGGTCGAAGCGGCGGAACTGCTCGTAGCCCTCCAGCAGCCAGCGCAGCGGCTGCGCGCAGTCCTCGCGGCGGCCGGCCAGCATCCAGAAATCCTGCACGGCCGGGCCGGTCAGCGTGTCGTCGAGGTCGACGAAGTGCGCCTGGCCTTCGCGCCACAGGATGTTGCCCGGATGCACGTCGCCGTGGATGCGCAGCCCGTGGACGTCGCCCGCGCGCGCCCAGCTGTCCTCCATGGCGTCGAGCAGGGCGTTGGCCAGGGTCTCGAAGTTCGGCTCCAGGTCGGGCGGCAGCCAGCGGTTCTCCAGCAGGTAGTCCACCGGGTCGATGCCGTGGCTGTCGATGCCCAGCGTGCCGCGGTGCGCGAAGCGCGCGCCGTCGCCCACCGCATGCAGGCGGCCCAGCACGCGGCCGATGTGGCGCAGCGTTTCGCGGTCGCCGGGTTCGGGCGCGTGGCCGCCGCGCATCGGGAACAGGGCGAATCGGTGGCCTTCGAACGGGTGCAGCGTGCGGCCGCCGAACGCGATCGGCGCCACCACCGACAGGTCGGCGGCCACCAGTTCGGCGGCGAAGGCGTGCTCTTCGCCGATGGCTTCGTCCGTCCAGCGGCCGGGGCGGTAGAACTTGGCCACCAGCGGCGGCCCTTGCTCCATGCCGATGCGGTAGACGCGGTTCTCGTAGCTGTTGAGCGACAGCACGCGGCCGTCGCTGCGCAGGCCGAGCGACTCGATGGCGTCGAGGATGCGGTCCGGGTCGAGGTCGGCGTAGGGCGTGTCGTGCATGGCGGCAGGGTAACCCCTGGCGCCAGGGCGCGTGGGTTTATCTCGGCAGTTCGAGCGCCGTGGCGGCCGCGGCCACGCCTTCGGACAGGTACAGGTGCGAGCCGGCGGCAGTGAAGCCGGCGCGGGCGAAGGTGCGCCGGTACCACGCGGCCGGGCGGCGGCGCATCTGGTGCAGGTCGCCGATGATGTCGTCGCCCTCGGCAAACACCTCCAGGAAGGCCACGCCGCTGCACAGCCGTGCGAACTCGGCCACGCCCTGCCGCAGCTCGTCGTCGGACAGGTAGTGCATCACGTCCGAACACACCAGCAGGTCCACGGGCCTGCGCAGGGGCAGGGCGGCCAGGTCGCCGAACGGCAGGTAGTGCAGGTTGCGTCGCGCGCCGTGCCGGCCGATGGCGTATTCGCTCGAATCCACGCCCATGTAGTGCAGCTTCGGCCGCAGCGCCAGCAGCGGCGCGCGCCAGGCGCCTTCGCCGCAGCCCACGTCCAGCACCGACCGCAGCGGCCGGCCCAGGTGGTACTCCGCCAGCGCCACCGCCAGCGCCACCTTGCGCGTCAGCGCGGCCTTGCCGCCCAGGCTGCGCTGCCGGTACCAGGTGTCGAAGTATCGGCGGTCGTAGGTCTTGGTCACGCGCGGTGTTTCCTCTTGTGCAGCAGCCAGGCGGCGAACAGTGCGCCGGTAAGGTACATGTTCAGCGAGTAGACCGCCGGTGCAATCGCCGCCGGCGCGCGCTGCAGCACCTCCACCGCGATGAAGATGGCCAGCGTGCCGTTGTGGATGCCGATCTCGAAGCTGATGGCGACGGCCTGCGGTTCGGCCAGCCGGGCGGCGCGCGCGGCCAGGTAGCCCGACAGCAGGCTGGCCACGTTGAAGGCCAGGCACGCCAGTCCCACCACCGGCAGGAACGCCCGGACGGTGGCCCATTCGGAGACGAAGGCCAGCACGATCAGCACGCCCAGCAGAAGCGACGACAGCAGGCGCACGGGCCGTTCGGCGGCATGTGCCAGCGCCGGCTTCCAGCGCCGCAGCGCCATGCCCAGCGCCACCGGCACCACCACCAGCAGCGCCACTTCCACCACCTTGCCGATGGGCGGCGGCACGCTGGCCGCATCGCCCAGGAACACCGACAGCGCCAGCGCCGTCCACAGCGGCAGCGTGGCCAGGGCCAGCAGGCTGTTGATGGCGGTCAGGCTGATGTTGAGCGCCACGTCGCCGCGTGCGATGTGGCTGAAGAGGTTGGCGGTGACCCCGCCCGGCGATGCCGCCAGCAGCACCAGGCCCAGGGCCAGTTCACCCGGCAGATTGGCCAGCTTCGCCAGTGCGAAGGCGATGGGCGGCAGCAGCAGCGACTGCACCGCCAGCGCCACGCCCACCGCGCGCGGCATGGCCAGCACGCGGCGGAAATCGGCCAGGGTCAGGTGCAGGCCCAGCCCGGCCATCACCACGGCCAGGGCCAGGGGCAGGAAGACGACCAGCAGCGCGTTGTCCGCCACGCTCAGGCTTCGCCCACGATCACCGAGCGCATCGAGATGGAGCTGGCCACGGTGTCATTGAAGAACGACACCGGTTCGTCCTCGCGCTGCAGGGCCAGCACGTAAAGCAGCGGCAGGTAGTGCTCGGGTGTCGGGATGGCCAGCAGCGCATCGGGGCCCAGGGTTTCGTAGCCCAGCATGCCCTCGTGGTGGCCGTCGGCGATGCGCTCGGCGATGTCTTCGTCGAAGCGCTGGGCCCAGTCGTAGGGCTCGGCCATGTTCGGGCGCCAGTGGCGGAGGTTGTGAACGATGTTGCCGCTGCCCACCACGAGCACGCCCTCGTCGCGCAGCGGCGCCAGCTGCCGGGCGATGTCGTAGTGCCAGGCGCCGGGCTGCAGGATGGACAGGCTCAGCTGCACCACCGGGATGTCGGCCTCGGGGTACATCGGCCTGAGCACGCCCCAGGCGCCGTGGTCGAGGCCGCGGTGCGCGTCCAGGTGCACGCGCGGCTGCGGGATCAGTTCGGCCACGCGGTGGGCCAGTTCGGGGCTGCCGGGCGCGGGATAGCGCACGTCGAACAGGGCGCGCGGGAAGCCGTGGAAATCGTGGATGGTGTCGGGGCGTTCGGCGGCGCCGACGTAGATGCCCTGGGTTTCCCAGTGGGCCGAGATGCACAGGATGGCCTTTGGCCGGGGCAGGCGCCGGCCGAGGTCCTGCCAACTTCGCCGCCAGGCGTTGTCCTCGATGGCGTTCATTGGCGAACCGTGCCCCAGGAAGACCGCGGGCATCGGGCCGGACATGGACGCAGCGCTCATCGAACCACTCTCCATCGGGTTGGGCTGGCTAAACACTACCACCCTGACTTCCGGCACTGCGCGGCCCGGGGGTGAAATGACTACTGTTGACTTAATGATATAGCCAAGTAGGCTGTAACAGTCAGTGGAGGACAGTCCATGGTCGAGACCGAACCGCACCTCAAGAAATTCCAGAAAGAGCTCAGCGCCGGGACCGTCTCCCTGGTGCTGCTGGCCGTACTGGCCCAGTCCAGCGAGGCCCTCTACGGCTACCAGATCGCCAAGCGCCTGGAGCAGACCGGCGACCCGCTGCTGGTGGGCAAGCAAAGCGCGCTCTACCCGGTGCTGCGCAACCTCAGCGCCGCGGGCCTGGCCGAGAGCCACGTCGAGCCGTCCGTCAGCGGCCCGCCGCGGCGCTATTACCGCATCACCGAACTGGGGCGGCTCGCGCTGTCCGAGTGGGCCGACACCTGGCGCACCACCCGCCATTCCGTTGATTCCGTGCTGGAAGGAAACCTGCGATGAACGCCGCCACGCCGAAAACCATCCCCGAATATCTCGACCGCCTGCGCCACGAACTGCGCGACGCCGACCCGGCCCTGCTGCAGGACGCGCTGTACGACGCCGAGGAGTACCTGCGGTCCGAACTGGCCGAGAACCCCGGCATCGACGAAGCCACCCTGCTGGCCAACATCGCCGGCAGCTATGGCGCCCCCGAAGAAGTGGCGGCGATCTACCGCGACACCGAGGCCCGGGTCAGCAAGGCCATCAGCCCGCCGCCGCCGGCGCTGCGGCGCAGCCTCGCCGGGCAGTTCTTCGGCGTCGCCACCGATTCGCGCGCCTGGATGTCGCTGTTCTACATGCTGCTGTCGCTGGCCACGGGCATCGTCTACTTCACGGTGGTGACCACGGGGCTGAGCATGTCGCTGGGCCTGGCGATCCTGATCATCGGCATTCCGTTCGCCATCCTGTTCATCGGCATCGTGCGGCTGCTGGCGCTGGTGGAGGGCCGCATGGTCGAGGTGATGCTGGGCGAGCGCATGCCGCGGCGGCCGCTGTATGCCGAACGCGGACTGCCGCTGCTGACGCGCATCGGCCGCATGTTCACCGACCCGCGCACCTGGTCCACGATGCTCTACATGCTGCTGATGCTGCCGCTGGGCACGCTGTATTTCACCGTGGCGGTGACCGGCCTGTCGGTGTCGCTGGGACTGATCTTTGGCGCCGTCGCGGCCACGATGGGGCAGCTGGGCCTGGCCGAGTTCCACCTGCACCTGCACCCGGCGCCGATGTGGGACAGCCCGCTGTGGATCCCGCTGCTGTGCGCGGTGGGCGTGATGGGGCTGTTCGTGATGCTGCACCTGGCCCGGGGCATCGGCCGACTGCACGGCGCGCTGGCCAAGCACCTGCTGGTCAAGGCGACGCAGCCCTGACGCACAGGCGCGCGGGGCCGGCCGGCCCCGCGCGCCTCGTGGCCTCGTGGCGCTGGCCTGAAGCTATGATCGGCCGATGACCTCCCGACCTTCGATCCCGTCGCTGGACGACGTCCAACGGTTGCTGGACGCGTCGCGTCCGCACGAGGCCTCGCGCTTGCTCGCGGCGCTGCTGGAAGTCCATCCGGACTCCGCGGCACTGCACCGGATGCAGGCCATGGTGCTGCAACGGGACGCCCGGCCGGCGGACGCGGTCGGCGCCATGCGGCGCGCGGTGGCGATTGACCCGGCCAATGCGGTCCTGCGCCTGGAGCTGGGGCAGGTCCTGGCGGCGGCGGGTGACGTGGACGCGGCGATCGAATCCTTCCTTGCCGCGACCTCGCTCGACCCGGGCCTGGCACGGGGCTGGCACCTGCTGGGTGCCCTGTTCTACGCGGCGCGTCGCGACCACGAAGCGCGAGGCGCACTCCGGCGCGCGTTCGCCCTTTCGCCCGATGATCCCGCCGTGGTGCGGGGCCTGGCCGAAGCGGAGTACGCCACCGAGAACCACGACGGCGCCATCGAACTGTTCCAGCGTCTCGCCGGCGACGGATCGCCGCGCGACCCCGGCGTGTTCCTGCGGCTGGCCCAGTGCCATCGGCGCAGTGGCGACCCATTGCGGGCCCTGGCCATCGTGGAGGACGGCATCGCCTTGTTCCCCGACGATGCCTCGCTGTGGCTCGAACGGGGCTGGGCGCAGGAGGCGCTCGGCGACGCAGGCCAGGCGCTTGCGGCCCATCGGCGTGCGCTGGCCTTGAGGCCCGGCTGGGCCGACCCGCTGGCGGCGGCGCTGCTGCTCGATGGCTCCGGCGAGCTGGTCGCCAAGGCCCAGGCCCTGCTCACATCCGCCGGGCTGCCGCGCGCCGAACAGGCCTTCCTCCACCACGCGCTGGGCAAGCGGGCCGATCTGGCCGGCGACCATGGCAAGGCCGCCGGTCACTGGCAGGCCGCCAATCGCCTCAGGCGCGAAGTGGACGGTGCCTTCCCGCGCGAGGCGCTGGCCGCGCAGGTGGACGCGGCGATCGCGCACCTCACCGCGGAACGGATTGCCGAACGCGGCGGCCACGGCTGTGCCGACGAGCGCCCGCTGTTCGTGGTGGGCATGCCCCGCAGCGGGACCACGCTGGTGGAGCAGATCCTGTCGGCGCATCCGTCGGTGCATGGCTGCGGTGAACTGACGGGGATCGTCGGCATCGCCCAGGACATGCCGGAGGAAACCGGGCTGCGCTGGCCGCACGACGTGGCGCGCATGGATGGCGCCTGGCTGCGCGAGCGCGCCAGCCGATACCTGCTGGCCGCCGGCCGGCGCGCCGCTGGCCCATGCCTGAGGCTCGTGGACAAGCAGCCGTACAACTTCCTCAACCTCGGCCTCATCGCCCTGCTTTTCCCCCTGGCGCGCGTGGTCTGGTGCCGGCGTGATCCGTTCGACCTGGCCCTGTCCATTTACAGCGAGAGCTTCTCGCCGTCGGCGACGTATGCCACCGATCTGTCCGACATCGCCTTCGTCATCGGCCAGCAGGCGCGCCTGATGCGGCACTGGCAGGCAGTGCTGCCGCTGCCGGTGCTGGAGCTGCCATACGAGGACCTGGTGGCCAGTCCCGAGCCGCACATGCGGCGCCTGGTCGAGTTCGCCGGTTTGCCTTGGTCGCCGCAGTGCCTGGACTTCCACCAGAGCAAGCGCCCCGTGCAGACCCCCAGCCGCTGGCAGGTGCGCCAGCCGATCCACCCGCGCTCCGTGGGCCGTTGGCGCCACTACGCCCGGTGGTTCTCTACGACGGACCCTTCGCCCTGAGGTCGTGCCTCCGGGGATGAGCGCCACAGGCCGGGGCCGTGTCCGGGCCAATCCCCACGGTACGTTCGGACAGTTGTCAGCCTTGTCCGGCAACACCAAACCAAAAGGGGCCCATCAATGCGACTGAAGTCCAGCAAGCTCAGCAAGGCCGTGTCCATGGCGCTGGTCGGAGGCATCAGCCTCTCGGCCGCCAGCGGGGTAGTGGCGCAGGCCGAGGTTCCGGAAGCGGCCAGCCAATTGGCCACCGGATCGCGGTTGTTCCGTGAAGGCGACGCCGAGGGGGTGTCCCCCGTGCTGGTCATCAACCGCGATGACATCGCCGCTACCGGCCTGACGTCCCTGGCGGACGTGGTGTTCCAGTTGACCATCAGCGACGGCAGTGCCCTGCGCGCGGTCACCACCCGCACCAGCGCCAGCGACGGCAGCCAGCATGCATCGCTCCGGGGCGTGGGCTCCACCCGCACCCTGGTGCTGGTCAACGGCCGCCGCTGGCTGACATCGGGCATCGCCGGCAACAGCCTGGTCGACCTGGACTCGATCCCGGTGTCCATCGTCGAGCGCGTCGAGATCCTCAAGGACGGTGCCTCGGCGATCTATGGTTCGGAGGCCATCGCCGGCGTCATCAACGTCGTCACCCGGCAGGACTACAGCGTCTCGGAAGCCAACCTGCACATCGGCCGTACCGAAGAGAGCGACGGCGAGCAGCAGGCCTTCGACGTCACGGTGGGCATGGCCAATGACCGGGCCAGGGGCCTGGTCAGCCTCAGCCACCGGAGCCAGGAGGGGATTCTCGCCGGCGATCGAACCATCTCCTTTACTCCGGTGTTCGGCGGCGGCGATGCGCTGTCGGGCGGACTGTACGGCTCCGGTGCGAATGCCTTCGGCAACCTGACGCGCTGCGCCGGCGCCGTCGTGCCGACCGCGGGTGGTTTCTCGACCTGCACGCCGGTGGCGGGTGGCCCGTTCACGCTGCGGCCGGGCGAGGACGGCCGCCAGGCCACCGACTTCCGGCGATTCGTCAGCTATACGCTGGATGGATCGGGAACGTCCGACCGGCTCAACATCGCGCCCTTCAGTTTCCTGCTGCAGCCGGTGGATCGCACCAACCTGCATGTGCAGGGAAGCCTGGCGCTCAACGATTCCATCAATGCCAACGTCATGGCCACGGTGGGCCAGCGCAGCGCCGAGCAGCAGGGCGCGCCGGCTCCGTTCCTGATGGACCTGCGGGGCACCTCCGGCAGCCGTTGGGCCTTTGCGCCCACGGCCGGGAACGTGTTCAACCCCTTCGGCCAGGACCTGCGCTCGGCGAGCTTCCGGGCCCTGGGCCTGGGGCCGGTACAGACCGAGTTCGATTCGGACGAATCCGCGATTTCGCTCTGGCTTGACGGCGGCTTCGACCTGGCGGGCCGGCAGATGCAGTGGGACATCGGCTACTCCCGTGTCGGCTCCAGCGTCGACGTCGAAGGTCGCAACCACATCAACCTCGCGAACCTGCGCAATGCCGTGGGCGACTCGCGCAGGAATCCGGTCACCGGTGCCCTGGAATGCCTCGATGGCGGCGGTGTTGTCCGGGCTGGCTGCGTGCCGTTCAACATCTTCGGCGGGCCGGACCTGGGCCTGCTGGCGGGCGTGATCACGCGGGCCGAGTACGACGCCATGCTCGACTACATCCGCACGTCCATGAGTGAATCCGAGGACAGCACCAGCCAGGCGATCACCGCAAACCTGCGCGGCAGCCTGGCCGAGCTGCCCGCCGGGCCGCTCGGTTTCGCGCTGGGTCTGGAGCACCGCCGTTCCGCCGTCGAGCGTACCGTTGATTCGCTTGCCCGCGCCGGCGGGTCGTCCGTGTCGGTGGAAGAACCGACGGATGGCGAGCTGGACGTCAACGAAGTCTTCGCGGAGTTCAACATCCCGCTCCTGGCCGACCAGGGTTTCGCCAAGCGACTGGAGTTCAATATCTCGGCCAGCCACGCCAGCTATGACACCGAGGGTGACCTGGGCTCGGTCCGGGTGAGCCCCGATCTTGGCAGCGACACGGCCACCCGGTTGGGCCTGCTGTGGCAGCTCAGCGATGAGTTCCTTTTCCGGGTGGCGTATTCCAGGTCGTACCGCGCGCCTGACGTCCTGGATCTGTATGCGGGCGGGGTGGATGTGCTCAGCAGCGTGGCCGACCCCTGCAACACGTTCAACTTCGGCAACCCCACCACCAACGCCGCCCTGTGCCTGGCCGACGGGGTGCCCGCGGGTGGCGTGGCGCAGCCCAATTCGCTGCTGCCCACCCTGCTGGGTGGCAATCCCAACCTCGAGTCGGAAACCGCCAGGACCCAAAGCGCCGGCTTCCGCTACAACCCGAGCTGGGCGCAGGGGCTGAGCATCGGCCTGGACTGGTACCGGATCCGGCTGGAGGACGTACAGGTATTCCAGGGCGCACAGGCGGTGCTCAACGGCTGCTACCGCAATCCGGGGGCAGCGGGGGCGGCGGCGAACGAGTCGCTGCGGGACGACTACTGCGCCGCCGTGTCGCGCGGCCTGGGCGGCAGCATCACGCTGCTGCGGGGCGGCGACTACAACCTGGGCAGCGGGCGCGTGGAGGGCTTTGACCTGCTGCTGGGCTATTCGCTGCCGGACGCAGGCTACGGCAGCTTCGACATCCAGTGGGACACCACGTACGTCAAGGACAACACCCTGACCTTCGACGTCGGCATCTACGACGGCAAGCCGCAGTGGGAAACCCGCTCCAACCTCACGGCGCGCTGGAAGAAGGACGCCTGGGATGCGACGTGGGCCACGCGTTACTACTCGGACATGGAGGAGGCCTGCCCGGGCGCCAACTACTTCGAGTACGGCATCACCCCGACGGAGATTTGCTCGGTGCAGACGCCGCTGGCCAGCGCGGGCGTGAACGAGATTCCGTCGCGCACCTACCACGATGTCCAGTTGGGCTGGACGGCACCCTGGCGGGGCCGGATCAGCTTCGGCGCGCGCAACGTCTTCGGCAAGGAGCCGCCGGTGGTGCGCAATTCGTTCGCGCATTCCTTCGACGCGGCCTACGACCTGCCCGGCGGCGCCTACTACTACCTGCAGTACAGCCAAAAGTTCTGAGCCTCGGCCGGTCGGGCAAACCCGGCACCGCCCCGCTGGTCGGGGCGGTTTTTTTTGCGTTCCCCGGGAGCTCAAACCAGGCCGTGCGCGGCAAGCCGGTCCAGCAGGGGGCCCAGATGGTGCTCGTAGGGGCGCCATAGCCCGCCGCGGTTGGTCACGATGCCGCCGCGCACCTGGCTCGCGCTGGCCGTGGCCACGACGCCCGAGTCCCGGTCCACCCGGAGCATGTCATCCCGGTAGGCGAAGCCGCAGTGCGCCGCAACGCGCCGCGCCTGCTCCCCGGGTTCCCTGACCAGGTCTTCGTAGTCCACGTCGAACAGCCGTTCCGGCATCACGTCGCGCCAGTGCGCCATCAGGTCGCGATAGGTCCTGTAGAAGTCCGCCATGTGGACCTGGTCGTACGAATAGGCGGCCTCGTTGGTGAACAGCGTGCGCAGGTTGGAGAAACAGGTGTCCACCGGCGATCGCCGCATGTGCAGGATCCGGGCGTGCGGCAGCGACCTGGCGATGGCGCCGGCCAGCATGAAGTTCGGGTTCTGCTTCTCGGTGAGGAAGGGTTTGCCTTTGCTTCGTCGCCGCATTGCTTCCAGGAAGCCACGGCCGACGCCGGCAAAGTCGGCGGTGGCGGCCCGGGTGGCCAGCACTTCATCGGAGGTCTGTCGGCACAGGTGGTCGGTGGCATGGCAAAGCTGCGCGGTGAAGACATGGGTTTCGCCTGCATCGGCAACCTCCGGGTGCCCGGACAGCATGCGCTCGAGCAGGCTGGTGCCGGTGCGATGCAGCCCGATGATGAAGATCGGAGTCAGTGGGTCGTCCAGGGGTTCGCCACGGACGAAGTCCCGGTCGAACGTCGCCTTCCACCGCTCGATGGCGGCGAGCGTGCCGGCCGCATCCCAGGGCTGTTCGATCTGCCGGGCGCGGCAGCCGCGCACCAGGGCGTCCCAGGCGGGATCGAATTCGCCCAGGTCATGCAGCTCGTTGTGGAGCGCGAACGCCAGGTGGGCTTCGTCCTTCGGGGCCAGCCCTGGCTGCGCCAGCTGCCGCCGCAGTTCGTCCACCTGGTGGCGCTGCGGCGTGGCCTTGCGCACCCTGGACAGCACCGAGCGTGCACTGGCGAAACCGGGTTTGATGGCCAGCGTGCGCTCCAGGGCGGCGGCGGATGACTCGGCGCGGCCTTCGAACATCAACAGCAGGCCCAGCATGTGCTGGGCTTCGGCCAGGTCCGGGTTGATCGCCAGCGCGCGCTGCGTGAATCCCATCGCACTGGCATGGTCACCGGCGCTGCTGAAGAACGACGCCAGGTCGATGAGCTTCTCGGGAGGCAACCTGGACGGCAGGCGCATGCGCTCCACGTAGTCCTGCATGCGCGGCAGTTCGTCGAACTTGCGAAGGGCGCGCGCCACCACCAGCGCCGCCATGGGCGGCGCGTCGTCCACGCGCGAGGCCTCGAGCACGGCGGCGCAGGCATCGCGATAGTGGTCCTGCGCTTCGTGGATCCTCGCCAGTTCCATCCATGCCGGCAGGAAGCCGCGGTCCTGTGCGAGCAGGCGGCGGAAGCAGGCGATGGCCGGCTCCCACTGCCGCAGTTCGGCATGGCGCTGCCCCTGCTGCCAGAGCGCCTGCGGATTGCCCGGCATGCCCGCTTCCGCCTGCGCAGGCCCGCCCGGTCCCATGGGGCCTCAGGCCGCCAGCACCAGGGTCCACGCAACCCCCCAGAACGCCATCACCAGCAGCGCCCCCAGCGCCAGCATGGCGATGATGAACCCGGGGCCGCGGTTGCGGCCGGGCACGGCATAGGCCGCGGCATACCAGACGCGGCCGACCAGCCACGCCGCGCCCGCCAGCGCCGCGTAGTCGGGATTGGCGAACCCGGCCGCCAGCCAGAGGGTGGGCAGGAACATGATGGCGGCTTCCTGGGTGTTCATCTGCACGCGGAACGCACGCTCGAAGCCCTCGTGTCCCGTGGTCGCCGGCGCATGGATGCCGTACTTGCCGCGTGCGCGGCCGACCAGGAAGGTGGTGGCGACCATCAGCACGACGGTAAGCAGGGTGACCAGGGCAATCAATGGATTCATGGCGTCACAGGCAGGTGGACTGGCGCCACTTTAGCCCGGCCGCGGCCCGGGTCGTGAATCCGGTATCTTGGGGGTCCCGCCAAGGCCCCGGAACCTGCGATGACCGATCCCCTGGCCCAGCCGCTGCCGCTTCCCTGCGGCGCCGTCATTCCCAACCGCCTGTGCAAGGCGGCCATGACCGAGGGACTGGGCGACGCGCAGCTGCGCGCCACCGACCGCCACGTGCGGCTGTATCGCGCCTGGAGCGAAGGTGGCGCCGGGCTGCACATCACCGGCAACGTGATGGTGGACCGCCACGTGATCGAACGGCCTGGTAACGTCGCCATCGACCCCAGCCACCCGCCCAGCGTGGACGCGCAGGCGCGCGCGCGGCTCAAGGCCTGGTCGGCGGCGGGCACGGTGGGCGGCAACGGGCTGTGGATGCAGATCTCGCACGCCGGCCGGCAGTCGCCGCGCTACGCCACGCGCCAGCCGGTGGGGCCTTCGGACGTGCAGCTGGAGCTGATGGGCAACTACGCCCGCCCGCGCGCACTGCGCGAGGACGAGATCCTGGCGCTGGTGCAGCGCTTCGCCGACGTGGCCGTGATCGCGCGCGACACCGGCTTCACCGGTGTCCAGGTGCACGGTGCGCATGGCTACCTGCTCAGCAGCTTCCTGTCGCCGGTGACCAACCGCCGCAGCGACGCCTGGGGCGGTGCGCTGGCCAACCGCGCGCGCTTCCTGGTGGAGACGGTGCGCGCGGTGCGCAAGGCCGTGGGGCGCGACTTCCCGGTGTCGGTGAAGCTCAATTCGGACGACTTCCGCAAGGGCGGCTTCAGCAGCGCCGACTGCCTGGGCGTGGTGCAGTTGCTCAACGGCGAAGGCCTGGACCTGCTGGAGATTTCCGGCGGCAACTACGAGCAGCCGCGCCTGCTGGGCCTGTCGGGC
>DAORUD010000056.1:0-16508 GCA_035433005.1 Arenimonas sp. | reverse complement strand
GGCCGGACACCGTGATCGGGCTGTCCACCGTCGCGTTGTCGGCGATGGTGTAGTCGGCGTTGTTGGTGTACGTGGTGCCGGTGGGCGGCGGCGGCGTGGTGCCACCGGCCGCGTCCACCAGGGCCTTGGCGTTGATGATGCCGGCGCCGCAGCCACCCGAGCACGCACCCGAAAGCGCGTACGCGGTGGCCTTGAGCTGCGCTTCCACCTGGGCCGGGGTGTACATGGCCAGGCCGAGCGCCAGGCGGCGGCTTTGCACCAGCGCCACGGCGCCGGCCACGTGCGGCGACGCCATCGAGGTGCCGTTGTAAGAGGCGTACGACTCGGCGCCCGGACCCTGCGTGCCGGCGTTGAGCGTGGACAGGATGCCCGAGCCCGGGGCCGACACGTCGATCAGCGTGCCGTAGTTCGAGAAGCTCGAACGCGCGCTGGCGCTGGTGACGGAAGCCACGTTGACCACGTTGTTGCAGCTGGCCGGGGTGAAGCCCGAGGCGTTGGCATTGCTGTTGCCGGCCGCCACCACCACGGTGGTGCCGCGGCTGACGGCGCTGTTGATGGCCGCCTGGGTGGTGGCGTCGCAGGAGCCGCCGCCGCCGAGCGACATGTTGATGACATCGGCCGCATTGGCAGCCGACAGGGTCGGCACGCCGCTGACGGTGCCGCCCGAGGCCCAGATGATGGCGTCGGCGATGTCGGAGGTGGAGCCGCCGCCGCGACCCAGCACGCGCACCGGCATCACCTTGGCGCCCCAGGCCGTGCCCGCGACGCCCTTGGCGTTGTTGGTCACCGCAGCCACCGTGCCGGCCACGTGCGTGCCGTGCCAGCTGGACGGGTTGCCGCCGTAGTAGTCGCCCGGATCGGCCGGATTGGAATCGCGGCCGTTGCCGTCGCCGGCGGTGGTGGTGTTGGTGATGAAGTCGTAGCCGGCCACGATGTTGGCGGCCAGGTCGGAGTGGGTGACGTAGCCGGTGTCGAGCACCGCCACGATCACGCCCGAGCCGTTGGCCACGTCCCACGCGGTGTTGGCGCGGATGCCGGCGTCGGCGTCGGTGTAGCCCCACTGCTGGCTGTAGTTGGTGTCGTTGGGCGTCAGCATGTGCGTCATCACGCGGTCGATCTGCACATACTCGACGTTGGGATTGGCGGCGATCTGGCGCATCAGCATTTCCGCCTCGGCGGCGCCGAGCTTCTGCGACGTGGACACCACGTCGGCGCCCAGCGCCATGCGGCGGACATGGTTGGCGGCCAGCGGCTTGCCCGGCGCGGCGCGTTCGCCGCGCTGCAGGCGCGCGGCCTGGACCATCTGGTTGGCGCCCACGGCCGCCGTCTGCAGGGAACGGTTGAGTTCCGCGGCATTGGTGGCTTCCGGCGTGCCGGCCCGGTACTTGACGATGAACTGGTCGAACTGCGAACCCGACCCGATGGCGCTCAGGTCAACCCGAGGAGCGGGCTGGGCGCCCGCGGCGAAAGCTGCCTGCGCTGCAAGGGCGAAGGAAGTGGCCGCGACGATACCGCGCAAACGAAGCTTGCGAGTGTTCTTGCTCACGATGATGGTTCCCCGAAAAATGAAAACAGCGATGACCGCTGGGCGGCCGTGTTTTGCATCCGTGCCCCGGGTCCCCTGGGCGAAACCATTCCCTTCGCGAGCCATTCGGCTTCTCAAGTCAGCAGGGAGTTCCACGCCACCCGGTCGTGTGATGCAGATCACGTCTGCATGACACCGGGGCGACGCTAGCGTGACGAAATCGATTGGTCAAGCCGCACCGCCGCAGCGCTCAAACGCGCCTTCACGCGCCCGCCTCTTCACACGAAAACACCGGGAAAATAGCGTATTTCCGACCACGCACGGAGCGGCGAGCGCACCGCTGCGCGCGAACCAATCCCCGGTCCGCCAAAAGATGCGCAAAACCGAAACGCCCACCCTGCCGCGACGCAGCACGCACTTCGCCGGGCGCCCTCGCCTGCCGTCGCCGCGCCCGCAAAAAAAGACCCCGGCCGAAGCCGGGGTCCAGGGTTTGCAGCGTGTCAGCGGAAGATCAGAACGTGATCGACCAGCTGTTGATGTAGCCCGTGTCGCCACCGGCGTTGTCGTTCACGCGCAGCTTCCAGGTGCCGTTGAGCAGTTCGCTCGACAGGTTGCGGCTGAAGGTGCCAATCACGTTGTCGGTGCTGCTGCCGGTGCGGTTGTGGATGTTGTACAGCGTGCCGTCCGGGGCCACCAGGTCCACCTTCAGGTCGCCCTTGTAGGTGTGCACGATGTTCACCGAAATCGAACTGGTGCTGGACGCGTTGCCGCTGCGGCCGGACACCGTGATCGGGCTGTCCACCGTCGCGTTGTCGGCGATGGTGTAGTCCGCGGTGTTGCTGTAGGTGGTGGTGCCGGTCGGCGGCGGGGTGCTGCCGGTGGTGTAGTTGCCGACCAGGCTCACGCCGCTGAAGCTGGAGTAGGCCTTCAGGCGGACGTGGTAGGTGCCGGCCGACGGCGCCGCGATGGTGCAGGTTTCGGCGTTGCCGCCCAGGTACGGACGGCAGACGTAGGACGTGTCGGTCGGCGCGGCGCCGAACTGCACGTACATGTCGGCGTCACCGGTGCCACCGGACGTGGTGAAGGTCAGGTTGGTGGCGCCTGCCGGCACGACCAGCGTGTAGTTCACCGAGTTGCCGGTGGTGGCAGCCAGGCCGGTGACCGCGACGCCCTTGGTCAGGGTGCCGCCGGTCGGCGGCGGCGGCGGGGGCGGCGGCGTGGTGCCACCGGCCGCGTCCACCAGCGCCTTGGCGTTGATGATGCCGGCGCCGCAGCCGCCCGAGCACGCACCCGACAGCGGGTAGGCGGTGGACTTGAGCAGCGCTTCCATTTCCGACGGCGTGTACAGGGCCAGGCCCAGGGCCAGGCGGCGGCTCTGGGTCAGCGCAACCGCGCCGGCCACGTGCGGCGACGCCATCGACGTGCCGTTGTACGAGGCGTACGACTCGGCGCCCGGACCGGCGGTGCCGGCGTTGAGCGTGGACAGGATGGCCGAGCCCGGGGCCGACACGTCGATCAGCGTGCCGTAGTTCGAGAAGCTCGAACGGGCGCTGGCGCTGGTGATGGAGGCGACGTTGACGACGTTGTTGCAGCTGGCGGGCGAGAAGCCAGAGGCGTTGGCGTTGTCGTTGCCGGCCGCCACGACCACCGTGGTGCCACGGCTGACGGCGCTGTTGATGGCGTTCTGGGTGGCGGTGTCGCAGGCGCCGCTGCCGCCCAGGGACATGTTGATGACGTCGGCCGCGTTGGCCGCCGACAGGGTCGGCACGCCGCTGACGGTGCCGCCGGACGACCAGATGATGGCGTCGGCGATGTCGGAGGTGTAGCCGCCGCCCTTGCCCAGCGCGCGCACCGGCATGACCTTGGCGCCCCACGCGGTGCCGGCAACGCCCTTGGCGTTGTTGGTCACGGCGGCGACGGTGCCGGCCACGTGCGTGCCGTGCCAGCTGGACGGCTGGCCGCCGTACGCGTCGCCCGGATCGCTGGCGTCGGCGTCACGGCCGTTGCCGTCGGCCGAAACGGCCGTGTCGATGATGAAGTCGTAGCCGGCCACGATGTTGGCGGCCAGGTCGGTGTGGGCCACGTAGCCGGTGTCGATGACGGCGACGATGATGCCGGTGCCGTTGGCGATGTCCCAGGCCTCGTTGGCGCGGATGCCGGCGTCGGCGTCGGTGTAGCCCCACTGTTCGGCGTAACGGGTGTCGTTCGGCGTCAGGGTGGGCTTCATGATGCGGTCGATCTGCACGTACTCGACGTTCGGATTGGCCGCGATCTGGCGCATCAGGGTCTCGGCGTCGGCGCGGCCCAGCTTCTGCGAAGTGGCCACGACGTCGGCGCCCAGCGCCATGCGGCGCACGTGGTTGGCGACCAGCGGCTTGCCGGCGCCGGCTTCACCGCGCTGCAGGCGCGAGGCCTGGACCAGCTGGTTGGCGCCCACGGCGGCCGACTGCAGGGAGCGGCTGAGCGCGGCCTGGCTGGAGGCTTCCGGCGTGCCGTCCTTGTACTTGACGATGAAGCGGTCGAACTGGGTGCCCGACTGGATGGCGCTCAGGTCGACGCGCGGGCCGGGCTGGGCGCCGGCGGCGAAGGCGGCCTGCGCTGCAAGGGCGAAGGTGGTGGCCGCGACGATGCCGCGCAAACGAAGCTTGCGAGTGTTCTTGCTCACGTAGGTGGTTCCCCGAAAATGATGGCAACGAAGACCGCTGGGCGGTCGTTTTCGCATCCCTGCCCCGGGTCCCCTGGCCAGAACCTTCCCCACGCGGGCCATCAATGGCCTCGAGTCGAATCGGGGAGTTCATGCCACCCGGACGTGTGACGCAGTTCACACCTGCTTCACGACGACCCGACGCTAGCGTGACGAAAGTCACAGGTCAAGCCAGCCGGGCACGCGGCCGCCAGCGCCCCGTCAGGGGCACTAACTTTCGGTTGAAAAGGCCTGAAAAAGGGCTTTATCAGCGTTTCCGCATGCGCCCTGCACGGGCGCCGGACTGGTGCGGCGCAGCAGGTTCTTGCGCGGAATCGGCCGCCCGTATGGTGCTTGCCGGGCTCAGAACATGCCCGTGTCCAGGCGCGCCGCGTCCGACATCATCGACTGGTTCCAGGGCGGGTCGAACACCAGGTCCACGTCCACGTCCACCACCGTCGGCACCCGTTCGACCTTGGTGCGCACGTCTTCCACCAGGATGTCGCCCATGCCGCAGCCCGGCGCGGTCAGGGTCATGCGGATGGCCACGGTGCGCTCGCCCTCGGCGTTGCGCCCGAGATCGCAGTCGTACACCAGGCCCAGTTCGACGATGTTGACCGGGATTTCCGGGTCGAAGCAGGTGCGCAGCTGTTCCCACACCAGCTTCTCGACCGCGTCGTCGCCCGCGCCCTCGGGCAGCTCCAGCGGGGCGGGCCTGGCCTTGCCGATGGCGTCGGCGTCGTCGCCGGCGATGCGGAACAGGTTGCCGTCCACGAACACCGTGAACGAGCCGCCCAGCGCCTGCGTGATGTAGCCGCTGCTGCCGGCCGGCAGGGTCACGGCCTCGCCCTGCGGCACCATCACCGCGGGGCAGTCGCGTTCGAACTTCACCGGTTCACTGGTCCTGGAATAACTCACGCGGGTATCGCCTGGCTGCAAAGGCGGCTATTTTAGCGCGCCTGCCCTGCCGGAAACCGCCTTGCCCCCTTCCGATCGCCCAAGCTCGAACCGGCCGTGGCTGCTGCCGCTGCTGGCGCTGGCCATCGGCGTGCTGGGCATGACGGCGGCGTGGCTGGCCCTGGCCATGTTCCTGCGCGGCCCCTGCGGCTGGCTGGCGCCGCTGGCGGCGCTGGACATGGCCCTGATGCTGAGGCTGTCGGGCGCGTCCGCAGGCCGCGCGCGCGCCGTGCTGGCGGTGCTGGGCACCGTGGCCGCCATCGCCGCCAGCTACTGGATGATCGCCGCCACCCAGATGGCCAACCTGCTGGGCCTCACCCCGCTGGAGTCGGCGCAGCGCATGGGGCCCGTGCTGGCGGGTGAACTGGTGCGGCACATGACCAGCGCCTGGGACATCGGCTTCGCCGCGCTGGCGCTGGTGCTGGCCTGGCGGTTCGGCCGCTGAAGCCCGCCCTGCGGCGGGCCCGCGCCGGGCGGGTCAGTGCCCGCCGTCCACCGACTTGAGTTCGGCCACCAGCTGGCTGACCGCGGCCGCCGCGTCGCCGTACAGCATGCGGGTGTTGTCGGCATAGAACAGCGCATTCTCGATGCCGGCGAAGCCCGTGCCCTTGCCGCGCTTGATGACGATGGTGTTCCTGGAGTTCACCACGTCCAGGATCGGCATGCCGAAGATAGGCGAGGCCGGGTCGGTCCTGGCCACCGGGTTCACCACGTCGTTGGCGCCGATCACCAGCGACACGTCGGTGGTCGGGAACTCGGGGTTGATGTCGTCCATGTCGGCGATCAGGTCGTAGGGCACGCCCGCTTCGGCCAGCAGCACGTTCATGTGGCCGGGCATGCGGCCCGCCACCGGGTGGATGGCGAAGCGCACCTTCACGCCGCGCTTGATCAGCACCTGCGTGAGCTCCCACACCTTGTGCTGGGCCTGCGCCACCGCCAGGCCGTAGCCCGGCACGATCACCACGCGCTCGGCATAGGCCATCATCGCGGCCACGTCGCCGGCTTCGATGGGCTTCTGCGCACCGGTGATCTCGGCCGCCTCGCCGGTCTGGCCGAAGCTGCCGAACAGCACGCTGGCGATGGAGCGGTTCATGGCCTTGGCCATCAGCTGCGTCAGCATGGTGCCCGCCGCGCCCACCACCATGCCGGCGATGATCAGGGCTTCGTTCTGCAGCACGTAGCCCTCGAAAGCCACCGCCAGGCCGGTCAGCGCGTTGTACAGGGAAATCACCACCGGCATGTCGGCGCCGCCGATGGGCAGGGTCATCAGCACGCCCACCGCCAGCGCGGCGACGAAGAAGCCGATGATCACCGGCTGGTCCAGGCCGTACACGGCAAGCACGCCCAGCCCGATGGCGGCCAGGAACACCAGCGCATTGAAAGCCTGCTGCCCCGGGAAGGTGAAGCGCTTGTCCATGCGCCCGTCGAGCTTGGCCCAGGCGATGACCGAGCCGGTGAGCGAGATCGAGCCGATCAGCGCGCCCACCACCGCCAGCACCAGCGCGGTCTGCGAGGGCGCCGCGCCCGCGGCGGAAAACTTCAGCAGCTCCACCGCGCCGATGGCCGCGGCCGAACCGCCGCCCAGGCCGTTGTACAGCGCCACCATCTGCGGCATGTCGGTCATCGCCACGCGCTTGCCCGACACCCAGGCCACGGCCGTGCCCAGCACCACCGCCAGGGCGATCAGCGGCAGGTTGTGCAGGCCCGGCAGCAGGAAGGTGGCGAAGGTGGCCAGCAGCATGCCGGCACCCGCCCACTGGATGCCGCTGCGCGCCGTCACCGGCGACGCCATGCGCTTGATGCCCAGGATGAACAGCAGCGCCGCGGCGAAGTAGCTGGCCTTGACCAGGATCAGCAGCCAGTCGTTCATGCGCCGGCCCCCGGCTTCTTGGACGACTTGAACATCTCGAGCATGCGCTCGGTCACCACGTAGCCACCGGCGGCATTGCCCGCGCCCATCAGCACCGCCAGGAAACCGATCACCTTCTCGGTGGTGGTGTCGGCGTGGCCCAGCACCACCATCGCGCCGATCATGACGATGCCGTGCACGAAGTTGGAGCCGGACATCAGCGGCGTGTGCAGGATCACCGGCACCCGGCCGATGATCTCGTAGCCGGTGAAAGCGGCGAGCACGAAGATGTAGAGCGCGACGAAACCGTCCATGTCCCCTCCCCGCGCGGATGCGCGACGGTTCCATCATAACCGCTGGCTAAACGACGGCTAGGGGTCCGTAAACGCGGCCCCGGGGCGCCCGTTCTTGTCATGGCCATCCCCGGCCCGCCAAGGAAACCACGATGAAGACTCCGCTGCTGATTGCACTCACCCTGCTGCTCGCCGCCGGCCCCGCCCTGGCCCACGATCGCGGCGACCGTGCCGAGCGTCGCCTGGACCACCGCGGCGACCGCATCGAACACCGGCTGGACCACCGGGGCGACCGCATTGATCGCCGGCTGGACCACCGGTCCTCGATCGCCGCCGCCAACGGCCACTTCGCCCGGGCCGAGCGCCTGGACCTCCGGGGTGACCGCATCGACCACCGTCTGGACCGTCGCGGCGAAGGCATCGACCGCCGCCTGGACCGCCGCGGCGCCCGCATCAACCGCCGCTGGTGAGCGGTCAACCGGGGCCGGCCTGATGCGTTATAAGTCGCCATGGCCGGCCTCGATGCTCCGCACGTGATGCCCTTCGACGCTGCTCCCGCCGCGACGACGCTCAGCCTCGACCAGTTCCTGGCCGGGGTGGAGCGGCGCGCCTTCCGCATGGCCGAGCTCGCGCTGGGCCACCGCGAGGACGCGCTGGACGCCGTGCAGGAGGCGATGATCAAGTTGGTGGCCTACCGCGACCGGCCGTCGGACGAATGGACGCCGCTGTTCTGGAGCATCCTTCGCCGGCAGGTGACCGACAGGCACCGCCGCGACACCGTGCGCCGTCGCTTCATGGCCGTGCTGGGCCGCGGCGAAGAACCCGCGGAAGACCCGCTGGAAATGCTGCCCAACCCGGGCGAGGATCCCGCGCGCCGCCATGCCGACGGGGCCGCCTGGGCCGCCCTGGGCCGCGCGCTGCGCAAGCTGCCGCGGCGCCAGCGCGAGGCTTACCTGCTGCGCGAACTGCAGGGCCTGGACGTGGCGCAGACCGCCGCGGCCATGGGCTGTTCCGACGGCTCGGTGAAGACCCACCTGTCGCGGGCGATGTCCGCCCTGCGGCTACAACTGGAGGACTGGCGATGACCCGCCACGAACCACACATCCCCGGCGCGCGCGAACTGTTCGACCGGGCCAGCGCCCGCGTTGACCAGGGCACCGCGCACCGGCTGCGGCGCGCGCGCCAGGACGCGCTCCAGGCGCGGCCGCGTACCCGCCTGGTCGCGGGGCTGCTGCCCGTGGGCGCCGTGGCCGCCGCCGTGCTGGCCCTGGGCCTGGCGTGGTGGATGCCGCAACGCCCCGTCACGGCACCGGCCGCGACGGCCGGCGCCGAGACCAGCGCCAGCGATGCCGAGATCGAGGGCCTGATGGCCGACGAAGACACCGAACTCTATGCCTGGCTGGCCGACGCCCCCGTGGCCACCCGCGCGCGGGGACCGCAGTGAGCCGCGCCGTCGCCCCGTGGCTGGTCGCGCTGCTGCTGGCGTGCAGCGCCGCAGGCGCGTCGGCCCGTTCCGAACGGCCGTCGCAGCACGGCCACGACCCGGTGCCCGAAGGCGTGGTGGTGCCCGCCTGGAGCGAACTGTCGCCGGCCCAGCAGGAAAAACTCGCGCCCCTGCGCGAACGCTGGGACCAGATGCCGGCCTCGCGCCGCGCGCACGCCCTCGAGCGCATGGAGCGCCGCGCGCGCTGGGAAGCGCTGCCGCCGGAAGAGCGCGAGCGCCTGCGCCACGGCGCGCGCAATTTCCAGGACCTGCCGCCCGAGCTTCGGGAAAAAATGCGCGCCAGCATGCAGGTGGTCCGCCAGCTGCCCGAGGCAGAGCGTCGCGAACTCAAGGAGCGCTGGCGCGCCATGGACCCCGACCAGCGCCGCCGATGGCTGGAAGCCGGCGGCCCGGGACTGGCCCCGCCGCCGGAGGGCTGAGCCGAGCCTCAGGCCTTGGCTTCGCCCGCGTGCGCCAGGCAGGTCCTGGCGATCAGTTCGTCGTTCCAGTCCAGCGTCAGCTGGCCGTCCTTGAGCGACAGCGCCAGGAAGTTGAAGACGTTGCGCGCATACATTTCGCTGGCGTGCAGCGCGCCCTGGCTGGCCAGGTTCAGCGGCCCGGCAATCGTGACGCCGTCGCTGTCGATGGTTTCGCCCGGGCGGGTGAGCTCGCAGTTGCCGCCGGTCTCCGCGGCCAGGTCCACGATCACGCTGCCCGGCTTCATGCCCGACACCATGGCAGCGGTGATGATCCTGGGCGCGGGGCGGCCCGGCACGGCTGCGGTGGTGACGATGACGTCCACTGTCTTGAGGTGTTCGGCCAGGCGCTTTTGCTGTTCGGCGCGTTCATCGGCGGTGAGCTCGCGGGCATAGCCGCCCTCGCCCGCCGCGCTCACGCCCAGGTCGAGGAACTTGCCGCCGAGCGATTCGATCTGTTCGCGGGTCTCGGGGCGCACGTCGAAGCCTTCCACCTGTGCGCCCAGCCGGCGCGCGGTGGCGATGGCCTGCAGGCCGGCCACGCCGGCGCCCACGATCAGCACCTTGGACGGGCGGATGGTGCCGGCCGCGGTGGTGAGCATGGGGAAATAGCGCGGCGCCAGCTGCGCGGCGATCAACACCGCCTTGTAGCCGGCCATGCCGGCCTGCGACGACAGCACGTCCATGGCCTGGGCGCGCGTGGTGCGGGGCAGTTTCTCCAGCGAGAAGCCGGTGAGGCCGGCACTCACGAGCGCCGGCACGCGGCCCGGGTCGGCGTGCGGCGCCAGCAGGCCCACCACCACCGCGCCGGACTTCATTTTCGCGAGGCGTTCATTGGCGGGCGGCTGCACGCACACCAGCACGTCGGCCTCGGCGAGGGCGGCGTCGCCGTCGTCGCTGAAGCGGGCGCCGGCGTAGGCCTCGTCGCGGAAGTGGGCCGGCACGCCGGCGCCGCGTTCGATCACGATGCCGGCGCCGAGGGCAGCGAGCTTCTTCGCGGTTTCCGGGGTCAGCGCAACGCGGCGCTCGCCGCTGGCGGACTCACGGACGAAAACGATGTTCACCGCCATGCGCACGACTCCCCGGAACCAGTGCAGTCGATGCTACCGGAAGCGTCGCCGCGGCGGCAGGGGCGGACGAGGCCGCCCCGGGCCCTCAGCCCAGGTCGGTCTTGAGCTTGCCCATGACCCGGTGCAGCACCTGGTCGAAGACGTTTTCCTGCTCGCGCACCAGCAGGTTGCCCTCCTGCTTCATCGCGGCCAGCTCTTCCACGGACGCCACCAGCACACGCACGCCGCGCCGGTTGACGAACATCAGCCGCGCGGAGATGGGGCTGACCCAGGACAGCTTCACCGGGTGGTGCTTGCCGTCTTCGCCGGCGATGTGGATCCAGGTGCCCACCTTGAGCGCACGCATCAGCTCGACGTCGTCGTCGCTGACGCTGAGGCTGTCGGTGCCGCCCACCACTTCCAGGCGCGGCTTGAGTTCGGCGGCCACGCTGGACGCGCGGCGTTCGGGCATGGGCACCACGTTTTCCAGGGTCGGCACGGCCACCGGGGGCGGCGTGAGGCCCAGCGCCATCAGCTCGAGGCTGTCGGCCATGGCGCGCATGAGGTCGGACGCGGCGTCGCCGGTAATGCCGGAGCTGGCCAGTACGGTTTCGATGGGCTCGCGCAGGGCCTGCATGGACGCGGTGATGGGCTTGGTGGCCACGCCCTCGCGCGGCACCAGCTCCAGCAGGCGGTCGGCCAGGCCCAGGGCGGACTGCCAAGAGGCGCTTTCCGGGCCCTCGCGCAGCGCGATCATGGACAGGTGGTGGGTCCAGGACCGGCCCAGGAATTCTTCCATCGCGGGCGTCGGCTTGAGGCCGCGGGTGCGCTGTTCGAGCTCCTTGGCGGCCAGGTCGCGGGCCTGCTCGAGGCGCTCCTGGCCGCGCTGCGCCTCGGCGGCGCGGCGCTCGGCCAGCTCGACGCGGCGGCGGTGCTGGTCGAGGAAGGCGCGCAGCTCCTGCTCCAGCGTCTCGAAGATGGCGATGTCTTCGTTGAACTCGGCGATCAGCCGGTCAACCGTGCTTTCGGCCTTCTGCAGCAGCTCGCGCTCCTGCGGGCCTTCGCCGCGGTTGCCTTCGCAGGCCTCGGCCAGCGAGTTGAGCAGGCGGCGCGCCGGGTGGGTCTTGTACAGGAACAGGCGGCGGTCCATCACCGCGGCCTTCACGAACGGCACCACCAGGCGCGATATCAGGGTGCGCGAACCTTCTTCGAAATCGCGCTCGTCGAACATCACGTCGAACAGCATGCCCACCAGGTCGACGGCGTCCTCGTCGTCCTGGCTGATGCTGACCTTCTCCGGCGGCAGGCCGATGCGGCTGGCGCTCTGCAGGAGTTCATTCTTGAGCAGGACGGCCAGCGACGCCTCCGGGCGGCGGATGGCCTCGCTGACCGAGGACGGCACGCTGCCCTGCAGCAGGGACAGCACCGACATCATTTCCGGGGCGGCCATCGGGCGCTGGCCCGGGGCGCCAGGGGCCTGGGTGCGCGTGCCGCCGGGCTGGTGCCCGGGGCGCCAGGCGTGCAGCAGCTGGAACAGGGCGTCGTAAATGGCGCGGTCTTCCGGCGCGGCGGCGGCAGCGGCCTGCTGCGCGGCATGGGCATAGCCGTAATCGGATGCGGCGCCGGCGTAGCCATCGGGCGACATCGGCGGTGGCTGCATCGCCGGCGGCTGGCTGGCCTGGGCCGGCCGCGCGGCCGGCTTCTGCGCCGCGGAAGGATGGTAGCCGGCGGCCGCGAGGCGCGCGTTGAGGTCGGTCAGCAGGTCACGCAGGTCGTGGATCAGTTCGCGCTCGTAGTACTTGAACAGCACCATGCGCACGTCGGCCGGCACGTCCACGTCCTTGTGCGCGCCGCGGATCAGGCTGGCCAGGCCCAGCGCACTGACCGGGTTGGTGGCCGCGTCCAGGTGTGCGACGCCGAACAGGCGCGAGAGGCGGGACGCCAGTTCGTCGAGCTGG
The DNA here is from genome assembly GCA_035433005.1 of Arenimonas sp. Lineage (GTDB taxonomy): Bacteria > Pseudomonadota > Gammaproteobacteria > Xanthomonadales > Xanthomonadaceae > Arenimonas. The sequence continues at coordinate 4,235 of DAORUD010000056.1, read as the reverse complement.
CCGCCGTGGATGCGCATCACCGCTTCGGCGGTGAGGTTGGCGGCCAGGTGTTCCTCGAGTTCGCTTTCCTCGACCAGGCTCAGTTCCTGTGCGCCGGCCGCCCTGGCGGGCGCCGGGCGCGCCTGGCGCTCGAGGGCCTCGAAGCCCTGGTCGAGGTGTTCGCGGAAGCCGCGCTCCACCGGGGCGCGGGACGTGCGCAGGGAGCGCATCGCATGCAGGTAGGGCGAGCCGTCGGGCACGCCGTCTTTCTTGGCCAGGTCGAACAGCCAGTCGTCGGCGCGGGCGAACACGCGCGCCAGCACACCCTGCAGGTGTTCGGTGGTCCGGCGTCGGAGCGCGGACAGCAGGTCCCGGGTGGCCGGGGTGGACTGCCAGCCGGGGCTGGTGGGGGGGAGCTCGTTCATGGGGCTGCACGTCCGGGGGGAGGGTCACGCGCGATGGGAGTCAGTGTGCGGGACGGGCGCTGCATTGTTCTGTGACTTTATTCGCAAATTGCACGAGCGGGGCATCCGGGGGGCCGAATGGTAATCTTCGGGTCATGATCGAACTCGACTTCCTGCGCCGCCGTCGCTCCGTGCCGTCCCGACTGCTGGGCGAGCCGGGGCCCACGCCCGCGCAGCTCGACGCCCTGATGGCCGAGGCGGTGCGCGTACCCGACCACGGCAAGCTGGCGCCCTGGCGATTCCTGCGCATTGAAGGCGCGGCGCGGCACGCGCTGGGCGAGCTGCTGGCGGCGCGCAGCGTCGAGCGCGACCCGGCGGCCGCACCCGCGGCGATCGAAAAGGATCGCCAGCGCTTCTCGCACGCGCCACTGGTGCTGGCGGTGATAGCCAGGCTCACCCCTGGCCACAAGGTGCCCGTGCAGGAACAGCTGCTGTCGGGCGGCGCCGTCTGCTTCACCCTGCTGCAGGGTGCCCAGGCGCTGGGCTTCGGGGCGCAGTGGCTGACCGGCTGGCCGGCCTACGACCCGGTGGTGCTCGCACGCCTTGGCGTATGCGCCGACGAAGCGGTGCTGGGCTTCATCCATGTCGGCAGCGCCAGCGCCGAGGCGCCGGAACGCCAGCGCCCCGACCCGCGCAACCTGCTGACCGACTGGCAGCCATGACCGGCCCTGTCCACCTGGTGGATGCCAGCCTCTACGTGTTCCGTGCGTGGCACTCCATGCCGCCCGAGTTCGACGACCGCGAAGGCTGGCCGGTGAACGCGGTGCACGGGTTCACCCGTTTCCTGCTGGAGCTGCTGGAGCGACAGAAGCCCGCACACATTGCCATCGCCTTCGACGAGTCGCTGGACTCGAACTTCCGCAACGACATCTACCCGGCCTACAAGGCCAACCGCGACGCCGCGCCCGAGGAACTCAAGCGGCAGTTCGGCTACTGCCAGCGCGTGTGCCGCGCGCTGGGTCTGCCGGTGCTGGCCGACGGCCGCTACGAGGCCGACGACCTGATCGGCGCCGCGCTGGGCCAGGTGCGCCGCGCCGGCCATGCCGGCCTGATCATTTCCGCCGACAAGGACCTGTCGCAGCTGCTGGACGTGGACGACGAACAGTGGGACTACGCCCGCAACGAGCGCTGGCGCGCCGACGGCGTCAAGGCGCGCTACGGCGTGCACGCGCACCAGATCGCCGACTACCTGGGCCTGACCGGCGACGCCATTGACAACATTCCCGGCGTGCCGGGCATTGGCGCCAAGACCGCCGCCGCGCTGCTGGCGCATTTCGGCAGCCTCGATGCGCTGCTCGAGCGCGTGGCCGAGGTGCCCTACCTCAGCCTGCGCGGCAGCGCCGGGCACGCGCAGCGGCTGGTGGAGCACCGCGACATCGCGCTGCTGTCGCGCCGCCTGGCCACCATCGACGTGAACGCCCCGCTGCCGTCCGACCTGGGCGACGCCCGGCGGCGCGCGCCCGACCCGGCCGCCCTGGAGGCGCTGTGCGAAGACGTGCGGTTCGGCCCCATGACGCGCCGCCGGCTGCTGTCGGCCTGACCCCCTTGCCAGGAATGCACCCATGAAAGACCAACCCACCACGATGTGCGAAGGCCAGTACCTGCGGCTGGTCAAACGCGGCCACTGGGAGTACGCCGAACGCACCAACGCCGGCAGCGCGGTGATCGTGGTGGCCGTGACGCCGGACGACAAGCTGCTGTTCGTCGAACAGTTCCGCATCCCGATGGACGCGCCCACCATCGAAATGCCCGCCGGCCTGGTCGGCGACCTGGACGCGCACGACACGATGGAGGAAGCCGCCCGCCGCGAACTGCTGGAGGAAACCGGCTGGCTGGCCGACGAGGTGAAGGTGCTGATGGTGGGCCCGACCAGTTCGGGCATGAGCAACGAACTGATCGCCTTCGTGCGCGCGCGCGGCCTGACCCGCGTGCATGCCGGCGGCGGCGACGAAACCGAGAACATCACCGTGCACGAAGTGCCGGTGGCCGACGCGCCGCGCTGGCTGGCCGCCAAGATGGCCGCCGGCTATTCCATGGACCCCAAGCTGTGGGCCGGCCTGTGGCTGCTCGACCGCAACCCCGACGGCAGCCCGGCCTGACACCTGTTGGAGGGCCTTCAGGCCCGACGCTTCATCGCCCGTGGCTTCGGGCCTGAAGGCCCTCCCACAGAGGCCCTTCCACAGGTTCAGCGGTAGCCGTCGGTGGCGCGGACCAGGATGTCGGTGAGTTCGTCCTCGAACGCCGAATGGCCCGACGTGGGCGCGATCTCCAGCTTCGACCCCGGCCAGGCCTTGTGCAGGTCCCAGGCGTTCTGCACCGGGCACACCACGTCGTAGCGCCCGTGCGCGATCACGCCCGGGATGCCCTTGAGGCGGTGGGCGTCGCGCAGCAGCTGGTCGTCCACGTCCCAGAAACCGCCGTTGACGAAGTAGTGGCATTCGATGCGGGCGAAGCTGAGCGCGAAGTGCTCGTCCTCGTGGCTGTTGATGAAGGCCTCGTCCTGGCGCAGGAAGCTCGTGCTGGCCTCCCACACCGACCACGCGCGCGCCGCGGCCAGCCGCACCGATTCCACCGGCGAGGTGAGCCGGCGGTGGTAGGCGCTCATCAGGTCGTGGCGCTCCACTTCGGGAATCGGCGCCAGGTATTTTTCCCAGGCGTCGGGGAACAGGCGCGAGCAGCCTTCCTGGTAGAACCATTCCAGCTCCCAGCGCCGCAGCATGAAGATGCCGCGCAGCACCAGTTCGGTCACCATGCCGGGGTGCGCCTGCGCGTAGGCCAGCGCCAGCGTGGAGCCCCAGCTGCCGCCGAACACCTGCCAGCGGGCGATGCCCAGGTGCTGGCGCAGCTTTTCGATGTCGGCCACCAGGTCCCAGGTGGTGTTGTCCTGCAGGTCGGCGTGCGGCGTGGAGCGGCCCGAGCCGCGCTGGTCGAACAGCACGATGCGGTAGCGCGCCGGGTCGTGGAAGCGGCGCATGCGCGGGCCGCAGCCGGCGCCGGGGCCACCGTGCAGGATGACCACGGGCTTGCCCTCGGGGTTGCCGCACTGCTCGTAGTGCAGGCGGTGGCGATCGTCCACCTGCAGGAAGCCACTGTCGAAGGGTTCGATGTCCGGGTACAGGCCGCGCATGGGTTTCTCGCCGACGGAGGGGTGGCCCCGATTCTAGCCCGTACGGCTCGACGCGCCGGGCTTGAACTGTCATGTGCAAGGCGTATGCTCACGGCAGATGGGTACGCCACCGCCGCATCTGAGTCTGGTGGGCACCGGGACGTCATTCCCCCCGGTCGGGCCCGCTTCCGCCGCTGAAACCACCCTGCCCCGCGTGCTGTCGCTGGATGCCCACGGCAGGATCCTCGACTGGATGCACTGGCAGGACGCCGTCTGCCTTTACGTGCGCGGTGCCGTGGCGTGGACCTTGGGCGACCCCTGCCTGACCGTGCACGGCGGCACCAGCCGCGCCAGCGGCCTGCAGAGCATCATCGAACTGCACCCCATCGTCGCCGCGCGCAGCCATGCCCGCGTGCAGGCGCTGCCGCCGTCGCCGGCGCTCACCAACACCGCCCTGTTCGCCCGCGACGCCAACCTGTGCCTGTACTGCGGCAAGGAGTACGGCCGGCACTCGCTCACCCGCGACCACGTGATGCCGGTGTCGCGCGGCGGCCGCGATGTCTGGGAAAACGTGGTTTGCGCCTGCTTCCACTGCAACTCCCGCAAGGGCGGCCGCACGCCGCAGCAGGCGGGCATGCCCCTGCTGGCCGTGCCCTACCGCCCCAGCTGGGTCGAGCACCTGATCC
>DAORUD010000055.1:0-17022 GCA_035433005.1 Arenimonas sp. | reverse complement strand
GACAACTACGACAGCTTCACCTACAACCTCGTGCAGTACTTCGGCGAGCTGGGTGAAGACGTGAAGGTGGTGCGCAACGACGCACTCACCGTCGCGCAGATCGCCGCGCTCAAGCCCGACCACATCGTCATCTCGCCGGGGCCGTGCACGCCCAACGAGGCGGGCGTTTCGCTGGAAGTGCTGGAAAAGCTGGCGGGCAGCGTGCCCATCCTCGGCGTGTGCCTGGGCCACCAGAGCATCGGCCAGGCCTTCGGCGGCGAAGTGGTGCGCGCGCGCACCATCATGCACGGCAAGACCTCGCCCATCCGCCACACCGGCGTGGGCGTGTTCGCCGGGCTGCCCGACCCGTTCGAGGCCACGCGCTACCACTCGCTGGTGGTGCGCAAGGAAACGCTGCCCGACTGCCTCGAGATCACGGCCTGGACCGAGAACGAGGACGGCAGCATGGACGAGATCATGGGCCTGCGGCACAGGACGCTGGCGGTGGAGGGCGTGCAGTTCCATCCCGAATCCATCCTTACGCAGCACGGGCACGACATGCTGCGGAACTTCCTGCGCGGGGATCGGGGCTGATGGCCCTCCTGCAGCAGCGTCGGGCCTGAAGGCCCTCCCACAAGAGATGCAGGTTATGCCGATCACTCCACACGATGCGCTCCAGCGCATCATCGACCACCGCGAGATCTTCCACGATGAAATGGTGGACCTGATGCGCCAGGTGATGCGCGGCGAAGTCTCGCCCGTGCTCACCGCCGCCATCCTGGCGGGCCTGCGCGTGCGCAAGGAGACCGTGGGCGAGATCGCCGGCGCGGCGCAGGTGATGCGCGAGTTCGCGGCCAGGGTGACCGTGCCCGACGCCCACCATTTCGTGGACATCGTCGGCACCGGCGGCGACGCCTCGCACACCTTCAACATCTCCACGGCCAGCATGTTCGTGGCCGCGGCCGCCGGCGCCAAGGTGGCCAAGCACGGCAACCGCAGCGTGTCGTCCAAGTCCGGCAGCGCCGACGTGCTCGAGGCCCTGGGCGCAGTGATCGAGCTCCAGCCCGACCAGGTGTCGGCCTGCATCGCCGAAACCGGCATGGGCTTCATGTTCGCGCCCGTGCACCACCCGGCCATGAAGAACGTGGCCGCGGTGCGCAAGGAGCTGGGCGTGCGCACCCTGTTCAACATCCTGGGCCCGCTGACCAATCCGGCCGGCGCGCCCAACATCCTGATGGGCGTGTTCCATCCCGACCTGGTGGGCATCCAGGTGCGCGTGCTGCGCCAGTTGGGCGCCAAGCGCGCCATGGTGGTGTGGGGCCGCGACGGCATGGACGAGATCTCGCTCGGCGGCGCCACCATGGTGGGCGAACTGCGCGGCGACGAGATCGTGGAGTACGAGATCCATCCCGAGGACTTCGGCATTTCCATGTCCGCCAGCCGCAACCTGCGCGTGGAGAACTCCAGCCAGTCCATGGGCCTGCTGATGGAGGCCATAGACGGCAAGGACGGCCTGCCCAGGGAGATCGTGGCGCTCAACACCGGCGCCGCGCTGTACACGGCGGGGCAGGCGGTGTCGATCGCCGACGGCATCGGCCAGGCCCGCGCCGCCATGGCTTCCGGCAAGGCCCGCGCCAAGCTCGACCAGTTCGTCGCCACCACCCGGCGACTTGCCGGCCACTAGAAGGAAGACGATGAGCGACATCCTGCAAACCATCCTGCGCCGCAAGGCCGAAGAGATCGCCGGGCGCGCCGCGCGGGTGTCGCTGGCGGAGCTGTCGGCCCGCTGCGAAGGCCTGCCCGCCGCGCGCGGCTTCGCCGCGGCGCTGCAGGCCAGGGTGGCCGCGGGCCTGCCCGCCGTCATCGCCGAAGTGAAGAAGGCCAGCCCCAGCAAGGGCATCATCCGCCCCGATTTCCGGCCGGCCGACATCGCCGCCAGCTACGAGCGCGGCGGCGCCGCCTGCCTGTCGGTGCTCACCGACGTGGACTTCTTCCAGGGCGCCGACGACTACCTGGTGCAGGCGCGCGCGGCGTGCTCACTGCCCGTGCTGCGCAAGGACTTCACCATCGACGCCTACCAGGTGTACGAGGCCAGGGCGATGGGCGCCGACTGCGTGCTGCTGATCGTGGCCGCGCTGGGCGATGCCGCGCTGGCCGAGCTTTCGCACCTGGCAATGGACCTGGGCATGGACGTGCTGGTGGAAGTGCACGACATCGACGAACTCGAGCGCGCGCTGCAGGTCGGCGCGCCGCTGGTGGGCATCAACAACCGCAGCCTGCGCACGTTCGAGGTGACGCTGCAGACCACGCTGGACCTGCGCGCGGCCGTGCCGCCCGACCGCCTGCTGGTGACCGAAAGCGGCATCGCCACCCGCGACGACGTGGCGCTGATGCGCGGCAACGGCGTGCACGCGTTCCTGGTGGGCGAGACCTTCATGCGCGCCCCCGACCCGGGCGCCGAGCTGGCGCGGCTGTTCGCCTGAGCCATGGCCAACGCCGCGGCCACCGTCCTGTTCGATTTCGACGGCACGCTGGTGCGCGGCGACTGCGCCGCCGCCTGGCTGCGCATCCAGCTGCGCCGCGACCCGCTGCGCCGCCTCGCCGCGGGCCTGAGCTTCCCGTTCCTGGCGCCGGGCTTCGCCTGGTGGCGCAGCGCGTGGCTGCCGGCCAGTTTCTACACCTGGCTGGCCACGGTGGGGCGCACGCACGAGGCGCTGGCGGAAGCGCGCGAGGATTTCCTGCGCGACTGCGCCCGCCGCCGCGACGAACTGCTGATCCTGCCCGCGGTGCTGCGCCTGCGCGCCCACCTGGAGGCCGGCCACCGGGTGGTCATCGTGACCGGCGCCGAAGCGTCGCTGGCGCGCGAGCTGTGGCGCGCGCTGGGCCAGCCCGACGTGCCGGTGGTGGGTTCGAGCGTGCGCGAGGCCTTCGGCGGCTGGATCGGCCAGGAGCACACCGTGGGCCCGCGCAAGATCGCCGCGCTGGCGCGCGAGGGCATCCGCCCGCCCTTCGCCGCCGTCTACAGCGACAGCGCCCGCGACCTGCCGCTGCTGTGCGAAACCGCCTGCCCGGTGCTGGTGCGGCCGGACCCGCGCAGCCTGGCGCGCGTCAACCGGCGCCTGCGCGGCGCCTTCGAAACCATCCTCTGACCCCAAGCGCACCTGTGGGAGGGCCTTCAGGCCCGATGCTCCTGGCGAAGGGCATCGGGCCTGAAGGCCCTCCCACAGGGGTCAGGCGTCGCCGAGGCGCTTGAGGAAGCGCAGGGCGCTTTCGTCGAAGCCGCAGGCGCGGTAGAACGCGTGCGCTTCGTGGCGGTGGGTGGCGGAGGTGAGCTCGATGCGCGCGGCGCCGGCCTGGCGGGCGCGCTGCTCGGCTTCGCGCAGCAGCATGCGGCCCACGCCCCGGCGCTGTTCCTTGCCCGACACCACCAGCGCCGTGATGCGGCAGGTGCGCGCGCCCAGCGGCAGGTAGTACATCAGGTCCAGGGCCAGCAACCCGGCCAGCTCACCGTGGCGGTCGGCGACCAGGATCTGCTGGTCGGGTTCGTCCTGAAGGGCCAGAAGGCGGGTGGCCGCCTCTTCGCGCGTGCAGGGATAGCCCAGCACGCCCAGCAGCCCGGCCACGCCGGCGGCGTCCTGCGCCGACGCGGGTCTTACCAGCAGGCTCTCGCGACCGGGCGTCGAGGCCGTGCCCACGGTCAGCGGGTGCCGTAGACCACGATGGTCTTGCCGCGGGCGTGCAGCAGGCCCTGTTCCTGCAGCTGCTTGAGTACGCGGCCGGCCATTTCGCGCGAACAGCCGACGATGCGCGCCAGCTCCTGGCGCGACACCCGGATCTGGGTGCCCTGCGGGTGCGACAGCGCGTCGGGCTCCTGGCACAGGTCGGTGAGCGTGCGGATGATGCGGCCGCTGACGTCCATGAAGGCCAGGCGGCTGGCCTTGCGGCTGGTGTCGAGCAGGCGCTTGGAAAGCTGCAGCCCGATGGCGTAGAGGATGCGCGGGCACTCGGCGGCCAGCGGGCCGGCGAAGAGCTGGTGCAGGCGCTCGTAGTTGATCTCGGCCAGTTCGCAGGCGGTGCGGGTGCGCACCACCACCGCGCGCTGGTCGGCGGCGAAGAACAGGCCCATTTCGCCGATGAACTCGCCGGCGTTGATGTAGCCCAGCACCAGCTCGCGGCCGTCGGACTCCTCGCTCACCACGCTCAGCGAGCCGCTGACCACGTAGTAGAGCGACGTGGCGGGCGCACCGGGCCGGAACACGTCGGTACGCGTGGGGTAGCGGCGGCGGTGGCAGTGGTCGAGGAAGCGGTTCATGGCCGCGGCATCGGGTGCCAGCGGGCTTGCGACCGCCTTGTGGGTCTGGATGGACATCAGTGGGCTCCTGGGCTCGGCGCCAGCGCCAGCCTTCGGGTGGGTGGCGATGGGACGCGTTCAGCTTAGGCGTCCCGCTGGCCCCGGGCAATGCTCGGGAACACCGCGGTTCGGCCCCTGGCCAGGCCCGGTTCCCCCGGGGGTCGGTTTGCCCGATAATGCCGGCCCCGCCGTACCCCCTTCCCGAGCAGGAATGCCAACGTGGTCAAGCCGCTTCCTCGCCTGAGGCTCCAGGGTTTCAACAACCTGACCAAGGCCCTGAGCTTCAACATCTACGACGTCTGCTACGCGGTCTCGGAAGAGCAGCGCCAGCGCTACATCGAGTACATCGACGAGGAATACAACGCCGACCGCCTCACCCAGATCCTCACCGACGTGGCCGAGATCATCGGCGCCAACATCCTGAACGTGGCCCGCCAGGACTACGACCCGCAGGGTGCCTCGGTGACGATCCTGATCTCGGAAGAGCCGGTGATCGACAAGAAGGCCGCGGGCAAGGAGCTGATCTCCGACGCCGTGGTGGCACACCTGGACAAGTCGCACATCACGGTGCACACCTATCCGGAAACCCACCCGCACAACGGCATCGCCACCTTCCGCGCCGACATCGACGTGGCCACCTGCGGCGTCATCTCGCCGCTGAAGGCCCTGAACTACCTGATCGAGAGCTTCGAGTCCGACATCGTGGTGATGGACTACCGCGTGCGCGGCTTCACCCGCGACATCAAGGGCAAGAAGCACTACATCGACCACAAGATCAACTCGATCCAGGACTTCCTGTCCAAGCCCATCAAGCAGCGCTACGAAATGATGGACGTGAACATCTACCAGGAAAACCTGTTCCACACGAAGATGCACCTCAAGGAGTTCGACCTCGACACCTACCTGTTCGAGGAAAAGGCCAAGAACCTCGGCTTCAAGGACCGCCAGCGCATCGAGATGCAGCTGCGCCGCGAAATCGAGGAACTCTACGGCGCCCGCAACCTGGTGGACTGAACCCACCCGCGGGACGACCCGCGCGCCGGCCACCGGCGATGAACCACCGACGACGGTCCGGCGCGCAAGCCCCGGGCCGTTGTCGTTACTGCAGCCACCCAAAGGAGAAGCGTCATGGCATGGCTCTACCTGGCGATCGCCGGCGTGCTTGAAATCGTCTGGGCCATCGGCCTGAAGTACTCCGAAGGCTTCACCAAGCCGCTGGCCAGCACGGTGACGCTGGTGGCGATGGCGGCCAGCATGTGGTTCCTGGCGCTGGCGCTGAAGGAAATCCCCATCGGCACCGGCTACGCGGTGTGGGTGGGCATCGGCGCCGTCGGCACGGCCATCCTGGGCATCGTGCTGTTCGGCGAATCCTCGGCCTGGCCGCGGGTGGCCTGCATCGGCCTGATCCTGGCCGGCATCATCGGCCTGAAACTCACGTCGCCTGCCTGAAAAGCGGTTTTTGCCGCGTAAATCCGCGGCCAACAGCTCTTCAGCCCCGGTATGCGAGGGCCTTCATGACGCGCGAGCTCAGGGCCATCAGCCGCGGGATGGGCTGGGGCAGCAGGCGCGCGCCGGCGTCCAGCGCGTTGTCGGCGTGGCGGGCCTCGTCGGCCTTCATCGTGCGCAGGATGGCTCGGCTGCGCTCGTCGCCGGGCGGCAGCTGGGCCAGGTGTTCGTCCAGGTGGGCTTCCACCTGGCGCTCGGTTTCGACCACGAAGCCCAGGTTCCAGCCGTCGCCGCGCAGGCCGGCCGCCAGGCCGATGGCGAAGCTGCCGGCGTAGAACAGCGGGTTGAACACGCTCGGGCGGCTGTGCAGCTCGTCCAGCCGGTCGGCGCACCAGGCCAGGTGGTCGGTTTCCTCCTGGGCGGCGTGCTGGAGCTGCGCGCGCGTGGCTTCGTCGCGGGCCACCGCGGCCTGGCCGACATACAGCGCCTGGGCGCAGACCTCGCCGGTGTGGTTGATGCGCATCAGCCCGGCGGCGTGCCGGCGCTCGGGTTCGTCGAGCTGCAGGTCCGGGACGGTGCCGGCCGGGTTGGGCCGCTCGGCGCGGGCGCGGCCCAGGCTGGTGCCCAGGGCGTGCTGGGCCTCGATCAGGATCCGGTCCAGCGGGCTGAAATGTCGGGTCGCGTTCATGCCAGGTGCTCGGCGAGGAAATCGATGGGGTGGCGCACCGGCATTATCGCGCCGTTCGCCAGGTGCAGGCGGCAGCCGATGTTGGCCGACAGCAGTTCGCGGGCGCCGGTTCCGGCCAGCGCCTGCAGCAGCGGCGCGCGCAGGGCATCGGCGCGGCCGGGTTCGGCCAGCTGGTGCAGGCCCGCGGCGCCGCAGCAGCCGGTGTCGGGCAGTTCCACCACGTCCAGGCCGGGGACCCGGGCCAGCAGGCGGCGCAGGGCGGCGTCGCTGCGCACCACGCTGCGCTGGGTGCAGGGCAGGTGCAGGGCGACGCGGTGGCGGGCGGCCCGGAATCGCAGCCCATCGCCCAGGCGGTCGAGCGCCGTGATGGCATCTTCCACCGGCGCCGCGCCGCGCAGGCTGCGCGCCAGGCTGTCGTGGCAGCCGCTGGCCAGGCACAGCACGCTGTCCCGGCCGGAAAAGGCGCTGCGGTTGGCGTCGGCCAGCCGGGCGGCGGTGGCCGCATCCCCTGCATGCGCCGCCGCGGCGCCACAGCAGCCCTGTCCCACGGGCAGCGACACCGCGATGCCGGCGGCGCCCAGCAGCCGGGCGAGCGCGGCGCGGGTGCCCGATTCGTAGCGGTCGGCGATGCAGCCCACGAACACCGCTAGCTCCTGCACCGCGGCAGCGGGGGGTGCGGGCAGGGCGACGCGGGCGGGCGCCGGCGGCAGGGAAGGGCGCAGCGAGGCCGGCAGCCAGCGCGTGGCCCGCTGCAGGTCCACCAGGCGGCCCAGCAGGGGCGGGCGCGCCAGCAGCCACCCGGCGGCCCGCAGTTTCATAGCCGCCGGGCGCCGGGCGGCCTGCGCCGCGCGTGCCCCGAGCAGCAGTTCGCCGTAAGGCACGCCCGCCGGGCAGACCGGTTCGCAGCGGCGGCAGCCCAGGCAATGGTCGAGGTGGGCGTCGCCGGCCGCGGTGGGCGCCAGTTGGCCCCGGGCCACGGCCTTGATGTAGGCAATGCGGCCCCGGGGCGACTCGGCTTCGCTCTGGTCCAGCCGGTAAGTGGGACAATGCGGCAGGCACAGGCCGCACTGCACGCAGCGGTCGGCCAAGGCCGCCAGGCCCGCGTCGGCGGGCGTTTCCGGCGCGGCGCGAAGGGCCAGGTCAGGCGGTGCGGGCATGCCCGGATGCTAGCACGGGGTGCTGTCGGGCTTGCGCGGGCCGGAAAGGGCCGCTATCATTCCGCCTCTTTCCACCCCGATTTCTATATTTTGGAGCCGTCATGAAGACCATGACCGTCAGCGCCAACGCCCAGACCGTCAAGCAAGACTGGTACGTGGTCGATGCCAGCGGCAAAACCCTGGGCCGCCTGTGCTCGGAACTCGCGCTTCGCCTGCGCGGCAAGCACAAGCCGGAATACACCCCGCACGTGGACACCGGCGACTACCTCGTCGTGATCAATGCCGAAAAGCTCCGCGTCACCGGCAACAAGATGCAGGACAAGAAGTACCACCGCTTCACCGGCTACGTCGGCAACCTCAAGACCCAGTCGCTGGGCCAGGTGCTCGACACCCACCCGGAGCGCGTGATCGAAATCGGCGTCAAGGGCATGCTTCCGAAGAACCCGCTCGGCCGCGCCATGTACCGCAAGCTCAAGGTCTACAAGGGCTCGGAGCATCCGCATTCCGCCCAGCAGCCGCAGGCTCTGGACTTCAAGGCTTAAGGCACAGACATGGCTACCCAGCAGAACTACGGCACCGGCCGTCGCAAGTCCTCCACCGCCCGCGTCTTCCTGCGTTCGGGCAGCGGCAAGATCGTCGTCAACGGCAAGCCGGTTGACGAATTCTTCGGCCGCGAAACCTCGCGCATGATCGTTCGCCAGCCGCTGGTCGTCAGCCAGATGGGCGAGAAGTTCGACATCACCGTGACGGTCGCCGGCGGCGGCATCACCGGCCAGGCCGGCGCCATCCGCCTCGGCATTGCCCGCGCTCTGGTGGAGTACAACGACGGCCTCAAGCCCGAGCTGCGCAAGGCTGGCCTGATGACCCGCGACGCCCGCGAAGTCGAACGCAAGAAGGTTGGCCTGCACAAGGCCCGCCGCGCCACCCAGTTCTCGAAGCGCTAATCGCTTCAAGCCCTGGCGGCGCCCCCGAATTGGGGGATCGTCTAACGGTAGGACTGCAGACTCTGACTCTGCCTATCTAGGTTCGAATCCTAGTCCCCCAGCCAAAAAGAGAGAGGGCCCCCAAAAGGGGCCCTCTCTCTTTTTGGCTGGGGGGAAGGCAAGTCGAACCTGTGTTCGAAGAAATCGTCTGGAACGATTTCTGTCGGCGCAGCCGACCCGGAGCGAAGCGGAGGGCCAAGGACAGGATGTCCTTGGCAATCCTGGTCCCCCAGCCCCCGCGAAGCGGGCGCTCCTGGCTTCACTGACGACCAGGCGCACTGGCCCACACCCCGCTACCCCAAAACCCCTCCCCGGCGATAGACTCAAACCCACTGCTACAGGAGTCCGCCCCATGCCCGTCCCCGCCACCGACCTGGCCCGCCTGTTCCCGCTGGAAGCCCTGCGCCAGGAAACCCGGGACCAGCTGGCCCGCGAAGCCTCCGTGTCCGACTACTCCCGCGGCGAGAACGTGTTCGAAGCCGGCGACCTCGACGACGACACCGTCTACCTGCTCGACGGCGAGCTGCGCTGCAACTATCCCGATGGCCGCAGCGTGGCCCACGTGGCCAGCGCACCGCACGGCCGCTATTCGCTCAACGACGCCGTGCCGCGCCGCTTCACCGCCAAGGTGGTGTCGGGCAAGGCGCGCGTGATGCGCATTGACCGGCGCTACCTCGAGAAGCTCATCACCTGGGACCAGCTCAGCCGCGACGAAAACAACCGCCATTACGGCACCGGCCCCGGCGGCAACAACTGGGTGTTCCGCCTGTTGCGCAGCCAGGCGTTCGCGCGCCTGCCCACCGGCAACATCGAGAAGATGTTCCAGCTGTTCGAACCGGTGAACGTCAAGCCCAGCGAGATCGTGATGCGCGAAGGCGACGCCCCGGACTATTTCTACGTGGTGCGCGAAGGCACCGCCTCGGTGTCCAAGTACCTCGACGGCGCCCCGCAGGTGGTGGCCTACCTGCGCGAGGGCGACACCTTTGGCGAAGACGCGCTGCTGTCGAACCTGCCGCGCAACGCCACCGTGCGCATGATGCAGGGCGGCGTGCTGATGCGCCTGTCGCGCGACGCCTTCGAGGCCGTGCTCAAGCCGCCGATGCTGTCCTGGGTGCTGCCTTCGGAGGCCGCCAAGCTGGCCCAGCTGGGCGCGGCGCTGGTGGACGTGCGCATGCCCGAAGAGCACGCGCAGCGCGCCATCGACGGTTCCATCAACGTGCCGCTGTACCGGCTGCGCGAAGACATCGCCGGCGCATTGCCCTCGGGCAGCCGCGTGGTCGTTTACTGCAACACCGGCGAGCGCTCGGCCGCCGCGGCCTTCGTGCTCAAGCGCCTGGGCTATGACGTCAGCGCGCTGCACGGCGGCCTGGGCGCCATGCTGCGGCTGATCGCCGCCAGCGCCCCCGCCTGAGGATCAGCGCCGGATCGGACGGATGGCGTCGCCGATGATGACCACGTCGGCGGGCCGGGCCGCGAACAGGCCGCAGGCCACCACGCCGGTGATCTGGTTCAGCCTGGCCTCCAGGCCCACCGGGTCCTGGATGCGCCAGTGGTGCACGTCCAGGATCCAGTTGCCGTTGTCGGTGACCACGCCCTCTCGCCACACCGGCTGGCCGTCCATGTCGGCGATCTGGCGCGCCACCAGGCTGCGCGCCATCGGGATGACTTCGATCGGCACCGGGAACGTGCCCAGCAGTTCGACCTGCTTGGCCGGGTCGATGATGCAGACGAACTTGTCGCTGGCCGCCGCGATGATCTTCTCGCGCGTCAGCGCCGCGCCGCCGCCCTTGATCAGCCGGTTCCAGGGGTCGCATTCGTCGGCGCCGTCCACGTAGAGCTTCAGCGGACCCGCCGCGTTGAGGTCGAACACCGGGATGCCGTGCTGCTGCAGCTGGCGCGTGCTCTGCTCGGAGCTCGACACCGCACCTTCGATGCGGTGCTTCATGCGCGCCAGGCCGTCAATGAAGAAGGCCACCGTGGAGCCGGTGCCGACGCCCACCACCATGCCGTCCTCGACGAACTCCAGGGCCTTTTCGGCGGCGAGCTTTTTCTGTTCATCGCGGGACATCGGCGGGCTCCGGGCTTATTCGAGGGTGAGGATGTGCTTGTACTGCGCGGCCGTGACCGGCAGCACCGACAGGCGGTTGCCGCGGCGAAGCAGGGCGAAGTCGCCCAGCGCTTCGGCCTGCGCGCGCAGTTCGTCCAGCGAAACCACGCGCTTGAACTTGCGCCTGAAGCCCACGTCCACCAGCCACCAGCGCGGTTCTTCGGGATTGCTGGCGGGGTCGTGGTAGTCGGACTTCGGCTGGAACTGGGTGGGGTCGGGGTAGGCCGTGGACGCCACCTGCGCCAGCCCGGCCACGCCCGGCACGGCGCAGTTGGAGTGGTAGAACAGGATGCCGTCGCCGACCTTCATGTCCTTCATCATGTAGTTGCGCGCCTGGTAGTTGCGCACGCCGCTCCACGGCTCCACGCCCACCTTGGCCAGGGCGTCGATCGAGAATTCGTCGGGTTCGGACTTCATCAGCCAGTAGTTCTTCATGCCGCCATTATCGCCCGGCCGGGGTGAATCCGTGTTCGGTGGCGATGGCGTCCAGGGCCACGTCCCAGGGCTCGGCGGCCAGTGCGGGCAGCTCCTGGAACGCATAGCCCACGCCGATCAGCCGGGGCGGGGCCCCGGCATCGCGACGGAAGGCGAACGCGCGGTCGTAGTAGCCGCCGCCCATGCCCAGCCGGCCGCCGCGGCGGTCGAAGCCCAGCAGCGGCAGCAGCGCCCACGCCAGCTGGTGCGGGGCCAGCTGCGAAGCGGGGTCCAGCACGGGCTCGGGAATGCCGTAGCGGTTGGGCTGCATCGGGTCGCCTGCGCGCCAGGGCGCGAAGCGCAGGCCGCCGTCGTCCTGCACGATCGGCAGGCACCAGACCTGGCCGGGCGCGAGGCGGAGCTGCACGGCGTGCAGCGGCAGCTCACCGTTCACGGCCCAGTAGCCGCCGACGTAGCCGGGTTCACGCAGGTCGGGCTGTTCGCCCAGGTGGCGGGCCACCGCGTCGGCGGCGGCCAGGCGAAGGCCCGGGGTGATGGCGGCGCGGCGGGCGCGCAGTTCGCGGCGGAGGTCGGCGCGCGAAATGTTCAAGGAATATCCTCCACCATGCCGATGCGGGCGAAACGACCTTGATCCCTGGGATCAAGTGGGTACCTGTGCGACGGCTTCAGGCTTTCCGCAGCAGGGCGGACATGCACACCGCGATCACCGCAGGTTCCCGGGTCGTGTTTATGGGACAAGGCGAATGTTTTGCACGCTGTCGGACACGGCAGAGGACAGCGCGATTATAGTCCCGCGGAATAACGGAAGGGTGAACGCGACCCTGTAGGAGGGCCTTCAGGCCCGATGCCTTTCGGCAGGAAGCTTCGGGCCTGAAGGCCCTCCTACAGGAAGGTGTGCATGCACGGGCTCAGCGCGGCGCGTCGAACAGGCCGTCGAGCTTGCGGTTGAGGTCGCCCAGCGTGCGGTTGAGCGCCACGTCGCGCTGTTCGGCGGCCTGCTTGAGCTGCAGCAGTTCGTGGGCGAGGTTGAGCGCGGTGAGCACCGCCACCCGGTCCAGTGCCGCCATGCGGTTGCTGCCGCGGATCTCGCGCATGCGCGCGTCCAGCAGGTGCGCGGCGGCCATCAGGCTGTCGCGTTCATTGGCCTCCACGCCCACGGTGAACTCGCGGTCGAGGATCTTGACGTTGACCGGCTCGCTCACGCGTTGTGCTCCAGCGACTTGAGCCGCGTGATCATGGCTTCCACCCGCGAGCGGGCCTGTTCGTTCTTGTTGAGCAGGGCGGCGCGTTCGGCCACCAGCTGTTCCTGGCCCTGGCGCAGGCTGCGGTTCTCTTCCAGCACGCGGCGGTGCTGCTCGGCCAGGCGATCGAAGCGCTCGGCGAGGGCCTGCAGTTGGGCGACGGGGTCGGAAGGGTTCATTGCAGGCACCTTAGGCGTGGCCGCCGGCGGGGTCAATAAGGCGACGGGATGGCCGCCACGGTGCCAGGCTGCCAGCTGCGGATGAAGGCCAGGCAGCGGTGCGAATCCAGCGGCGGCGACAGCCAGAAGCCCTGGATCTCGTCGCAGCCCTGTTCGCGCAGGTAGCCCAGCTGCTGCTCGCTTTCCACGCCTTCAGCGATCACGTTAAGGCCCAGCGAGTGGCCCATGGTGATGACGGTGGCGGTGATGGCCTCGTCGTCCGGGTCGCGGGTGAGGTCGCCGATGAACTCCTTGTCGATCTTGAGCGTGTCGATCGGCAGGCGCTTGAGGTAGACCAGCGAGGAATAGCCGGTGCCGAAATCGTCGATGGCCAGGGTGATGCCCAGCTTGCGCAGTTCGTTGAGCACGTGCGTGGTCTGCTCGGCGTTCTGCATCACCATTGATTCGGTGACTTCCAGCTCGATGCGGTTGGCCGGCACGCCCAGGTCGCGGATCAAGTTGCGCAGCTGCTCGGGCAGGTTGCCGCGCAGCAGCTGCAGCACCGACACGTTCACGCCGATGGAGATCTCGTTCAGGCCGTGGCCGCGCCAGCGCTTGAGCGTCTGCAGGGCCTCGCTGAGCACCCAGTCGCCGATGGAAAGGATAAGCCCCGATTCCTCGGCCAGCGGGATGAACACCGTGGGCGGGATTTCGCCCAGTTCGGCGCTGTGCCAGCGCAGCAGCGCCTCCACGCCGGTGATGCGGCCGTCGGCCAGCGCCATGCGCGGCTGGTACACCAGGCGGAACTCGCCGCGGTCCAGCGCCTTGCGCAGCGAGGCCAGCACGGTGGCGCGGCGGCGCGACTCGGCGTCCATGGTCTCGTTGTAGATCTGGTAGGTGTTCCGGCCCTCCGCCTTGGCCTGGTACATGGCCGTGTCGGAGAACTTCAGCAGGTCGGTGGGCACCAGCGCGTGGTCGGGGTAGAGGCTGATGCCCAGCGACGGGGTGATGTTGACGTCGTGGCGTTCGTCCACTTCCAGCGGCATCGAGAACGCGGTGAGGATCTCGCGCGCCATGCGCTCGACCGCGTGCACCGACTCCACGTCCTCCAGCACCACGGTGAACTCGTCGCCGCCCAGGCGCGCCACGGTGTCCGAAGCGCCCACCGTGGCCTGCAGTCGCGTGGCCGCGGCCTTGAGCAGGCGGTCGCCGGCGGCGTGGCCGAGCGAATCGTTGATGTCCTTGAAGCGGTCCAGGTCCAGGAACAGCACCGCCACGCGGGTTTCCTGCCGGCGCGCCCGCACGATGGCGCGGCCCAGGCGTTCGGACAGCAGGGCGCGGTTGGGCAGGCCGGTGAGCGTGTCGTAGTTGGCCAGGTAGCGCAGCTCCTGCTCGGCGCGCTTCTTGTCGGTGATGTCGTTGACCACGGCCACGAAATGGCTGCGCAGGCCCATCGCGTCGCGCACTTCGCTCATTTCGATCCAGCCCAGGAACTCTTCGCCGTCCTTGCGCTTCTGCCACATCTCGCCGGCCCAGTGGCCGGTGCGCTCGAGCACGTCGCGCACGCGGCGGTAGAACTCGGCGCTGTGCTGGCTGGAGTCGAGCAGGCGGCTGTTCTGGCCGATCACTTCCTCTTCGCTGTAGCCGGTGATGCGCGAGAACGCCGGGTTGACCGAGATGAAGCGGAAATCGAGGTCGATCACCGCCACCGCCTCGCTCATGCTGCGCAGCACTTCCAGCGCCACCCGGCGCTCGCGCTCGGCGCGCCGGATCACGGTGACGTCGCGCGCGGTGCCGGCCATGCGCAGCGGGTTGCCGCTGGCGTCGCGTTCCACCACCTTGCCGCGCGACCGCACCCAGACCCATTCCCCGCGCGCGTTGCGGACGCGGTGTTCGGACTCGTACACGTCGGTATGGCCGACGATGTGCTCCTGCAGCAGCTTCTGCACCCGCGGCAGGTCTTCGGGGTGGATGGTCTGCGTGCGCCAGTCGTCGGTGGTGACTTCTTCGCGGCTGCCCTGGCCCAGCAGCTGGTGGGCGCCCAGGCGATAGAGCGAGTTGTCGCGGATGTTCCAGTCCCAGAACTCGTCGCCCGAGCCCCACAGCGCCAGGTTCAGGCGCTCTTCGCGTTCGCGGATTTCGCCCACCAGGGACGTTTCCTGCTGCAGCCGGTCGCGGCGGACGCGCCAGAGCAGCCAGCCCAGCAGCAGGGCGATGGTGAACAGCGCCAGCTGCAGCAGGAACCCGCCCGAGGGGCCCGCCGACTGCGCCGCGGCCAGCGCCGGGAAACCCATGGCCAAGCCGGCGACCGCGATGCGGGCCGACCGGGGCTTGCCGTGATTTCGCCGCAGCGCCATTAGGCCCGGAGGTCCCCTGATTCGATCCGTGCTGGGTTGGGAGTGTAGGGTGGCGCTAACAAGGCCACAAGCGGCCAGCGAAAGCGGACAGCCCCGGCTTGTTAGAATGCGGCCTCACCCCAGGCAGGCACCCCATGTCCGACGCCCAGCTACCCGAATACGCCGCCGTCGTCGCCGAACTCCAGGGCCTGGAGGCCAGCCTCGACCCCTGCGAACTGCACGGTTCGCTCTGTGGCTACCTGTCCGGCGGCGGGCGCCACGACCGCCGGGACTGGTTCGCCCAGGTGATGTCGGACCCGCTGCTGTCGCCGCCGGTGGCCGATGGCGCGATTGACCGGCTGTACGCGGCCAGCACCAGCCAGCTTGATTCGCCCGATTTCGACTTCGAGCTGCTGCTGCCCGACGCCGAGCGGCCCGTGAGCGAACGCGGCGACGGCCTGGTGTCGTGGTGCCGCGGCTTCCTGGGTGGCTTCGGCCTGGCGGCGGGCGCGAAGCCGCCGCTGTCGGAGGAGTCCGAGGAAGCCCTGGGCGACATCGCACGCATCGCCGCCAGCGACCTGAGCTATGAAGACCCCGAGGCGGACGAGGAAGCGCTGGAGGAAGTGACCGAATTCATCCGCGTGGCCGCGCTGCTGCTGCACAGCGACTGCGTGCTGGGTCCCCGCCACCGCCGCAAGCTCAACTGAGGCGCCGGCCATGGTCAAGCTCGCCGAGTTCGCCCGCCGCCGCAAGCAGCTGATGCGCATGGCCGACGAGGACGCCATCCTGGTGCTGCCCAGCGCGCCGCTGCGCGTGCGCAGCCACGACACCCATTACCCGTACCGGCAGGACAGCGATTTCTGGTACCTCAGCGGCTTCGCCGAACCCGAGGCCGTGCTGGTGCTGGTGCCGGGACGCAAGCACGGTGAATCGCTGCTGTTCTGCCGCGAACGCGACCCCGACCGCGAAACCTGGGACGGCCCGCGCGCCGGGCCCGAGGGCGCGGTGGACACCCACGGCTTCGACGACGCCTATCCCATCGCCGACCTGGACGAGATCCTGCCGGGCCTGCTGGAAGGCCGTTCGCGGGTGTACTACCACTTCGGCCGCGACACCGAGTTCGACCTCAAGCTGATTGGCTGGGTGAACCGCGTGCGCTCGCAGGTGCGGCACGGCGCGCAGCCGCCGCATGAATTCCTGGAGCTGGGCCACCTGCTGCACGAGCTGCGCCTGTTCAAGAGCCCGGGCGAGCTGAAGCTGATGCGCGAGTCGGCCCGCATCGCCTGCGAGGCGCAGCTGGCGGCGATGCGCGCCACCCGCCCCGGCGGTTTCGAGTACGAAGTGGAGGCGGCGCTGCAGTACACCTACCGCCGCAACAACGCCGTGGCGGCCTACGAGCCGATCGTCGGCGCGGGCGCCAACGGCTGCGTGCTGCACTACCGCGACAACAGCGCCCGCACCGCCGACGGCGACCTGCTGCTGTGCGACGCCGGTGCCGAGTACGCCAACTACGCCTCCGACATCACCCGCACCTGGCCAGTCAATGGCCGCTATTCCAGCGAACAGCGCGCGCTGTACGAAGTGGTGCTGGCGGCGCAGCAGGCGGCGCTGGCGCAGGCGCGCCCGGGCAAGTCCTGGATTGCCGGGCACGAGGCGGCCGTGCAGTCTCTTGCCGACGGCCTGCTGTCGCTGGGCCTGCTCAAGGGCACGCTGAAGCAGGCGCTGGCCAGCGAGTCGTACAAGAAGTTCTACATGCACAAGACCGGCCACTGGCTGGGCCTGGACGTGCACGACGTGGGCGAATACAAGCTGGCCGGCGAATTCCGCGAACTCGAGCCGGGCATGGTGTTCACCATCGAGCCCGGCCTCTACATCGCCCCGGGCACCAAGGGCGTGCCGGCGAAATGGCAGGGCATCGGCATCCGCATCGAGGACGACGTGCTGGTGACGAAGGACGGCCACGAAGTGCTGACCGACGGCGTGCCCAAGGCCGTTGACGCCGTCGAAGAGGTCCTGGCTGGCCGCTGAAATGATCGTTTGGCCACGGATTTACACGGATGAACGCGGATAAAACCAAGAGCGTTGGATCTTAATCCGCGTTCATCCGCGTAAATCCGCGGCCAAACGCCCTAGATTTCCCG
>DAORUD010000054.1:0-17436 GCA_035433005.1 Arenimonas sp. | reverse complement strand
AAGGAAGCCACCACGTCGCACATCCCGATCGTGCTGGTCACCACCAAGGACCAGGAAACCGACAAGGTCTGGGGCATGCGCCAGGGCGCCAAGGCCTACATCACCAAGCCCTTCAACGAGAACCAGCTGATTGACGTGATCAACGGTCTGCTCAGCGGCGGTTGATGGCGGGTTGGCAGGGAGTGGTTTTTTACCGCGGATTACGCGGATAAGAGCCGATAAAAGCCGATAAGGCGCCCGGTCAAAAAACAGATGCAATGAAAAGGGGCCCCGGGAAACCGCGGCCCCTTTTGCTTTGCTCCAACTTCGATTGGATCCGCTGTTATCGGCTCTTGTCCGCGTAATCCGCGGCAAAAAACCTCAAGCCCGCCCCGGATCAAACTCGAACGCCTCGGCCATCTGCCGGTACAGCGCCTTCTGCGCGTCGGTCTCGGCCCTGGGCGCGCGCACTTCGATCTCGACGATCTGGTCGCCCGCCGCGGGTTTTCCCGGCAGCCCGCGGCCGCGCAGGCGCAGCTTGCGGCCGGTGTCGGAATCGGGCGGCACCCGCAGCTCCACCGCGCCGCCCAGCGTCAGCACGCTCACGGTGGCGCCCAGCGCGGCCTGCCACGGCGCCAGCGGCAGCGTGTAGAGGATGTTGCGGCCGTCCACTTCGAACTCGGCGTGCGGGCGGTAGTCCACTTCCAGCAGCAGGTCGGAGCTGCGGCCCGGGCCGCGATGCCCCTGCCCCGCCAGCCGGATCACCTGCCCCGGCGCGATGCCGGCCGGCACGTTCACTTCCAGCGTGCGGCCGTCCACGTTGATGCGCTGCTTGCCGCCGGTGTAGGCCAGCTCCAGCGGGATGGCGAGCTTGGCCCGCACGTCGCCCGCGGGCTGCGGCTGGGCGCGCCCGGGACCGCGGCCGCCGCCGAACAGCGATTCGAAGAAGTCGCTGAAGCCGCCGCCCTGGCCGAAGTCCTGCTGGTAGTGGAAGCCGCCGTTGCCCGGCCCGCCCTGGCCAAAGCCCGGCGGCGGACGGAAGTCTTCGCCCGGGCGATAGCCCTGCGCCTTGAGCCGGTCGTACTCGGCGCGCTTTTCCTTGTCGCGCAGCACTTCGTAGGCCTCGTTGATGGCCTTGAAGCGCTCTTCGGCGCCCTTTTCCTTGCTCACGTCGGGGTGGAACTTGCGCGCCAGGCGGCGGTAGGCGGTCTTGATTTCCGCCTCGCCGGCCGTGGCCTCCACGCCGAGCGTGTCGTAGTAATCCTTGAACTGCATCGTCCGTTCCTGGCAAGTGAAAGGCCCGCGGAAACACCCGCGGGCCCAGTTTACGCCTCGCCCGGCCCTGCGCCGCGCGTTACTGCACCTGGATGCGCCGCGGCGTGGTCTCGGCGCGCTTGGGAATGGTGATCTCCAGCACGCCGTGCCTGCCGGCCGCGGTGATGCCTTCGGGGTTGGCGCTGTCGGGCAGCGCGAAGCTGCGGCTGAAGGTGCCGTGTGCGCGCTCGATGCGCGAGAAACGCGCGCCCTCCTCGGCCGTACCGGTGCTGCGCTGGCCCTTGATGGACAGGATGCCCTTGTCCATCTGCACTTCGATCGAGTTCGGGTCAACGCCCGGCAGGTCGGCGAAGATCACGAAGCGCTCGGCCTCTTCCTTGATGTCCACGCGCGGCACCCAGGCCTGGGCCGCAGTGGCGTTCTCGCCGAGGAAGCGGCCAAAGGCCTGACGGGCCTCGGCGTCCAGCTGGCGCGAATGGGTGACGAAATGACGGCTCAGGCTCATGGTGTTTCTCCGTGGGTTCAGCGGCACATTGCCGCCATGACCAGGAAGATTGGGCTGGCCATGCCGGCTTCAAGTCGTTGAAAACCGGGAACCACGGCCCCAGACGCGGTTGTTTTTCGCTGGCCGGGGCACGCGGTCCGGCGGCAAGACGCGGCGTTCATGCCGGCCCGCTAGAATGGCCGTCCGTCCCCGCTCCACGGAGTAATGCATGACCATCCAGATTGGCGAAAAAATCCCGCACGCCACCCTCAACATCCTCAAGGACGGCGTGCAGGCCGTGAACACCGAAGAGCTGTTCGACGGCAAGAAAGTGGTGCTGTTCGCCGTGCCGGGCGCCTTCACCCCCACCTGCTCGGCCAAGCACCTGCCGGGCTACGCGGAGAAGTTCGGCGAGTTCCAGAAGCGCGGCATCGAAGTGGCCTGCCTGGCCGTGAACGACGCCTTCGTCATGGACGCCTGGGCCAAGAGCCAGGACGTGCCCGAAGGCGTGCACATGCTGGCCGACGGCAATGCGGCCTTCGCCAAGGCCCTGGGCCTGGAGCTGGACGCCACCGCCTTCGGCATGGGCCTGCGCGCCAAGCGCTTCGCCCTGTACGCCGAGGACGGCGTGGTGAAGCAGCTGCACGTCGAAGCCCCCGGCGAGTTCAAGGTCTCCTCGGCCGACTACGTGCTCGAACACCTCGCGTGAGCATGGGAACACTGCGGCGTGCCGTCGCGGCCACACTGGCGTTCACGCTTGCTGGCTGCGACGTCATCGACGGCTGCGTCAACACGCCGCTGTTGACCGCGCCATCCCCGGATGGCGAACGGGTTGCTGTTGCCTTCGAGCGTAGCTGCGGAGCCACGACGGGCTTCTCAACGCATCTCTCGATCCTGCCGGCCACGGAGCCGGTGCCCAGCGACGGCGGCAACGTCGCCGTCGCACGCGAGCTGTTTCCTTTTTCGCTGCACTGGCGGGACAGCGGGCAGTTGCGCGTCACGTTCCTCGCAGCGGGCGTCGTTCGCAGCGAGGAGATGGTCGACGATGTGCGCATCGACTACGTCCGCGCCCCGCCAGACCCCACGTCGCCACACACATGGTCGCCACACTGGCCGCAGCCCCTGCTTCCAGAAAAGACGAACCAGAAATTGCCAAACTGACCCGCTGCCAGCGTACGGGTGCCTGGGTGAGTGCTTGTCTACTTGAGCGGCCCGTTGAGATTCTCGATTCGGACCCTCGGGTGCCAGGGCATTGCTCTTGACCTCGCTACGGTGTGCGTGTGCCGGTCGGGGCGACGGCACACAGCGACTGGGGGTCTGAAGTGGAGGGCAGGAAGCCCGGAACGGCCGGCGTTTTCTGCCATGGATGGCGCTGGAAAGACGCCGGGCAGACCCCCTGTCGGTGTGGGCCGGCGCTCGCCGCAGCGGCCCATGTCGTGCGCAAAGCGCACGCGCTTCAGCGGATGACGTGCAGGGTGAGCTCGGCGAAGGCGCCGGTGTCGGCCAGGGCGGTGATGCGCTGGGGGCCGGGGGTGTCGAAGGCGTGGGTCCAGGGGCGCGGGCCGAGGGTTTCGCCGGCCAGGCGGCCGTTGACCAGCCAGCGCACGCGCGACTGCGTGCCGAACGCGCGCAGGCGCAGCGTGGCGGGCTTGAGGCTGCCGGGGGCGCGCGCCAAGCGCGCGCCGTTGCCGGGGCCCTCGATGCGCAGCGACTCCATTGCCTCGAGCGCGTCGGGCGCACAGTCGGGCGACAGCGGCGGTATCGCGCTGGCGCGCCGCAGCGCCGCAGGAAGCCACGGATAGGCCAGCGCGGGCCAGCGTGCCACCTCGGTGCGCTGCCGGGCGTGCGTGGCGCTACAGCTCGCCGAGAGCCGCTTGCCGGTGCGCGCATCCACCTCCAGCGACAGCCGCCCCGCCCCCCACAGCCGCGCCTCGCGCTCGGGCAGCGTGGGCGGCAGCGTGCCCGCCAGCGCATAGGCTTCGCGGGTTTCATGGCACAGCGTGGGCGCCGCCGGATCCGGCGGCAGGCCCAGCGGCCAGCAGATGTCGGTCTTGCGCACGGTGCCCGGCATGCCGCCGCGGCGGGTGTCGGCGCCGGCGCGCGGCAGGCTGTCCACCACTTCGAACAGCAGCGGCAGCGCCGTGATGGCGCCGTACTGGCCGGGCAGCGGCGTGCCGTCGGGGCGGCCCACCCAGACCCCGACCGTGTAGCGCGCCGTGCTGCCCAGTGCCCAGGCATCGCGGAAGCCGTAGCTGGTGCCGGTTTTCCAGGCCACGCGCGCGCGGCCGGTGGTGTCGAAGGCTTCGTCGCGCTGTCCGGGGCGGCCATGCTGTTCCAGGATTTCGCGGATGATCCAGGCCGCGCCCGGCGACAGCAGGCGGCGCTCCTGCATCGGCGCGCCGCCGGCGTAGCGCACGCGCCCCGCCAGGCCGTCGGCATTCAATGCGCGGTAGGCGCCCACCAGTTCCTCCAGCCGCGTGCCCGTGCCGCCCAGGATGATCGACAGGTTGGGCCTGGCCCCGCGCGGCAGCCGCAGCACCACGCCCGCGTGCGCCAGGCGCGCGGTGAATCGTTCGGGGCCCAGCCGGTCGAGCAGGTCCACGGCCGGCACGTTCAGCGACAGCCGCAGCGCCTCGGCCACCGATACCGGCCCGTTGAACGCGGGATCGAAGTTGGCGGGGCGGTAGTCGCCGAAGCTCTGCGGCGCGTCCACCAGCAGGCTTTCCGAATGCACCAGGCCGTCGTCCAGCGCCAGGCCGTACAGGAAGGGCTTGAGCGTGGAGCCCGGCGAACGCGTGGCCCGCACCATGTCCACGTGGCCCAGGCGGGTGGCGTCGGCGAACTGCAGCGAGCCCACGTAGGCCCGCGCTTCCAGCGTGGCGTTGTCCACCACCAGCAGCGCCGCCGACGTGCGCTCGGGCAGCTGCGAGAAATAGCCGGCCAGGCGCTGTTCCAGCACGCGCTGCAGCGAGGCGTCCAGCGTGCTGCGGATGCGCGTGCGCCCCGGGTTGGCCGCGCGCAGGCGCTGGGCCAGCAGCGGCGCCGACATGGGCGGCTGCAGGCGGCGCGCCACCACCGGTTCGATGCGCGCATCGTCCACCTGCGCGGTGGTCCACACGCCCAGCGTGGCCATGCGCGCCAGCACCTTGTCGCGCGCGGCGCGCGCGGCCTCGGGGTGGCGGTCGGGGCGCAGCCGGCTGGGCGCCTGCGGCAGCACCGCCAGCAGCGCGGCTTCGGCCTGCGACAGGCTCGACGCCGGCTTGCCCAGATAGGCCCAGCTTGCCGCCTCCACGCCCACGATGGTGCCGCCGAAGGGCGCATGGTTGAGATACAGCGAAAGGATTTCGTCCTTCGAGTAGCGCCACTCCAGCTGCAGCGCGCGCAGCGCCTGGCGCAGCTTGCCCAGCGGCGTGCGCGAATGCGGCTCCAGGATGCGGGCCACCTGCATGGTGAGCGTGGAGCCGCCCGACACCACGCGGCCATTGGCCGCCCACTGCCAGGCCGCGCGCAGCATGGCCGGCGGATTCACGCCGGGATGCCGGCGGAACCAGCGGTCTTCATACGTCACCAGCGCCTGCAGGTAGTGCGGCGACACCTGGTCCATCGTGACCGGGTAGCGCCACACGCCCTCGCGGTTGGCGAAGGCGCGCAGCGGCGTGCCGTCGGCGGCCAGCACCACGGCCCCGCCGTCGCGGGCGTCCGGAACGGGCGGCGGGAACAGGCGATCGAGTGCGAACGCCAGCAACAGCAGCAGCGCGAACGCCGCCAGCGCGCGGCGCCGGCGCGTGCCCGGCCGGCGCAGGGCCGGGCGGGACAGCCCCGCCGCGGCCGCCGCCGTTACGCGCGGCCTGCGCACGCTACGGCTGGACGACGGTCACCGACGCCGGGATGGCGCGACCCACGCCGCGCAGCTCGGGACGGTACATGTCCTCCACCTGCGGCGGCGGCACCACGTAGGTGCCCGGCGTCACCGCGCGCACCAGGTAGAACAGCTGCGCCCTCTGGCCCGAATAAAGCTTGAGCGCGGCCACGTAGCGGTCGTCGCGGTACTCCTCGTGCAGGATTTCCGAGGCGTTGCTGCGGTCGGTGATGGTGATGCCCTCGATGGTGACGTCGGCCCACTGCTCGTCCGGGGTGAGGTTGAGGTTCTCGATCTCCAGGCCGGCCGGCAGCAGGTCCACCAGCAGCGCGTCGGGCATGGCCTCGCGCACCTCCACGCTCACCGCCGCCACCAGCACCTGGCCTTCCTTCAGCGGGCCCGGCTTCCAGGCGGTGCCGTCGGGGTTGTACCAGGTGCGCTTGACCACGATGTCGGTCTCGTCCAGCGCCGGCGCCGTGCGCGGCACGCCGGCCACGTCAATGCTGGCGTACAGCGGCGCGTCGGCCGTCGGGGCGAAGCGCACGCCGGCCGCCAGGTCGCCGAAGGCGAAGTCGCGGCTGAGCAGGCGGTCGGCGCCGATGGCCGTGTCTTCGCCGCCCACGCTGAGCTGGCCGGAGAAGGTGGCGCTGGCGTCCAGGGCCAGGCTCTTGCCCAGGCGCGCCAGGGCGATCTGTTCCTGCGTGCTCAGCCAGTAGTGCGTAGCGGCCACGCGCGCCTGCATCTCGCGCGAGAGCGCCAGCAGCGGCTGGTCCTGGTTGCCGCCGCGCTTGTTCTCGCGCAGCAGGGCCAGCACCAGGCTGCGGTCGCGCAGGTCCGAACCGTAGTCGCCCAGCCAGCGCGGGCGCGCGTCCTTCTTGGCCAGGCCTTCGGCAATGGCCTTGCTGGCGCGGGCTTCGTCGCCCTGCATCGCCAGCGCCAGGCCCAGGTGCACCAGCGGCAGGCCGGTGAGCGACTTGCCGCGCTCGTTGTCGTACAGCGCGCGCAGCGTGCCCAGCGGCGCCCGGTTCACCTTCGCCAGCACGTAGCCGGCCTGCGCCTGGTAGGCGAAGCGCAGGTGGTCGGAGGCGTCGTAGGAATAGAACGGCACGCCGCCGGTGAGCAGGTCTTCGCTCAGGCGCTCGAGCGCTTTCTGCAGCATGGCGTCGGGCACCGCGAAGCCGGCCTCGCGCGCGTTGAGCAGGAACTCGGTGATGTACGGCGTCAGGATGGCCGCCGAATCACTGCCGCCCCACATCGAGAAGTGGCCATTGCCCGACTGCAGTGCGGCCAGCCGGCTGAAGGCGCCCTCCATGCGCTTGCGGCGCGTTTCCTCGTCCAGGCCGGCGAAGCCCATGCGCCGGGCGCTGTCGGCGTCCAGCAGCAGGGCGGCGTAGCCGCGGGTGGTGGTCTGTTCGGCGCAGCCGTAGGGGTAGTCGAGCAGATCCTGCAGCGCGCGCGCGAACGGGATGGGCGGCTGCGTGGTCAGGGTCATGCGCGCCGACACGGTGCCGGGCATCAGCCCCGCCGCCAGGTCGCCGCCCAGGGACAGCGACGCACCGGGCGCCAGCGTCTGGGCGCGCGAACGCACCACGCTGCCCCAGGCGGCGCGCACGGGCACGTCGAACTCGCGGTTGACGGCGAACCCGCCGCCCTCCACGCGCAGCTTCAGCGTGCCCACGCCGTGGCCTTCGGTGCCGGTGAGCGCGTAGGTGAGCGTGGTCTTGGCGTCGGGCTGCAGCGACACCTTGCGGCGCTCGCCGGCCACCGCGATCGGGCCGGTGGTGTCGAGGCTGACGCTGAACTCGCCGGCCTTGCCGGTGTAGTTCTGCAGGTCCAGCGTGACCGTGCTGCGATCGCCCGGCGCCAGCGCGCGCGGTGCGCTCACCTCGGCCAGGATGGGCGCGCGCAGGATGCTTTCGCTGCTGCCCTGCCCGTACACCTCGTCGCTGTAGACCAGGGCCGAGACGCGCAGCGTGCCGTTGAAGTCGGGCACCATCACGTCCACCTTGGCGCGGCCCTGGGCGTCAAGCTTCACCGGGCCGGCGAACAGGTCCACGGTCTGCACGCGCGCGGTCGGGCGGCGGGCCTGGGGCAGCGCCAGATGCGCCATGTCGCCGCCGAAGCGCAGGGTGGCGGCCTCGCCTTCGAAGCTTTCGATCACGCGGCCGTAGAGGTCGTATGCATCCACGCCCAGGCGGCGCTGCGCGAAGAAATGCGCGGCCGCGTCGGGCACCGGGAAGCGGGTGATGTTGAGGATGCCCACGTCCACCGCCGACACCGTGGCCCAGGCCGTCTTGCCCGCCAGCGCCGGGGCGCTGATGGTGACCGGCAGCGCCTGTTCGGGGCGCGTCTGCTTCGGGGCTTCCACCGTCACGGGGACCGTGCGCGCGGCGCGGTCCATCGGCACGTGCGCCACGCCCACGGCGCGCGCGGGGGTCACCTTCTCCAGCGCCGAACCACCGCGCAGCACCAGCGCGGTGATGTAGACGTCGTGGCGCTCCCACTCTTCGGTGACCTTGAGCTCATAGGTTTCGCCGGGCTTGGCCAGCAGCGGCTGCACGTGCAGCAGCTTGTCCGATTCCACCACCAGGATGCCCTGGCCCGGCTGCGGCGGCGTCACCGTGATGCGCAGCGTGTCGCCGGCGCGGTAGCTGGTCTTGTCCAGCGCCAGCTTGACCTTGTCGGGGCGCGCGTCCAGGCCGCGGTTCTCGTTGTCCCAGCTCCAGCCGGCCACGAAGGGCAGGCGCGTGAGCAGGCCGGTTTCCGGGTCCAGCACTTCCAGACGGTATTCGCCCCACTCCACCTGGAAATCCACGCGGGTGTCGCCGTCGGCGCGGGCCGCCACGTCGCGGGTCTCAATGGTTTCGTAGCGCGCGCTGTAGTCGTAGCCCCAGCCGCCGCCGTCGTCCTGGCGCCAGTGGTAGTCACGGCGCTCGCGCACCAGGCTGACCTTCAGCGCCGCGGCCGGCAGGCGCTTGCCCGCGGCGTCGGTGCGCATCACGTTGAAGCCGGCCACGCCGTTGGCGGGCGAGCCTTCCTTCATGTCGAACAGCGGGCGCACGCCCACCAGCGCCGGCGCGGGCCACAGCGTGCGCTTGAGGCTGCGGGTGACGGTGCGGCCGCCGCTTTCGTACACGCTGCCGCTCACCACCACGGCCACCGGCGCGGTGGGCGCGGCGGCCTCCTCGGGCAGGGGCAGCGACGCGACCAGCTTGCCCTGTGCGTCCAGCGCCTGGTCCAGCGCGTCCTTGGCGTCCTTGGGCAGGGTGATGGTGGGGTCGCCGAAATAGTGGTCGGGGAAGGCTTCCAGCGGATGCTGGTCGGCGCTGACGGACAGGCGCGCGGTGAAGCGGTTGCCCGCGGCGGGCGCGCCGTAGAGGTAGGCGGCCTCGACCGACAGCGGGAAGGGTTCGCCCGGCGCCAGCGTGGGCTTGGCGCTGGCGAGGTCGAGCTTCATGCGCTCGGGCAGGAACTCCTCGATGCGCAGCGACATGCCCTGCACCACTTCCGCGGCGCCCGGCGCGGTGCGGAACTCCACCTGCCAGCGGCCCGTGGGCACGTCGGCGGGCAGCGCATGGGTCCAGCTGTAATAGCCGCCCTCGCCCGCCGCCAGCCGCGTTTCCAGGAACACCTTGCCGTCGGGCTGCTTCAGGCTGAGGAACAGCGGCTGCGCCTTCACCGCGCGGCCGTCGTGGTCGCGCATCAGCGCCGAGAGGCGCAGCGTTTCGCCGGGGCGGTAGAGGTCGCGGCCCGACCACGCGAACACGTCGAACCACGCCTGCTTGCGACCCGCCACCGAGAACTCGGAAAGATCCAGCGCCGGCTGGTTGAAGGGCAGCAGGGAAACATCGTTGCCGCTGCGCGCCACCAGCACGTGGCCGGCGTCGAGCTTGTAGGCCACCAGCGCGTTGCCGCTGCCGTCGGTGTCGGCCTTGGCCACCACTTCACCCTGGCGGTTGAGCACGCTCAGCGCGATGCTGCCCGAGGGCTCGCCGGTCTTGAGCGAGGCGGTGTGCACCAACACCGAGTCGCCGTACGCGCGCACGTGCAGGCCGATGTCGGAAACGAAGAAAGTGGCGGTTTCGTAGTCGCCGCTGTAGGCGCCCACCTTGCGCATCAGCGCGAAGTACAGGCCCGGCTCCTGCAGCTCGGCGATGTTCTGCACCGGCAGGTAGGTGAGCCGGCGCTCGTTGTCGGCGCCGCCCAGCACGAAGCGGTTGAGATAGACCGAATCGGCCACGCGCGTGATGGCCACGCGGTCCTGCCATTCGCTGTCGTCCAGCTCCCAGCCGCCGCGGCGGCCGCCGCGCTGGTAGCTGACGAAGAAGTTGGCGACTTCGCTGTCGCGCACGCGCAGGAACTCCACGTCCACTTCGGGCACGTTCACCGACACCACCGGCAGGCCGCGGGTGTCGCGCGCCGGCAGCACGCTGCCCTGCGAAGCAAAGCCCACCGCAGGATCCACCGGGCCGGTGTTGACCTTGCGCTGGTCGTCCTTGCCCAGGGTCTTGCCGTCGGCGGCGGCCAGGCCGGCGCGGATCAGCACCGTGTAGTCGCGGCTGGCCTCGACGTAGGGGAAGCGCAGCGTGCGGGTGTCGCTGTCGAGTACCCAGCTGCCGCTCACCGCCGCGCCATCGGGCCCGGTCACCACGATCAGTTCATCGAAGGCCTGGCTGGCCGCGAGCGGCTGCGAGAACTCCAGTGCGATCGCGATGTCGCCGCCGCGCTCACCGCGCCCGGCCGACACCAGGGCGAAGCCCTCGACCTTCGGCCTTGCGTCCACCGGCTTGCCCGACTGCATTTCCGGGACTTCGTTGGCGTCGCGCTTGCAGCCGACGGCCAGGACGATGGCAAACGAGAGGACGAACAGCGCGAGCGCGCGACGCAGCGATACGAGGTTTTTCATGGGCCACTCCGGGGGAGGTGGCCAGTATAGGGCGGCCGCGTGGCGGCCACGCTGCCACGGAAAATCCGCGGGAAACGGTCAGCGCCGCAGGCGGCGCGCGGCGGTCAGTCGACCGCGCCGGCCACCGGCAGCTTCGCCGCCTGCGCGGTGGCGGCGGCCACCTTGTCCACCGGCGTCATGCGCAGCGCCAGGTCGGCCAGGTCCAGGCCCAGGCCGGTGCCGCCCTGGCGCGACATGGCGGCCAGGTCGATGTCCACGTAGCCCATCGGCTTGCCGTCGTGCGAGAAGGCGATGCCTGGCACGCCGTCCACCATCAGCCGGTACGTGGGGCTGCGGGTTTCGCCCAGCACCAGGCCGGGGCGGAACACCGGCACCCCGCCCCATTCGTCGGACGTGCGCAGCAGCGAGAAGAACACCATGCCCGGCTCGGCCTTGACGCCCGTGGACAGGTCCACGAAGCCCAGCTTGCCGGCCGGGTTGCGCAGGCGCAGCCAGGCCAGCCCCAGTTCGGCGTCACGGGTGACCAGGTCGGCGGGCAGCCAGTCCTCGCTGTCGGCCAGGCGCACGCGGAAGTCGCTGGACTTGGCCACGGGCGAGGCCTGGCCGGGGGTGGCGGTGCCCAGCTTGCTGAAGTCCAGGCTGACCGCGCGTTCGGGCACCACCAGCAGGCCGTCGCTGCTGACCATGACGGCCTGGGTGCGGTCCTCGATGCGCTGTTCGTTGCCCGAGTTGGTCACCGACATCACGAACTTCACCGTGACGATGGCCGCCGAATGCTGCTGCACCAGGTCGCGGTAGACGTGGCGGTAGTCGTCGAAGTCCTCCGCGGCCGGTGCGATGGGCGTCGCCAGCAGCAGCGCCGCGAGGGCGATCAGGCGGACCAGGGTCATGGCGTCTCCGTAAGCCAGTAGCGTTCGAGGTAGAGGATGCGGGTTTCGCCGCCGCGGATCACCTGCAGCGGCAGCACGCTGCCGTTGCCCTTGGCCAGCGCCGCGTCCAGCGCCTGGGCCAGGCCGGTGAGGTCGCGCACGGGCGCGCCGCCCAGGCTGATGATGATGTCGCCGCCGTTGAGGTGGGCCAGGCCCGCCGGGCCGCCGGCCTCGACGCCGTCCACCACCACGCCGGCCTGGCCGGCCGGCAGCCGGCGCGCGGCGCGGTCGTAGAAGCCGATCTCGCGCAGCTGCGCGCGCAGCCGGGTCAGCGCCAGCGTGCGCAGGCCGGAGGTATCCACCGGCGATTCGGCCAGCGTCAGTGAAAACACCTTGGCCTGGCCGTCGCGCAGCGCTTCGAAGCGGGCGGTGCTGCCGATGGGCAGGTCGCGCACGCGCTGGTGGAAGCCGTCGGCGGAGTTCTCGTTGGCGGCGCGCAGGGGCTCGCCGTCCAGCGTGGTCAGCAGGTCGCCCACGCGCGCGCCGGCCGCGGCCAGCGGGCTGCCCGGATAGGTGCGGATGATGCGGAAGCCGGGCGCGGCCAGCCCAAGGTCGCGGGCCAGCGAAGCGGTGACCGGCTGCACTTCCACGCCCGACCAGGCCTTGGCCAGCTCCGGCAGCGGCGTGCGCAGGCGGTCGCCGTGCAGGGGCGCCAGCACCGCCACGCGCTGTTCGGCGTCGCGCTGGAACTCGACCACCAGCGGCTTGCCGTCGGCGGCCGGCTTGCCGGCGATGGCCGCCAGCGCCTCGTGGCTGGCCACGGCCTGCCCGTTGACGCGGCGGATCACGTCGCCCTGCGCCAGGGCCGGGCGCGCGATGGCCGCGGGGCCGCCGGGGCGGATGCCGGTGACGACCAGGCCGCTGGATTCACCGAGGTTGCGGCGGCGGCTCAGGGCCGGCGTCATCTCGGCCAGCGACACGCCGAACGGAGTGAACGCGCGCTCGTCGATCCGGTCGTCGGGCAGCGATTCGGCCACCAGGGTGATGTCGCTGCGCTGGCCGGCGCGGTCTATGCCCAGCGCGACCTTCTCGCCCGCGCGCAGTTCGGCCACGCGACGCTGCAGCGCCGGCACGTCCACCGGCTGCAGTGCGCGCACCGCTTCGCCCTGCAGCGTCAGGATGCGGTCGCCGGCCAGCAGCCCGGCTTTCTCGGCGGCCGAGCCGCGCTCCACCGCGTTCACCAGCACGCCGTCCTTGAAGCCCGTGCCCTTGAGCGAGCGCAGCCGGAAGCCCAGGTGCGTGCGCCCGATGCGGCCGCTGGCCACCAGCGCGCGCACCACTTCGCCGGCGTCCGGGCCGGGGATGGCGAAGGCCAGGTCGCCGCCGAACAGCGTGCCGCGCGTGTTCACGCCGACGATGCGGCCCGACAGGTCCACCAGCGGGCCGCCGGAATTGCCGGGCGCGATGGCGGCGTCGTGCTGGATCCAGGCGTAGTAGCGGCCGGTGGGCTGGTCGGCGCCGAGACGGTCTTCGTAGTCGGCCTCGTCGTCGAACAGCGACACCAGCAGGCGGCGGGGGTTGTTCACCACGCCCGCGCTCATGGAATTGGACAGGCCCCAGGGCGCGCCCATGGCCAGCACCGTGTCGCCCGGCTGCAGTTCCAGCGTTGGGGCGAACTCCGCGTAGGCGAAGGTTTCCGGCGCCGGCGGCAGGGCCTGCAGCACGGCCAGGTCGGACAGGGTGTCGGTGCCGACCAGGCGCGCGGGCAGTTCGCGGCCGTCGGCGAACACCACGCGGAAGCTGCGGCCGTTCTCGGTGACGTGGGCATTGGTGGCGATGTGGCCCTGCGGCGTCACCACCGTGCCGCTGCCGCTGGACACGCTGAGCACCGGTTCGCCCTGGCGATGGTCTTCGCGCACGGTGAGGATGCTCACCACCACCGGCAGCACGCGGTCGCGCGCGGCGGATATGCGCGCGGCGTCGCTGGCGCGCACCGGCGTGGCCGCCGGAACGGGCTGCGAAAGCGCCGGCAGGCTTGCCAGCAGCAGGGACGCGGCGACCCACGCCGCGGCGAATCGGGTCAGGCGCATGCAGAACTCCGTGGGGGATGCCAGCCTTGGTGCACGGCCCGCGCGAAAGGTTCCGCGCGGGCCGCCGGGGTCAAGCGTCGGGCTGCGGCTGCGACGGCTCCGTGACGGCCGGCGCGTCCGGCGACGCACCGGGCTCGTCGTCGGCAACGTCAATCACGTCCACGCGCTCCACGGCGATCAGCTCTTCGTCCGCCGCCACCCGCATCAGCGTGACGCCCTGCGTGTTGCGACCCACCTGCGACACTTCCGAGGCGCGCGTGCGCACCAGGGTGCCCTGGTCGGAAATCAGCAGGATTTCGTGCTGTTCGGTCAGCTGGATGGCACCCACCAGCGCGCCGTTGCGCTCGCTGGTCTGCAGGGCAATGACGCCCTGGGTGCCGCGGCCCTTCTTCGGGTAGTCCTCGACCGGAGTGCGCTTGCCGAAGCCCTTGGCGCTGGCGGTGAGGATGTCGCCGTCGCCGTCCAGCACGATCATGCTGACGACCTTGGCGCCCTGCCCTTCACCGTCTTCCTTCAGGCGCATGCCGCGCACGCCGGTGGCGGTGCGGCCCATGGAGCGCACTTCGTTCTCGTCGAAGCGCACGGCCTTGCCGCTGCTGGCGAACAGCATCACGTCGCGCTGGCCGTTGGTCAGCTGCACGTCCACCAGGCCGTCGCCCTCGTCGAGGTTGATGGCCCAGATGCCGGTGGAACGCGGGCGCGAGTACTCGCTCAGCGGGGTCTTCTTGACCGTGCCGTCGCGGGTGGCGAAGAACACGAAGTGGCCCTCGTCGAACTCGCGCACTGGCAGCACGGCCTGCACCTTCTCGCCTTCCTGCAGCGGTATCCAGTTGATGATGGGGCGGCCGCGCGAGTTCGGGCCCGCGTCGGGCAGCTGGTAGACCTTGAGCCAGAACACGCGGCCGGTGCTGGTGAAGGTGAGCAGCGTGTCGTGCGTGTTGACGATCCACAGGCGGTCGATGAAGTCTTCTTCCTTCACCGCCGTGGCCGAGCGGCCCTTGCCGCCGCGCTTCTGCGCGCGATAGGTGGTGAGCGGCTGGCGCTTGGCGTAGCCGGCGTGCGACAGCGTCACCACCACGTCTTCCGAGGCGATCAGGTCGAGGATGTCGAGGTCTTCCTCGCCCGGGCGGATCTCGGTGCGGCGCTCGTCGGCGTATTCCTCGCGCAGGGTGCGCAGCTCGGTGCGGATCACTTCCAGCAGGCGGTCGGGGCTTTCCAGGATGTGGATCAGCGCGCGGATGGCCTCGAGCAGCTGCTTGTATTCGTCGGTGAGCTTTTCCTGCTCCAGGCCGGTGAGGCGGTGCAGGCGCATCTCGAGGATCTGCTGGGCCTGGATGTCGCTCAGCTGGTAGCCGTCGGCCTGCATGCCCATGCCGGGCGCGAGGTCTTCGGGGCGGGAATCGTCGGCGCCCACGGCGCCCAGCAGCGCGCCCACCAGGCCCGGCTCCCAGACGCGGGCCAGCATGCGCTCCTTGGCCACGGCCGGGTTTTCCGACGTCTTGATGAGTTCGATCATCTCGTCGATGTTGGCCAGCGCGACCGTCAGGCCCTCGAGGATGTGGGCGCGGGCGCGTGCCTTGCGCAGCTCGAAGATGGTGCGGCGGGTGACCACCTCGCGCCGGTGCCGGATGAAGGCTTCCAGCATCTGCTTGAGGTTGAGGATCTGCGGCCGGCCGTCCACCAGGGCCACCATGTTAATGCCGAACACCGACTCCATCGGCGTCTGCTGGTAGAGGTTGTTGAGCAGCACCTCGGCCGACTCGGCGCGCTTGACCTCGATGAAGATGCGCATGCCGTCCTTGTCGGACTCGTCGCGCAGTTCGCTGATGCCCTCGAGCTTCTTTTCCTTCACCAGCTCGGCGATCTTCTCGATCAGCCGGGCCTTGTTCACCTGGTAGGGAAGTTCGGTGACGATGATGGCCTCGCGGCCGGTGTCTTCGTTCACCTCGACGTCGGCCTTGGCGCGGATGCGCACCCGGCCGCGGCCGGTGTGGTACGCGGCGTGGATGCCGGCGGCGCCGTTGATGATGCCGCCGGTGGGGAAATCGGGGCCCGGCACGAAGGCCATCAGGTCGCCGATGCTGGTTTCCGGGTCGTCGATCAGGGCGATGGTGGCGTCAATCACTTCGCCCAGGTTGTGCGGCGGGATGTTGGTGGCCATGCCGACCGCGATGCCGGCCGAACCGTTCACCAGCAGGTTCGGGAAGCGCGACGGCAGCACCGTCGGCTCCATTTCCTTTTCGTCGTAGTTGAGCTGGAAGTCGACGGTTTCCTTGTCGATGTCGGCCAGCAGTTCGTGCGTAAGGCGCGTCATGCGCGCCTCGGTGTATCGCATGGCGGCGGCGGAGTCGCCGTCCACCGAGCCGAAGTTGCCCTGGCCATCAATCAGCAGGTAGCGCAGCGAGAACGGCTGGGCCATGCGCACCAGGGTGTCGTACACCGACTGGTCGCCGTGCGGGTGGTACTTGCCGATCACGTCGCCGACGATTCGGGCGGACTTCACGTGGGGCTTGTTGCTGTGCGTGCCCAGTTCGTTCATGGCGAACAGGACGCGGCGATGCACGGGCTTGAGGCCGTCGCGGACATCCGGGAGCGCGCGGCCCACGATCACGCTCATGGCGTAGTCGAGGTAGCTCTTGCGCATCTCGTCTTCGAGGTTGACCGGGATGATTTCCTTCGCGAGATCTGCCATGCGTGCTTCCGTATTCGACGTTCGGGCGGGTGCGGCGGCCGGGGCCGCGCACGGGGGCTTTCAGGGACGTGAAATCATACCAGATCAAGCCCGTTCAAAGGGCGGCTTACAGGCCATAAAACAAGCACTTAGGGGCTTGATTTGGCGCCAAAAACCGCGGCCATTTTTTCCCGGTCCGGCGCCACCACCACGCCGCGCTCGGTCACGATGGCGTCTATCAGCCCGGCGGGCGTGACGTCGAACACCGGATTCCACGCTTCCACGCCGTCGGCCACCGTGCGCACGCCGGCCATGGCCAGCAGTTCGGCCGGGTCGCGCATCTCGATGTCGATGTCGTCGCCGCGGGCGGTGGCCATGTCCACGGTGGACGACGGCGCCACCACCATCACCCTGACGCCGTGGTGGCGGGCGGCGATGGCGTGCGAATAGGTGCCTATCTTGTTGGCCGTGTCGCCGTTGGCGCAGATGCGGTCGGCGCCGACGATCAGCCACTGCACGGCGCCGGTCTTCATCAGGTGCGCGGCCGCGCCGTCGGCGATCAGGGTGGCCGGGATGCCGTCCTGCAGCAGTTCCCAGACCGTGAGGCGGGCGCCCTGCAGCCAGGGCCGCGTTTCGCTGGCGTACACCCGTTCGATGCGGCCCTCGGCCACGCCCGCGCGGATCACGCCCAGGGCGGTGCCGAAGCCGGCGGTGGCCAGCGAGCCGGTGTTGCAGTGGGTCAGCACGCCGCTGCCCGGCGCCACCAGGGCCGCACCGAGGGCGCCCATGTGGCGGTTGGCGGCGAGGTCCTCGGTTTCGATGGCCGCCGCCTCGGACTCCAGCACCGCCAGCCAGTCGCTGCCGGCCACGGCCAGCGCGCGGCGCAGGCGGTCCAGCGCCCAGGCCAGGTTGACGGCGGTGGGACGGGCGGCCTGCAGGTGGGCAAAGTCGCGCGCCAGCGCGGCCAGCGCCGCGGGGCCGTCGGCCGCGACCACGCGCTGCCCGGCCAGCACCGCGCCCCAGGCCGCGGCGATGCCGATGGCGGGCGCGCCGCGCACCACCAGCGCATGGATGGCGGCGGCCACGGCGTCGCTGTCGCGGCACTGGGCGTACTCGGCCATGAAGGGCAGCTTGCGCTGGTCGAGCAGCGACAGGTGGTCGCCCTGCCAGCGGATCGGGCGGATGCGGTCGTAGCGATCGAAGTCCATGCGTGGTTCCCCCTGCGATGGCGCGAGTTTACCAAGGCCGGTGGCGCGCTATGCTCCGCCCATGAGCACCCGACCCGCGCGCCGCACCCCGAACA
>DAORUD010000053.1:0-18026 GCA_035433005.1 Arenimonas sp. | reverse complement strand
CAACGAAGAAAACGTCATCTGACCCCGTTTTTGCTGCTTACTTGGCGGCGGCTTTCTTGGCTGGGGCTTTCTTGGCGGGAGCCTTCTTGGCGGCGGGCTTGGCGGTGGCCTTCTTGGCGACGACCTGCTTGGTGGCGGCCTTCTTCGCGACCTTCTTCGCCGCCGGCTTGGCGGCGGCAGCGGCCTTCTTGCGCTTGTTCACGGCATACACCGCGGCGCCGACGGCCGCGAGCGCGGCGGCGGTGACGGCGGCGCCCACCGGGTGCTTCTTGACGGTCTTGACCGCGGCGCTGCCGCCTTTCTTGATGGCGGCCAGGCCGGCACCGGCGCCCACCAGGGCGCTGGCCTTGCCGGCGAGGTCGGAATTCTTCCAGGCCTTCTTGGCCATCTCGCTGCCGTCGCTCAACGTGGCCAGCGCGGTGGAAACGATCTTGCTCGACTTGCTC
This sequence comes from Arenimonas sp., assembly GCA_035433005.1. Lineage (GTDB taxonomy): Bacteria > Pseudomonadota > Gammaproteobacteria > Xanthomonadales > Xanthomonadaceae > Arenimonas. Next base: position 17,580 of record DAORUD010000053.1, on the reverse strand, counting down.
ATGATGGACTCCGGGTGGATGGATGCGGGCGTGGAGCGATGCTGCCAGGACAGACTAACTCCAAAAACATGAACGCAGCACGCAACGCCCGACGGCCTCAGGTGCCCCGCGGCTTGGCCCGATGGGTGGCCGTCGCCGTCCACGGATCGTCCGGCCAGGGGTGGCGCGGGTAGCGGCCTTTCATTTCCTTGCGCACCTCGGGATAGGTGTTGTGCCAGAAGCTGCGCAAGTCCTGGGTCACCTGCAGCGGCTTGCCGCCCGGCGACAGCAGGTGCAGGGTCAGCGGCACGCGGCCGTCGGCCACGCGCGGGGTGTCGGCCAGGCCGAACAGCTCCTGCAGCTTCACCGCCAGCACGGGCGCGGCGCCATGGGCGTATTCGATGCCGCGCTCCATGCCCGACGGCACGGTGATGCGGCGCGGCGCCAGCGCGTCGAGCTTCTGCCGCAGCGGCCAGTCCAGGCCGGACTTCAGCGCTTCGCCCAGCGTTTCTTCGTCCAGCGCGTCCAGGCGCGTCTTGCCGGTGAAGGCGGGCTTGAGCCAGGTGTCGCGGCCGGCCAGCAGCGCCTCGTCGGACAGGTCGGGCAGGCCCAGTTCGGGCATCCACTCGCGCAGGCAGCGCACGCGCTCCCGCCACTGGCGCAGGCCATCGGTCCACGGCAGTGCGTCCAGGCCCAGCTCGCCCACGGCGTCGGTGAGGGCCTGTGCGGCCAGCCGGGCGTCGGGGCGGCCGGCGGGTTTGCTTTCCAGGGTGATCCGGTCGAAGCGGCGTTCGCGCCGGGCCACCAGCGCGCGCGCGGACGGGTCCCAGCGCACGATGTCGCCTTCGAAGAAGCGCTGCGGGAAATCGCGCTCAAGACGCGCTTCGTCCACCGGCGCGGCGCGCATCACCAGCGAATCCTTGGCCTCGAAGCGCAGTTCGCTGGCCACGATCCAGGGTTCGCCGAACAGCGCGCTGTCGTCGAAGATCCGTGCCATGCGGCCGTTGGCCAGCTGGTAGCGGCGCGGCTCGGTGGGGTGCTGGCGGGCGATGCGTTCGGGGAAGGCGTGTGCCAGCACGTCGCCCAGCAGGTGCGCGGGCGCCTCGCGCGGCGGCGGCGCATCGCAGCGGATGCGGCGGCGCCACTGTTTGGCGGCGGCGTCAATGGCGGCCAGCGCGCCGCGGTGGGCGTCGGGCGGCACGCGTCCGTGGCGGAAGGCAGCGAGCGCCTGCCAGCGGCTGGCGATGTCGTCGCGGCGACTGCGCAGGGGGTCGCGCGCTTCCACCAGCGCGGCCAGGTCGCAGGCCAGCGCGCGTTCGGACGCATCGCGCGGCGCCTTGAGCATGGCCGCCAGCCGCGGGTGCGTGCCCAGCGCCAGCAGCTCGCGGCCGAAGGCGGTGATGCGCGCGTCGGCGTCCATCGCGCCCAGGCGCTGCAGCAGTTCGCGCGCCGCGCCCAGCGCGCCGGCGGGCGGCGCGTCCACGAAGCGCAGCGTGGATTCGCCCCAGGCCGCCAGCTCCAGTGCGAGCCCGGCCAGTTCCACCTGGGCGATCTCCGGCGTGCGCATGGGTTCGAGCCGCTGCGAGGCCGGCCACAGGCGATAGCACCAGCCCTCGGCCACGCGGCCCGCGCGGCCCGCGCGCTGGTCGGCCGAGGCCTGGGAAATGGCCACGGTTTCCAGGCGCGAGAAGCCCGAGTTCGGGTCGTAGCGCGGCTCGCGCGCCTGGCCCAGGTCAATCACCACGCGCACGCCCGGCAGGGTGACCGAACTTTCCGCCACGTTGGTGGCCAGCACGATGCGGCGCCGGCCCTGCGGGTCGGGCGACAGCGCCGCCGACTGCGCCTCGACGCTCAGCTCGCCGTGCAGCGGCAGCCGCTGCACGCCGCCGCCCGACGATGCGCCGTGCGGTGGGTGCGGGTCGGTGTCCGCGTCCAGGTGCGCCAGCGCGTTCATCGCGTCGGCGATTTCGCGCTGGCCCGGCAGGAACACCAGCAGGTCGCCGGGATGCCGCGCCAGCGCTTCGTCCACGCAGCGCCGCAGCTGCGCGGTGCTTGGCTCGTCGCGGCGCGCGGGGAAATGCGCGGTGGTGACCGGGTAGCTGCGGCCGGCGCTGGTGAGCCGCGGCGCGTCGAGGAAGCGGGCCAGCTTTTCGCCGTCCAGCGTGGCCGACATCACCACCAGCCGCAGGTCGTCGCGCAGCTGCGTCTGCACGTCCAGGGCCAGGGCCAGGCCCAGGTCGCCGGCGAGATGGCGTTCGTGGAATTCGTCGAACACGATCGCGGCCACGCCCTCGAGCGTGGGGTCGTCCTGGATCATGCGGGTGAGGATGCCTTCGGTCACCACTTCCACCCGCGTGCGCGCGCTCACCTTCGACTCGAAGCGGATGCGGTAGCCCACGGTGTCGCCGGGGGTTTCGCCCAGCTGCGCGGCCATGAAGCCGGCGGCGGCGCGCGCGGCCACGCGGCGCGGCTCGAGCATCAGGATGCGGCCGTCGCCGCGCCACGGCGCCGACAGCAGGGCCAGCGGCACCTGGGTGGTCTTGCCGGCGCCGGGCGGCGCTTCCAGCACCAGGCGCGGATGCGCCTCGAGGCTGGCCAGCAGGGCCGGCAGCAGTTCGGTAATCGGGAAGTCGGGGCGCGTCGGGGCGGGATTCACCCCGCTAGGCTAGAGAGCGCGGCGCGTGGCGTCGAGCGCGCGGCGCAGGGGCGGCGTTGCCGGTGCGGTCGGGGCCGGTTGCGCGGGCTTGGCGGCGGGCCGCCCGCGCGGCGCCGGGGAGGGTGCCGCAGACGGCGCTTGGCCGGCGGACGGGAAGGCCGGCTGGCCGGTGGAATTCGTCCGGCGCGTGAAGTCGAGCTGGCGCAGGCACAGGCCCTCGAGCGCCGTCAGGTCGTCGCGCATCTGGCCACCGTTGCCGTAAACAAGGATCACGCCGCTGCTGCCGCTTTGCCAGTCCACCCACGGCGTGAAGCCGAACGCGCCGGGGCTCGAAACGCGGTACGTGGCGCCGCGCGCATCGCGCGCTTCCACCCACTGGCCGATGCCGTAGCCGTAGCCATAGCCCGGCACCGGCGTGTTGCCGATCACCAGGCCCACCGTGCGGTCGAGCGCCATCGTGGCCAGGGTGTCGGCGCGCAGGAAGGACTGGCCTTCGTGCAGGCCGCCGGCCAGCAGCATGTCCAGCACGCGGCCGTAGTCGTCCAGCGTGGAGCGCGCACCGCCGGCGATGCGCGGGTTGGCGTTGCGAACGTAGCCATCCCGCAGCGCGCCGGCGGTCCAGTCGGTGTCGGTGAGGCCCAGCGGCTGCACCATGTGGGCAATGAACAGGTCGTCCCAGGCCTGGCCGGTGGCCATCTCGGCCATCGCGCCGGCCACGTGCATCGAGTTGCCGCCGTACGAGAACACCGTGCCCGGCGGCGTCACCAGCGGCACGGCGACGATCTCTCCCGCGCAGGCCTGCAGCGTCTTGAACCGGTCGGAGATGCAGGGCACGTCGTCCGCCACCATGCCGCTGGTGTGCGAGAACAGCTGGGCCAGCGTGATGGCGCGCGTGGCCGGCGGCGCGGCGGGGAAGTATTCGCCCACCGTGCTGTCCCAGCGCAGGTCGCCGCGTTCCACCAGCCGCGCCAGCGTCAGCGCCGAAAGCCATTTGCTGGCCGAAGCGATGGCCAGGCGCTCATTGCCCGCGTACCCGCCGTAGCTTTGCCGGTGCACAACGCCCGCACTGCGCGCCAGCCGCAGCGAGGCGCCGGGCAGGCTGTACTTCGCCACCAGCTGCTGCGCCTGCGCATCCACGGGCGCCAGGTCGTAGGCCGGGCGCGCGGCCACGCCGCCGGCCAGGGCAAGGGCGGCACCGAGGACAAGGGCGAGGGTCCGGGTCATGCCAGCCACAACGCGGCGGCGCGGCCACGGTTGACCGGCGCCGGGTACCATGGCCGCCTTCACGCCCGGAACCCCGCATGGACCTGATAGACATCGGCGCCAACCTGGGCCACGAAAGCTTCGACGCCGACCTGGACGCCGTGCTGCAGCGGGCGGTGCTGGCCGGCGTGTCGCAGCTGGTGGTCACCGGCGCCAGCCGCGCCGGCTCGGTGCGTTCGCTGGAACTGGCCGGCGCCCATCCCGGCCTGCTCTGGGCCACGGCCGGCGTGCACCCGCACCACGCGGTGGAATACACCGACGAAGCCGACGCCGAGATGCGCGCCCTGGTCGCGCGGCCCGAGGTGGTGGCGGTGGGCGAATGCGGCCTGGACTACCACCGCGATTTCTCGCCGCGCCCGGCGCAGCGGCGCGCCTTCGAGCGCCAGCTGCAGATCGCCGCCGACACCGGCAAGCCGCTGTTCCTGCACCAGCGCGACGCGCACGCCGATTTCATGGCGATGATGAAGGACTTCGACGGCCGCCTCGGCCCGGCAGTGGTGCACTGCTTCACCGGCACCCGCGAGGAGTGCTTCGACGCGCTGGACGCCGGCTACTTCATCGGCATCACCGGCTGGCTGTGCGACGAGCGCCGGGGCCAGCACCTGCGCGAATTCGTCAAGGACATCCCGGCCGACCGCCTGATGGTGGAAACCGACGCGCCCTACCTGCTGCCGCGCACCGTGCGGCCCATGCCGTCGCACCGCCGCAACGAGCCGATGTACCTGCGCCACATCGTCGAAGAGCTGGCGCGCGACCGCGGCGAGACCTTCGAAGCCACGGCCGCCGGCACCACCACCACCGCCCGCTCCTTCTTCCGCCTGGCGCCGCGCGGCCGCTGAGGGGCGTGCGGCGCGGCGTCAGCTCACGGTGCCGTTGCCGTCCTTGTTCTTGCCGCGCAGCTTGCCCACCAGCGCCACGATTCCGATGCCAGCGAGGAACACCAGCTTCCAGCCCTTGGCCAGCAGCAACCCCAGCTTCGCCAGCAGGCCGGACTTGGCGGCCAGGCCGCCGCCCACGAGGGCCGCCAGGCCGTAGGCCGCGGTCTTGTCGGTGTCTTCGTTGAAGTCGGCGTAGCGCTGGCCTTCGTCGAACTCGGCCATGGACAGCACTTCGGCCATGCCGGCGTTCACGCGCTCCAGGTCGGCGACGTCGGCCACGGCGTTCATGCTCAGGTAGCCCTCGCGACCCAGCACGCGGATGTCGTAGTTGAGCGTGCCGCCGTCCTGGCCTTCGAACTGCAGGTGCTTGGCCCAGTGCAGGCGCTTGCCCACCGCGTCGTAGCGCGGCGGCTGGGCCCAGCCCACCAGTTCGGCGGTGGGGTAGCCGGCTTCCTTGAGCGCCGGGGCGGCGTCGCGGGTTTCCTGCTGCATGTCGGCCAGCAGCTGGGTGTAATCGATCTCAGCGGCGTCGGCATCCGAGACGTGGCCGTCGTCGCTCCAGGTCAGGATGACGGCCCAGCTGTGGTCGGTGCCCAGCGGGTCGCTGGCCGGCACCAGCATGCCCAGCACGGTGTCGTCGGCGGGGTTGCCCCAGAAATCCTCGAGCACGCGGCGCGCGTCGGCCTTCTCCAGGTAGCGGAAGCCTTCGCCCAGCTTGAGCCGCGCATGCGCCTCGGGCACGGCGATCTCGCCGTCGCGGAAGGCCAGCGAATCCACGAAGCTCTGGACCGGGTCCTGCTTCTGGTTCTGGGCGGGATCAGCGTCCTGGGCGTGCGCGAAACCCGCGCAGAGCAGCAGCGCCGCGGCGGTGGCGCGAAGTTGGTTGAACATGCGGCTTTCCGGTGAGCCGCTCCCCGCGGCCCGGCGAGTGTCCCGCGGGGCCGCGCGTGCGCGCAAGCCCCGCCGCAGGCCTCAGCTGCGCAGCCCGACCCCGCGCTTGAGCAGCCACAGGCCCAGCGCGGCCAGCGCCACCACGAAGAACAGCATCAGCCCGAACGCCGTCACCATGGACACGTCGCTCTGGCCCAGCAGGCCGTAGCGGAACGCGTTCACCATGTAGAAGATCGGGTTGAGGTGGGTGGCGGCCTCGGCCCAGTCCGGCAGCAGCTTCACCGAATAGAACACGCCGCCAAGATACGTGAGCGGGGTGAGGATGAAGGTCGGCACGATGGCGATGTCGTCGAACTTCTTGGCGTACACCGCGTTCACGAAGCCAGCCAGCGAGAAGATGGCGGCGCCGAGGAACACCGTGGCCAGCGTGATGAACGGATGCGGCAGCCGCACCTGGGTGAACAGCATGGCGATGACCATCACGATGCCGCCCACCATCAGCCCGCGCAGCACGCCGCCGGCCACGTAGCCGCCCAGGATCACCCAGTTGGGCATCGGGCTGACCAGCAGCTCTTCCACGTGGCGACCGAACTTGGCGCCGAAGAAAGACGAGCTGATGTTGCCGTAGGCGTTCTGGATGATGGCCATCATCACCAGGCCCGGCACGATGAAGTCCATGTACGAGATGCCGTCCATGGTGCCGATGCGGCTGCCGATGAGGTTGCCGAAAATCAGGAAGTACAGCGTCATCGTGATGGCCGGCGGCACCAGGGTCTGGCCCCAGATGCGCAGGATGCGGGCCACTTCGCGCCGGGCGATGGTCTTGAGCGCGATCAGGTTGGGGCTCATGCCGCCACCTCCGGCTGGCCCGTGAGCCGCACGAACAGCTCCTCCAGGCGGTTGGACTTGGTGCGCATCGACCGCACCGCGATGCCGGCGGCGCCCAGCGCGGCGAACACGCGGGTGAGGTCCATCTCGCGCGGTTTCTCCACGTCCAGGGTGTGGTCGTCTTCGCGCACCAGGGTGACGCCCTCGATGGCCGGAAGCACCGCCGGCAGCGCGCTTTCCACGTCCAGCAGGAAGCCTTCGACGTCGAGCTTGGCCAGCAGCGCCTTCATCGGGCCCTGTTCGATGATGCGGCCCTTGTCGATGATGGCCAGGTTGCGGCAGAGGCTTTCGGCCTCTTCCAGGTAGTGCGTGGTGAGGATGACGGTGGTGCCGGCGGCGTTGACTTCCTTGAGCGTCTTCCACATGCCGCGGCGGATCTCGATGTCCACGCCGGCGGTGGGTTCGTCCAGGATCAGCAGGCGCGGGCGGGTCATCATGGCGCGGGCGATCATCAGCCGGCGCTTCATGCCGCCCGACAGGGTGCGCGACATGGTGCGGGCCTTGTCCGTGAGCTGGGCGCGCTTGAGCTCCTCGTGCGCGCGCACTTCGGCCTCCTTGCGCGGCAGGCCGTAGAAGCCGGCGTAGTTCACCAGGATGTCGAACGGCGTTTCGAACATGTTGAAGTTGATTTCCTGCGGCACCAGCCCGACCTGGCGCATGGCCTCGGAGCGGTTGGCGTGCAGGTCTATGCCGAACACCTTCACTTCGCCCGCGGTCTTGTTCACCAGCGAACTGACCACGCCGATCAGGGTGGACTTGCCGGCGCCGTTGGGGCCGAGCAGGGCATAGAAATCGCCGGGGGCCACGCTCAGGGAAATGCCCTTGAGGGCCTGGACGCCGGTGGCATAGGTTTTCTTGAGATCGGTGATCTCGAGCGCGGGCTGGGTTTGCATGGGGCTCCTGGACCGCCGCGGCGCTGCGCCGGGGGTCTGCGGGGCTTATTATAGGGCGCTTCCCGCCCGGGCCTCCGGGGCTGCGGCGGCACAGTGTTTCCCACACCCGGAGTCTTCGTTTGGCCATCGTGCACTTCCCGCTTCGCCTGGTCGGCAGCCGCATGCTGGCGCCCACCGTCCGCCACCTTGCCTTCGCGCGCGACGACGGCCAGCCGCTGGACTTCATCCCGGGCCAGTTCGTGCAGGTGCACTTCAACTACCCCGACGGCACGCCCACCAAGCGCAGCTATTCGCTGGCCACCATGCACGACCACGCCATGGCGCCGGGCGAGGCCATCGAGATCGCGGTGAGCTTCGTCGCCGGCGGCGCCGCGTCGGCCCTGTTCGAGGCGCTGGACGAGGGCCAGCAGATCCAGGCCAGCGGGCCCTACGGCCGCTTCTGCCTGGTGCCGGCCGACACCAACAAGCGCTACCTGCTGATCGGCACCGGCACCGGCGTCACGCCCTACCGCGCCATGCTGCCGCAGCTGCACGCGCTGATGCAGTCGCGCGGGGTGGAAGTGGTGCTGCTGTTCGGCGCCCGCACGCCGGAAGAACTGATTTACGGCGACGATTTCCGCGCCTTCGCCGACGCCCACCCGGGCTTCCGCTTCGTGCCCTGCTTCAGCCGCGAACTGCCGGCCATTCCGCACCCCGACGTGCGCAAGGGCTACGTGCAGGACGTGCTGGCCGAGTTCGCGCCCAGCGCCGAGGGCGACATCGCCTACCTGTGCGGCAACCCCAACATGGTGGACGCCACCTTCGAGACGCTGAAGGCAGCCGGCCTGCCGGTGCCGCACATCCGCCGCGAGAAATACGTCAGCAGCAAGTGACGCCGCGGGCGCACGCCCGAACCTGCATCCGCCACCACGTCCGCCACCTCGCCCGCCGCCAACCGGCGCGCCGGCGCCTGTCCATGGCCGCCGCCGTGAAGGCCTTCCGGCACCGGCCGCTGTCACCTTTTCGCGTGCAGACTCGTCCATAGCTGCAAGTCCGCCTTTTCCACACCGAGGTCGCCATGCGAACACTCCTGCCCCTGGCCCTGCTCCTGGCGACGCTGCCCGCGTCGGCACGGACGCTGGGCAGCCTTGAATTCACCGCCTGCGAACTGTCCCAGCCCGGCACCGGCGCCACGGTGCGCGCCGAGTGCGCCACGCTGGACGTGCCCGAGGACCCGACCCGGCCCGACGGCCGCAAGATCAGCCTGAAGGTGGCGCTGGCCGCGTCGCGCGCCGCCGAGCCGGCCGCCGATCCGGTGGTCTACTTCGCCGGCGGCCCGGGGCAGTCGGCCACCGAGACGTACTCGGCGGTGGCGGGCGGCTTCGCGCGCATCCGCGACAAGCGCCACGTCATCTTCATGGACCAGCGCGGCACCGGCGGCTCCCACCGCCTGGCCTGCGCCTTCCCCGAGGGACTGGACGCCAGCGCAACGCCCGCGGTGGAGCTGCAGGTGCAAATGGCGCGCGACTGCCTGGCCGACCTGGAAGGCGACGTCAGCCAGTACACCACCACCGTGGCGGCCGCCGACGTGGAAGCGCTGCGGCAGGCGCTGGGCGCGCCCAGTCTCAACCTCTACGGCGGCTCCTACGGCACCCGCATGGCGCAGGAGTACGCGCGCCAGCATCCCGACGCGGTGCGCAGCATCATTCTGGACGGCGTGGTTCCCCCCGAGCTGGCGCTGGGCAGCGAACACGCCATCAACCTCGAGGCGGCGCTCAAGCAGATCCTCGGCCAGTGCGCCGACCAGGCCGCCTGCGCCAAGGCCTTCGGCGACCCGTTCGCCACCCTGCATGCGCTGCTCGACCAGGCGCGCGACGCACCCACCACCGTGGCCATGCGCGACCCGGTCAGCCACGCCGCGCGCGACGTGCGCCTGGACGAGGGCACGGTGGCGCTGATCGCCCGCCTGTTCGCCTACGCGCCGGAAACCGCCGCGCTGCTGCCGCTGCTGCTGGACGAAGCCGCCAAGGGCCGGCCGCAGTCGCTGCTGGCGCAGGCGTCGGTGGTGCTGGACTCGCTCACGGAGTCCATCAACCACGGCATGCAGCTGTCGGTGGTCTGCGCCGAGGACGCGCCGCGCATGCAGGCTCGCCCGGAAGACGGCGAACTGGTGCTGGGCGACAGCCTGGTCAGCGTCACGCTCAACCAGTGCAGCGTGTGGCCCAAGGGACCGGTGTCGAAGGATTTCCACCAGCCGCTCAAGACCGATATCCCCACCCTGCTGCTGTCGGGTGAACTCGACCCGGTGACGCCGCCGCGCTACGCCGAACAGGTGCTGGCTTCGCTGGGCAAGGCGCGCCACCTGGTCGGCAAGGGCCAGGGCCACATCCTGCTGGGGCGCGGCTGCACGCCGCGCCTGGCGGCCGAGTTCGTGGACAAGCTCGACCCCCAGGGCCTGGACGCCAAGTGCCTGGAGCCGCTGGGCAGCACGCCCTTCTTCATCAACTACAACGGAGCCGAGCCATGATCGAGGTCCGCAACCTGCACAAGGCCTTCGGCAAGGTCAAGGCCGTGGACGGCGTGAGCTTCCGCGCCAACGACGGCCAGATCACCGGCCTGCTGGGCCCCAACGGCGCCGGCAAAACCACCTCGCTGCGCATGCTCTACACCCTGATGAAGCCCGATGCGGGCCAGGTGCTGGTGGACGGCATCGACGCGAACATGGATCCGACCGGCGTCAGGCGCCGGCTGGGCGTGCTGCCCGACTCGCGCGGCCTGTACAAGCGCCTGAGCAGCCGCGAGAACATCCGCTACTTCGGCCGCCTGCACGGGCTGGACGATGCGCTGATCGCGCAGCGCACGCTGGCCCTGGCCACGGCGCTGGAGATGGGCGACATCATCGACCGCCGCACCGAGGGCTTCTCGCAGGGCCAGCGGGTGAAGACCGCGATCGCGCGGGCGCTGGTGCACGACCCGCGCAACGTGATCCTGGACGAACCCACCAACGGCCTGGACGTGATGGCCACGCGCGCCATGCGGCGCTTCCTGCACCAGCTGCGCGACGAGGGCCGCTGCGTGCTGTTCTCCAGCCACATCATGCAGGAGGTGGCGGCGCTGTGTGACCGCATCGTCATCATCGCCCGCGGCCAGGTGGTGGCCGAGGGCACGCCCGACGAGCTGCGCGAGCAGACCGGCGAATCGAACCTCGAGGACGCCTTCGTCAAGGCGATCGGCACCGAAGAAGGACTGATGGCATGAACCCGGCGCTCACCGTATTCCTCAAGGAAGTCACCGAGAACCTGCGCGACAAGAAGACCGTGGTGAACGCGCTGGTGATGGGCCCGCTGCTGGGCCCGATCTTCTTCGCCATCATGATGGGCTTCATCATCACCAAGCAGCTCGACAGCGCCGAGAAGCCGCTGGAGGTGCCGGTGGTGGGCGCGGCCAACGCGCCCAACCTGGTGGCCTGGCTGCAGCAGCAGGGCATGGTGGTGAAGGACGCGCCGGCCGACGCCGACAAGGCCATCCGCAGCCGCGATGCACGCGCGGTGCTGGTGATCCCGGCCGACTACGCCACGCACTGGCGCGCCGGCGAGACCGCGCAGGTGCAGGTGCTGTTCGACAGCTCCGACCAGGACAGCCGCGCCCCGGTGGCGCGCCTGACCGGGCTGCTGGAAGGCTACGGGCGTTTGCAGTCGGCGCTGCGGGTGGCGGCGCGCGGCATGCCTGCGTCGGTGCTGTCGCCGGTGGCGGTGGCCGAGCGCGACATCGCCAGCACGCAGCAGCGTGCGGGCCAGCTGCTGAGCTTCCTGCCCTACCTGCTGGTGCTGGGCGCGTTCCTGGGCGGCATGTACCTGGCCATCGACACCACGGCGGGCGAGCGCGAGCGGCAGTCGCTGGAGCCGCTGCTGGTGAACCCGGCCTCGCGCGCCGAGATCGTGCTGGGCAAGCTGGGCGCCACCTTCGGCTTCGCCATGGTGAGCATGATGCTGAGCCTGGTGGCGTTCGCCATCGCGTTCCAGTACATCCCGCTGGACCGGCTGGGCATGAAGGTGGACTTCGGCGCGGGGCTGATCCTGCGCGCGGGCCTGCTGATGGTGCCGCTGGTGATGGTGTTCGCGTCGCTGCAGACCATCGTGGCGGCCTACGCCAAGTCCTACCGCGAAGCCCAGACCTATCTGTCGCTGCTGATGCTGCTGCCGATGCTGCCGTCGGTGATCCTGATGATCAACCCGATGAAGGGCGAGCTGTGGATGTCGGCCGTGCCGCTGCTTTCCCAGAACGTGCTGATCATGGCCCTGGCCCGCGGCGAGGCGGTGGCGCTGGTGGATTTCGCACTCAGCTTCGGGGCGAGCCTGGCGCTGGCCATCGTGCTGGGCTGGATTGCGGTGCGCATCTACCACCGCGAACAGCTGGCCGTCTCCGCCTGACGGCCCTCCCGCATTCGCCAATGAAAAAGGCCCGGCAATGCCGGGCCTTTTCTGTTTGCGCTTCGCGCCGGTTACGGGCGGAAGGTGAAGGTGCGCGTCAGCGTGGCCGGGCCGTCCATCGGCTCGAACTGCCAGCCGCGAACGGTGGTGAGTACGGCGCGGTCGAACTGGCCGCGCGGCTGGGCGCGGATGACGCGCACGTCGGTCACCGTGCCGTTGGCGGCAATGCTGATTTCGACGGTCACTTCGCCGGTGACGCCCGAACGGGCCGCTTCACGCGGGTAGCTGGGCTGCGGGGTGCGCACGCCCACCGGCGTGGAGCGACGCGCCACCGGAGCCGGGGTGGCGGCAGGCGGCGGCGTGGGCTGGGCGGCGGCAGGCGCCGGCTGCGCCGGAGCCGGGGCTGGCTGCGCCGGAGCCGGGACCGGCTGGGCCGGGGCCGGAGCGGGCGTCGCGGGCGCGGCGGCGGCGGCGGCGGCTTCGGCGGCGGCGCGCTGGGCGGCGGCTTCGGCGTCACGCAGGCGCTGTTCCTCGCGGGCGGCTTCCTGGGCCACGCGGTCGGCGGCACCGGCCTGGCCCTTGGCGATGGCGTCGGTGATGCGCGGCAGGGCCGGCGCCTGGGCGTCGGTCTTGGCGATCAGCGAGCGCAGGCGCTCGGCTTCGGCGAAGTCCTCGCGGCCAATGGCCTGTTCGGCGGCGATGATGGCGTAGGGCATCAGGTCGATCAGGGCGCTTTCGGCCGAAGCGTCGGGCTTTTCGCTCTTCTCGCGCAGGGCCAGGTAGTACTCCATCGCGCTGTCGCCGGCCGGCGCATACAGGCGCTGTTCGCGCAGGGCCTGGCTGCCGCGGGTGCGCAGTTCGTCCACGCTGAGGTTGGCCAGCGCGGCCTTGGCGGCTTCGGCGGCCTGCTGCGCGGCGAGTTCCTCGGCGCTGGGGCCGGCGGGCTGGGCCGGCGCCGAGGCGGCGGGTTCAGACGTGGCGGGCTCGTCCTTGGAACAGGCCACCAGGGCCAGGCCCAGGGCGACGGCGATGGCCCAGCGCAGGGCGCGCGGGGAGGAGGAGTTCGAAACGTTCATGTCTTTCCCCTGAAATAATCACTAAACCATGACGTTCAGCACATAAGAGTTTGGCCGCTTTGTCAAGCACGATGCGTCTCGAAACTTGATCCGGCGCACAGAATGGCCCGCATTCCGGCCGCCCGCCCCGGCGCCTGGCGCCAGGCCGGGCACAAGCGCCCGCTACTTGCCGATGCAGAAGTCGCCGAAGATGCGGCCCAGCAGCGCGTCGGCGTCCACCCGGCCCGTGATTTCGCCCAGGGCGTCCTGGGCCTGGCGCAGCTCTTCGGCCGCGAGTTCGCCGGCGCCGCGGTGCAGCTGGGCCGCCGCACGCTCCAGCGCGGCAGCCGTGCGCGCCAGCGCGTCCAGGTGGCGGGCGCGGGCGCTGAAGCCACCCTCGCCGCCTTCGCCCAGGCCGGCGGCGGCGCGCAGCTCGGCGCGTAGCGCCTCCAGGCCCGCGCCGGTCTGCACCGACAGCCAGAGGTGGCGGCCATCGGGGCGCTGTTCACACCGGGGAGGCTGGCCGGTGAGGTCGGCCTTGTTGTGCAGCCACAGCACCGGCGCGGCCACGTCCATGTCGGGCATCGCCAGGCCGGGGCGGCTGTCGTCCAGCACGGCCAGCACCAGGTCGGCCTTGGCCAGTTCGCCGTGCGCGCGGCGGATGCCTTCGCGTTCGACCGGCTCGTCGCTGTCGCGCAGGCCGGCGGTGTCCACCAGCGTCAACGCGATGCCGTCCAGGGTGATGTCCTGGCGCAGCAGGTCGCGGGTGGTGCCGGCGATGTCGGTCACGATGGCGCGCTCTTCGCCCGCCAGCGCATTGAGCAGCGACGACTTGCCGACGTTGGGCGCGCCCGCGATCACCACGTGCAGGCCGTCCACCAGGCGCTTGCCGCGCTCGGCGTCGGCGCGAAGCCGGGCCAGGCTGGCGGCCACTGACTGCAGGCGCTGGCCGAGCTCGGGCGCGGCCAGGAAATCAATCTCCTCGTCCGGGAAGTCCAGCGCGGCCTCGATCCACACGCGCAGCGCGGTCAATCCTTCCAGCGTGGCGTCCACGCGCCGCGAGAACTCGCCCTCCAGCGAACGCCGCGCGGCGCGGGCCGCGGCTTCGCTGCCCGCGGCAATCAGGTCGGCCACGGCCTCGGCCTGCGCCAGGTCCAGGCGGCCTTCCAGGAATGCGCGCTCGGTGAATTCGCCCGGCCGCGCCGGCCGCGCGCCCAGCGCCAGGCAGCGGCGCAGCAGCCGGGCCAGCAGCACGGGGCTGCCGTGGCCCTGCAGCTCCAGCACGTCCTCGCCCGTGTAGGAGTGCGGGCCGGGGAAGAATATGAGCAGGCCGTCGTCTATCAGCGAACGGTCGGCGTCGCGGAAGCGCAGGTAGTGCGCGTAACGCGGTTCGGGCGGGCGGCCGAGCAGGGTGGCGGCAATGGCGCGGCAAGCCGGCCCGCTCAGGCGCACGATGCCCACGCCCGCGGCGCCGGCGGCGGTGGCAATGGCAGCAATGGTGTCGCGTGGCGTCATGGGCGAATGGTGGCAGAAAACCCCGGCCACCGATTCACGCCACGGCCACCGACCGGCCAAGCGACCGCCCAATGAAAAGGGAGGCGGTTGCCCGCCTCCCTTCCTTCCATTCTTCCTGGCCCTTGATCCGCGTTCATCCGCGCGAATCCGTGGCCAACAGTTCTTACTTGCCGGCAACCGCCGTGGACGACTCGCCGTGGCGCTTGGTGATGACGTACTGCTGGGCCAGGCCCAGGATGCCGTTGGTGCACCAGTACAGCACCAGGCCGGACGGGAAGAAGGCCATCATCACGCCGAACACCAGCGGCATGAAGGTCATGATCTTCTTCTGCATCGGGTCCATGCCCGGCGTCGGCGTCATCTTCTGCGTCAGGTACATCACCGCCAGGTTGATGGCCGGCAGGATGAAGTACGGGTCGGGCGCGGTGAGGTTCTGGATCCAGCCGATCCACGGCGCCTGGCGCATCTCGACGCTCTCGAGCAGCATCCAGTACAGCGCGATGAAGATGGGAATGGTGATCAGGATCGGCAGGCAGCCGGCGGCCGGGTTCACCTTCTCCTTCTTGTACAGCTCCATCATCGCCATCTGGAACTTCTGCTTGTCTTCGCCGTAGCGCTCCTTGAGCGCTTCGATGCGCGGCTGGATGGCGCGCATCTTGGCGAAGCTGCGGTACTGCTTGGCCGACAGCCAGTACAGCGCGATCTTGATGATCAGCACCGTCAGGATGATCGCCCAGCCCCAGTTGCCGGTCAGGTCGTGCAGCGGCTTGAGCACGTAGTCGAACATCGGCTGGGCGAGGAAGGTGAAGATGCCGTAGTCCAGCGTCAGCTTCAGGCCCGGCGCGATCGCCTCGAGCTGGCCCTGCAGCTTGGGGCCGACCCACAGCGTGGATTCACGGGTGACCGACAGGCCGGGGCCCACTTCGATCTGGCCGCTCACGCCGCGCACCAGGTAGCGGGTGCTGCCGTCCAGGGCGGCCAGCGAGAAGCTCTGCGGCTCGCTCTTGTCCGGCACCCAGGCCAGCACGAAGTGGTGCTGCAGCATGGAAATCCAGCCGCCGGTGACGTCGCGCGACTGCGGGCCGTCCTCGAAGATGTCGGCGATCTTGAACTTCTCGAACTTCTCGGTGGGGCTGTACCAGGCCGCGCCGACGAAGCTGTAGGCCTCGGGGTTGGTGAGGCCGGAGGTGCGCGGGGCCGGCGGCGGCGGCGAGCGCAGCAGCTGCTCGTAGGCAGCGCCGCGCCACGGGGTGGTGCCGGCGTTGCGGATTTCCTGGCGCTGGGTGATGGCGTAGGAACCGCGGGTGAACACGTAGGTCTTGCGGACCGTCAGGCCGCTGGCGGCGTCGGTCCACACCAGCGGCACTTCCAGCTGCGCGGCGCCGTCGGCCAGGCGGTACTCGCTGCGGCCGTCTTCGGCGCGGAACAGCGCTTCATGGCTCGGTGCGGCACCGGCGCCGCCCGCCACGGACACCAGGCCGGACTGCGCCACCGAGAAGTGGCGCGGGTCGGTGTCGAGCAGGGTCACCTTGATGTCGGGCTGGTTCTTGTTGACCGGGTAGGCCAGCAGTTCGGCGCCCACCAGGCTGCCGCCGCGCGGGTCGATCTGCAGGCGCAGCACGTCGGTGGTGACGGTGAGCGGGGCCTGGGCCGGCGCGCCGGCCGCGGCGGTGGGGAGGGCAGGCTCCGGCACCGTGCCCGGGATGGCGGCCGCCGAGGGAATGGCGTTGGCGTCCGGGATGGCCGAGCCCGAGGGCGTCGCGGCGGCGGCGGCAGCGGCGGCCGGCTGGCTGGTCGCGGTGGGAGCGGGCGCGACCGGGGCCTTGTTCCACTCCAGGAACAGAAGGAAGGCGACGGCAAGCCAGGCGATCAGGAGGAACGAGCGGGTCTGGTTCATGGGCAGGCTGCTGGCACCGGCGTGGGGCCGGGGCCGGGCACAAGGTCTCGGTCAGGAATCGGAGGCGGGGCGTTCCAACGCGCCCGGGGAGGCCGGCATTGTGCCGGGCGTGGGCGCGGGCTTCAACGACCGGGCGCGCTCGAACAGGGTTTGCAGCTGCGCGCGAAGCTCGGCGTTGGCCAGCAGTTTGGCGCCGGGCTGCACCAGGACCACGTAGTCGCCGGCGGGCAGGTGCGCCCTTTCGTGGCGGAAGAATTCGCGCGCCACCCGCTTGATGCGGTTGCGGCCGACGGCGCGCTTGTCCACCTTCTTGGACACGGTGACGCCGAGCCGGGGCACGGTGGCCTCGGCCCGGACGTGGGCATGCAGTCGCAGGTGTGGGCTGGTCAGCCGTTTCGCCCCCTTGAACACCGCCTGGTATTCGGCGGAAGCGTGCAGGCGCACGCTCGGGGGGAACGAAAGGGAGGTAGCGGGCGGGGTGGTTTTCACGGCCCGCTGGGTTGCCGCCGGAGAACCGGCGGCAGCGCGTCAGACGGCCAGGCGGGCACGACCCTTGGCACGACGACGCGACAGGATCTTGCGGCCGTCGGCGGTCTTCATGCGGGCACGGAAACCGTGGTCGCGCTTACGCTTGAGGTTGCTGGGCTGGTAGGTGCGCTTGGTCGCCATGATGGCACTCGATTGATTTTGGGGCGGAAAAGACCGTGGACTATAGCGGCTTGCCGGCGGGTCCGTCAAGCCAGATGCGCGTGGCGGCCCGGGGCCGGCGGCGCTATGCTTCACGCCCCGACCACTTATCCACAGCTGCGCCCTGGCGCCGCTGCTCCCCGGACTTTCGCTTGAACATGGATGCTGCCTGGCCCCGCTGCCTGGAACGACTGGAAGCCGAACTGCCGGCTGAAGAAATACACGCCTGGCTCCGGCCCCTGCAGGCACAGGCCGGCGCCGAGGGCCTGACCCTGTACGCGCCCAATGCCTTCGTGGTGGACCGGGTGCGCGAACACTACCTGGCCCGCATCCGCGAGCTGATGGCGCACTTCGTGGGCGGCCCGGCCCCGGTGGCGCTGGAAGTGGGTTCGATCAAGCGCGCGGACGCCAGCGCCGCGGCTGCCGCCGGACCGGTCAGCGCCAGCCGCAGCGGCAGCGCCGCGCCGCCGGTGGCGTTCTCGGGCAACCTCGACAGCCACTACACCTTCGACAACTTCGTCGAGGGCCGCAGCAACCAGCTCGGCCGCGCCGCGGCGTGGCAGGCGGCG